>CAYRQB010000230.1:0-9977 GCA_964426025.1 uncultured Heliomicrobium sp.
AAGCGACTCTGGTTTCTGCTGGGTCTGTTTCTTTCAGTACGGTAATTTTCATGCGTTAGCTGTGGAGTGAGTGGTTGCCGCAATCCCAGTCGGAAATTTTTCCGCCTGAAATTTGCAGCGGTTCATATCTGATGTTCACAGTAACTTCCATTCAGACGGCAGACGAAGCCGCCATCACGAGCCATATGTGAAGGTTGAAACTGTTGGAATTACTGATGCGGAGACGCGCGAAGTATAAGTTTGAAGATGGAATGATGCAAACTTCACAGCGAAGAAGTTGAGCCTGGCCGTCTCAGGTTCGCGAATCTCCGGGCGTTCGAAGAAAACCATTTTCCCTGATCGGCTTCATCATCGCCAGATGAATCAAGCACAACAACCCGCCGATGACAGCCGCAATCAACAAGCCATAAGACATGGCGATGGCGGAAAAGAAAATCACAATGCTCAATCCGACATAGCGAGCGAAAACATTATCACGCCAACGTCGCCGAACGACGGCGAAGATAATCAGACTGACGACAAACCAACCGACAAAATTGTGAAACGGTATTCCGTAATAAGCTCCGGCTTTTTCCCATCGCCAGTATCCAAGCTGGTTGGCAGCCAGCGGATCAATCACCAGATCAATCGCCGTCATCCACGCCGCGGCAAGAATCGCTTCGAGCCAGACTGCAAGATTCAACCCGGCGAGCATCTGCCGCACATAAGCTAACAGAACCATCCAGGCGCTCAGCATCACCAACGGGACTCCGAACAACTGAGGCTGCAACACCGAAGTGTAACGATAAGGGCTGAATATAAATCCGAAATGCACGCCTATGATTTCGGCAATCAACCCAAACGTCGCCGCCAGTAAAAGCCCAATCAAATCTTTTCTTGCCGAAGTGACGGCGACGATCAATCCTGCCAGAAATAAAAACAGCGCAGCAGCCCACGGAGCATCCAATGGCGGGCCGCCGATCAGCGTGTAATGCCCGACGCCGCCAACCCACATCACGACATAGGCCATGACCAAAGCCGCCAGCGGCAAGTGATGTTTTTTCAACTCAGGCAGTTTCATATCTTTCGATCAACTCGCTGGTAATTTGCGCCGACAGCAGAACCGTCGGAGTGCCTCCACCCGGATGCGTGCTGCCGCCGACGTAATACAGGCCTTTCATTTTTCTATCTTTGTTCGGCGGGCGCAGAAAAGCATGCTTCCATCCGTGAGAATGCGTTCCGTAAATCGCTCCGCCCGGCATCAGGTAACGCGAGCCGATTTTCTTCGGCGTGAAAACATCGCTGACGACGATTTCGTTTTCAATGTCTGGAAAACCGCTGGCTCGCAATCGCGCAAAGACTCTTCGGCGAGCTTCGGCAATCGCTTCTTCGCCCCATTCGTCATAATCGTTGGCCGGGGCATTGGCCATCACAAAAAGCGTTTCGCCTTCGCCTGGAACGACTGAGCGGTCGCTGCGGCTTGGGGCGTTGACATAAACGGTCGGATCAGCCGGAAACTTTCGCTCTTCAAACAACTCGTCGAACTCGCGTTTGTAATCCGCCGAAAAGTAAATTGCGTGATGATGTAATTCCGGCATCGTTCGTCGCACACCGAACAGCATGACAAAACCCGACATCGAACGCTCAACGTGCGGCAAGCCATTCTGACTTGCACTACTTCCCTTTTCGCCCAGCATTTGCGGCACGAAAGAAGCGTCGCCATTCATCACTACAAAATCGGCGGCGATTCTCTGGCCATCGGACAATTGAACGGCTGAAACTTTTCCGTTGGAATTTTCGATCCTGTCCACCCGCGCATTTGTCAGCAAGCTGATTCCGGCTTGCCTGGCCAGATCAAGCAGGCTTTGAACGATTCGATACAAACCGCCATTGATATACCATCCGCCGAACGAATATTCGATATAAGGAATCACCGCCAAGGTTGCGGGCGATTTGTAAGGCGACGAGCCAACGTAAGTCGGGTAACGATCATAAAGCTGTCGCAGATGCGGGCTGTTGAAATGTGCGGCGACTGTCTTGTGATAATTGCCCCAGCCATACCTCCACGGCATGTGCTTCAACGCGGAAGCGTCCGTCACGCGAGGCCAATCGGTCGGACGGCGTCGAAGAAAAGTGCCCTTTGAGACTTCGTAAAGCTGCGCTCCCAGTTTGATGAAGCGCAGGAATCCATCAATGTCACGCGCGTCCAGATTCTTCAGCGTCTTTATCCATTCCGGCATCGAAGCCGAATAGCTGAATCTGGTTCCATCCGGGTAAATGTAATCGCTGATCGGATGAACCTGCGTTAGCTCCAGATGTTCTTTCATGTCGCTGCCAACGTCCGAAAATAACTCTGCGAAAATCCACGGCATTGTGATCAACGATGGCCCGGTGTCAAAACGAAAACCGCGCTCTTGCCACAAATTCATCTTACCGCCGAATGTCGCTCCCTGTTCGCAAACCGTGACAGCATGACCTTTCGCTGCCAACCGCAGTGCGACGGCCAAACCTCCAAGCCCTCCGCCAATGATCACACATTGTTTCTTTTGCATAAGCATCCGATTGTCGCCAACTGCTTTCGCAGATTTTCACGGAAAGGTTTTCAATCTGTGTCAGACTTCGTTATCGTAATCCCGCTTCAAAGCGTTTACCCCAACAAAATTTGGATTGGATCTGTCGGGCAAGATGCCCGCGACACCATGCGAGCAGGATGCTCGCGCTCCAATTCCCGATGGAGAAAGAACAGATGAAAAACCTGCTTCGTTTTTGCCTGATCGTTTTACCGCTGTCATTGCTTGTTATCGCGCCTGCCTCGCAACAGGCTCAGAAAGCAAAGCAGCCTGAAAGTTACAAGGCCGGTTTGGCCAAAGTCGTCATCACGCCCGACAAACCGACCTGGATGGCCGGTTACGCTTCGCGCAACAAACCGTCCGAAGGCGAGATTCACGACTTGTACGCCAAAGCGATTGCCATCACCGACAGCAGAGGCAATCGAGTCGTAATCGTGACAACCGACCTGCTCGGCCTGCCTCGCGCGCTGACTTCAGAAATTTCCGAGCATGCCAATAAAAGCTACGGTTTGAAGCGTGGGCAGATTCTTTTCAACTCTTCGCACACTCACACCGGACCGACGCTCGACAGTTCGCTGGCCGGGGCTTACGACCTTGACGCTTCACAGTCAAAAGCCGTAGCTGATTACACGCATCAACTCAAAAACAAACTGCTGAAGCTGATCAGCGATGCGGTCAAGGATTCTTCTCCTGCCAGACTTTCCTTCGGACGAGGTTCGGCGCAATTCGCCATGAACCGCCGCGAAAAACGTCCGAACGGAACCATCGCCATCGGCGTCAATCGCGAAGGCGCGGTGGACAAGGAAGTCCCAGTGTTGAAAGTCGAATCTGCCGACGGCAAATTGCGCGGAGCGATGTTCGGTTACGCCTGTCACAACACAACGCTGACCGGCGAGTTTTACGAATTCAGCGGCGATTACTCGGGCTTTGCGCAGGAAGCCATCGAAAAAGCTCACCCCGGCGCGATGGCTTTGTTCGTTGCCGGATGCGGCGCGGACATCAATCCTTATCCGCGAAGCAAACTGGAACTTGCCCAGCAGCATGGCGACGAATTGGCAAAAGCAGTTGATCAGGTTTTGACGGCTTCGATGACGCCGGTTACGGGCGGGATCAAATCCGTCATCGGCGGAGTGATGATTCCTTTTGCGACTACGCCGAGCAAAGAAGAATGGCAAGCGCGATTGAAAGACCAAAACTCTTTCCGCCGCCGCCACGCTGAACGCTGGCTGGCCAAGCTGGAACGCAACGGCAAAATCATGTCCGAATATCCGTACACGATTCAGATTTTGCAGATCGGAGATTTGAAGCTGGTCGCTCTGGCAGGCGAAGTCGTCACCGATTATTCGCTTCGATTGAAAAAAGAACTTGGCAGCAATACCTGGGTTGCCGGTTACAGCAACGATCTTTGCTCATATATTCCGTCGGCGCGAATGTATGACGAAGGCGGTTACGAAGTGATTGATTCGATGATCTATTACGATCTGCCAGGACCGTACACGCCTGCAATCGAAGAGAAGATCATCGGCAAGGTTCATGAACTGAACAAACAGTTGGCAGGTTCGCCGACCGGCAAACGGCGCTGAAAATGAGAAGACAAATTCTGACTATCTTTATTTGCACGGCAGCAATTTTCGCTGCCAGCAGCTTTACGGAAATTGGGTGCGACAAGCTGGCAGCTTGTCACGCCAACAACGATCAATTACTCAGGCAACAATCTGAAACTGCCGAAGCTCATCACAAGCTAGGAGTAGAGCATCACCTGCGACGCTGTCTGGACGACGCCAGCCGCGAATATGCCGAAGCTTTGAAGCTGGATGCTCCGCGCGAACTGACAGCCGAAGAATGGGCGACGGTTCGACGCTTTGCTCCGCGCGCTTACGCGACGCCGACGGAATTTTTCCCGCTCAAGGATTTTGCGGCGATTCTGCATCCAACCGAACGATTGATCGCTTACCACTTCTTCTGGGAAGACGACATAGATTTTCCGGAAGACAACGACCCTTGCGATCACGAAGTCGTCTGGGTTCAGTTTGCCTCTGACCGAAAAACCATCGAACAAGTCTGGACATATTTCCACGGTCGCATTCTGGCCGGAGGCGAAGCGGCAATCAGCGACGCCAAACGAAACGGCATGCGTCCGCGCATCAATGTTCAATGGGGCAAACACGGTTCGCTGCTTGCCGGTTGGGAAGAAATGCCGATCATCGCCACCGGCGGAGATGTCGAGCGAAAATATTATCCCGTCAATCAACCGATCACGCTCAAACAATATCAGGAAGGAACTTACCGCAAGCTGGCCGAAGAAGGTCGCCGTTTGCCGGATCATCCGCTCGGTTTGCGGTTGGGATGGCCGCGCAAATTCAACGGATCGTGGAACGATTTCGTCAACTTCTCGCGTTTGGTTGATACGCGTTTGTGGCTGACGAAAAACAAAATGGCGCGAGTCTCGCGCTGGAACAGCGCAACGATCAATCAATACTTTCTGCCTTACAACTTTCGACCGAAAACAGAATGGCCGCAATGAACACAGTGAAACGAATGCTTTCAAAAATCGTCCTCGTCTTTTTGCTATTAGCCGTGAACTTCTCTTTCGCTTCGGCTAAAACGCTTCTGGAAAAGAAATTCACGGCCACGGCTGAATCGGAAGCTATGCTTGATCTGACAGCTTCATCGCCCGGAACTTCGTGGGAAATATCCGGCAGCGAGGCGGCGACGGCTTCGATATTAGTTGACGGACAAAAGCATCAAGACTTGATTCTCTTCGCCGGAGCGAAGCAATTCACTTACCGCTTGCTGCTTGGTCGGGTTGCGGCGGGCGAACACAGTTTGCGTGTCGAATTCAATCGTCAGCAGTCCGCCGCCAAAGCCGCGACGATCAACATCGCCGACGCCAGAATCACTTTGCTCGATCGCTCGCATCCTGAATTTCAGGCCATCGCTCACGCGCCGATTCTCTTCGCCCGGCCAAACTCGATTGGCAAATTCAGCGACGTGCCGTTGCTGATGTATTACGAAACTCTGCGCGAAGGCTCGTTGACGACTTATCGTTACACGGCGATTTTCAGCAACGAAGACGGCGGAACTCAAACCGCAGCCTTGATGGCTCGGTGGGGACGAACGACCGACATCGAATGGGTGGTTGATGTTCAACTCGACGCTTCGGGCAAAGTCGTCGGCTCGACTTATCAGGGAGTCAATCACGAAACCAAAACTTTTCAGGGCAAGCGCGAAGCCGATCATCCGTTGTTCCTGACCAAATCCGACAACAACAATTTCAGCGACGAAGGCGATTCCGAAATGCGATTTGCATTGCGGCCAATCGGCGTTGACCTCAGCCGCAATTCGCGCGAATGGGTGATGGATCAGCATCCGTGGACTTACACAGTGATGGCCGAAGAAATGACGCGCGAAGGCAAGATCACTACCGAACGCACTCTGGGCGCGCGCATCGGCGATTTGCGCAGCTATCTTTACATTGACGCCGCATCGAACCAGCAGAACGGCGCATTGATCAGCTTCGCCGTCAAACTGAAAGGCGACCCTCGCTGGTACACTTCCGATTTCGGCATCAACTCTTACAAGATCGAACGCAGCGGTTATTTCCGCACGACGATTCGTTTGCCGAAAGGCGCGACGCTGAAAAAGATCGAACGCCTGGCCGCTCGCTGCGACCTCAGCGGCAATCCACGCTCGAAGGAAGAAATCGCCAAAGTCACCTCCGCTCAATGCGAACTGAATTCTGTCAACAAAGTCTTTCTGTTGAACGACAGCTTCCAACCCGCCGAATCACTGCCCATTCGCGCCAGTGGAATCAAACTGCCTTTCGGTGAAGCGGCAGATTTCCAGGTTGGTTCGGGAAGGTAAATCAAAAAGACTTGAAGTCTTAAAAGATTGGCTCGTATTGGCTGAGCGCCAAATATAGCCGTATAATTTGCTCATTAAGAGCGGCATTCATTGGAGCGGAAGATGGATATAGGGTTTGTGTGGGATGAAGTGAAATATAGAGCCGTAGCTGCGAAGCACAATGTCAATTTTTATGAAGTCGTCGCTGCCTTTGATGATCCTGTTGGATACGAGGTTCCCGCACTTGTCGAACACGAAGATCGCTGGCTCTGGGTCGGCAAAACTCCTTGGGAGCGATTGTTGATTGTCGTTTACACCGAGCAGGATTTACCTCTTTACCGAGTTATTACCGCTTACGATGCCGAAGGGAGATGGATTGATGAGTACTACGGAAGATGACAATTTTGATTACCAGGCTTACACGCGAGAAACGCCACCTGACCCAGCAAAGATTCTCCGGGGTACTGCCGACCGCCAACGTCGATTTGACGCTGCAATGACTCGGCTGGCAGTTCGGATTGATGAAGACTTGCTTCAGGAATTTCGCCAACTCGCCACCGAAGATCAAAGCCACGAACAGTTGATCAACCAAGCTCTGCGCGAATGGCTCTCTGCCCAGGGAGTGAAAGAATTGGTTCGAGCGGAAATCCAACAAGCAATCCAACAATCGCTTTCCTCCGCCCAGCCTCAGGCCGAATCGCAGTAATCATCGCTTGTAGATATCCCAACCCGGACAAGCCGGAACCAAACGAGCGAATTTTTGAAAAGTTGGACGACTTAGAAATCGCGCTGAAACCAGCTCTAGGAGCGGCTTTCAGCGATTCGTCAAAAATATCTTGCCAGTAATGGCAACAATTTCATGACGAAGTATCTAAAATCAGCGCAATTTATCAATCGCTCTTCGATCCGCCTGAGCGCAGAATGCTCCACGCCAGATAAATGCCCAGCAGCACAGCAAAGAAAAAGCCGACGGCGAACATCGTCCCGGCCCAGCGTTCCCAGCCCGGCGGACGGTAAACCGACAGCAGAACGGCCAGCCCTACGATGAATGCCGCCGCGATGACGCCGAGCACTATGCGGTTGGCCAGACTTTCCAGCCGAGTGATCAGTGGTTCAAACGTGCCGGGTTTCATGCCGACTTCGAATCCGCCACGTTCGATTTCAGTCAGTATGTACCGAAGCTGTTGAGGAATTTCGACTCCCAGGCGAGCGACATCCACGCCAGCCTGCCCCAGCTTTTTGACCAGGCGGCGCGGAGAAAACAATCGCAGCATCAATTGGTCGGCGTACGGAGTGATGACTTCGGTCAGATGGAATTCCGGATCGAGCCGCGTCCCAATGCCTTCGGTGATGATGATGGTTTTGACCAGCAAAGCCAGATGCGGCGGAATGTGCAAGCGATGACGGCGTATGATGGCGAAGGCTTCGTTGAACAGCGGCGCCAGCTTTATTTCGCCAATCGGCAAACCGAAATAAGGTTTGACCAGATGTTCCAGATCGCGGCGCAATTCGTTGCGATCCACGCGATGTTTGACGATTTCCAGTTCCAGCACCGATTCGGTCAGCCGGTCGAAATCCTGCCGCGACAAAGCCAGAATCAGATTGGCCAGATAATCCTGAGTCTTTTCGTCCACTGCGCCGACCATACCGAAATCCACCAATCCGAAAACGCCTCCGGGTTCGACGAAAAAATTCCCCGGATGCAGGTCGGCGTGGAAAAAGCCGTCCTCGAAGATCATCTTCAGAATCGCCTGAGTCCCGCGTTTGGCCAGTTCGCGGCGGTCAATGCCGAACTTGTCCAGCGCGGTCAGTTCGCTGACTTTGACGCCTCGAATTCGTTCCTGAGTCAGCACTCGCGAGGTCGTCGTGTCCCAGTAGATGCGCGGAATGTGAACGGTTTTGTCACCGACGAAGTTGGCGGCGAATCGTTCAGCATTCTGGCCTTCGCGAATGTAATCCAGTTCAGCTCGCAGTGTCAGCGCAAATTCCTGAACCAATCCCAACAGGTCGTAACGTTTGGCGAATTCCCAGCGGCGGTTCATAGCGGCGGCGATGTTGTGCAGGATTTCCAAATCTTCTTCGACCTGTTCGACAACGTCAGGACGACGGACTTTGACTATGACCTCGGTTCCGTCCTGCAATCGAGCGGCGTGAACCTGGCCGATTGAAGCCGCGGCCATCGGCTTGCGGTCGAAATGCGCGAACACGGATTCGATAGATTGGTTCAGTTCCATCTCGACGATTTCAATGGCTACGTCGGCGTCGAACGGCGGAGCTTCGTCCTGCAATTTGGCGAATTCCAGCAGGTATTCCGGCGGCAACAAATCCGGTCGAGTGGAAAGCAATTGGCCGAGCTTGATGAACGTCGTTCCGAGTTCTTCCATCGTCGCGCGGATGTGTTGCGGCGGCGTCAGCGAAACACTTCCGGAAGATTGCCCGCTCAATTCCAGATGAAATGGCAAAAAACGGTCAAGCCCCAACAGGCTGAGCAAAAAGCCGAAGCCATGTTTGGCCAGCGTTTCGGCGATTTGCCGGTAACGATGAAGATGCGTGTCTTTGGCGCTTACAAGCAGCGGCATGCAATCATTCGCCTTTCTGTAAATAGACTCTGTCGGATTTCCTATGGATAGGAAACGAAATTAGCCATCAGCCACTAACCATTACCCATTATCGGTCAGGGCAGAAAAACATTCCCCCTGTCTGTTAATGGTTAATGGCTGATGGTTAATGGCTAATTCTTCTGTTCCTTTTCACTCAAGCAATTGCTTTTTGAATTATTCGTAACGCCCTTAAAAATAGTTCGGCGTCAGCTTAACAGCGTTGAATGCGCCGACAAAATTCATTTTGAGCGAAAGCCGGTTGCATTACCCGCTCTGTGAGTGGTCAAATTTCCAGCGAAGGGTCAATTAGGCTGGATGAACTATCAGATGAAAAAGGCCGATCCTATTTTCCGATTATGAAAGGCAAAAAAGCAGGTTCAACATTCTCGTTTCGCATACAGGCCGAGCAGGCTTTCGCCAGGACGGCTGGCGCTCCGCTTGTCCATGGCAATCGCGTCAGGTTGTTGAAAGACGCCAAAAAAAATTACCCCGCCTGGCTTGAAGCCATTCGCTCAGCCCGTAAGCATATTCATTTCGAAAGCTACATCATCCACGAAGACGATCAGGGACTGGCCTTCGCCGAAGCTCTGATGGAAAAAGCCAGCGAGGGAGTTCGCGTCAGGTTGATTTACGATTGGATGGGAGGACTGACGGCGACATCCAATAAATTCTGGCGAAGGTTAATGCGCGCGGGTGTTGATGTTCGCTGTTTCAATCCGCCGCGAATTGACAGCCCGCTGAGTTGGCTTGGCCGAGACCATCGCAAATTGCTGGCGGTTGACGGCAACGTAGGTTACGTCGCAGGTCTGTGCGTCGGACAAATGTGGGTTGGTTATCCTGACAAAGGCGTCGAAGGATGGCGCGATACTGGCGTTGAAGTCATTGGCCCGGCGGTGGCGGACATCGAAGAGGCCTTCGCACAAACGTGGACTGAAACCGGAAAGGCTCTGCCACAGGACGAGTTGGTAGCTGAATCGGACATACC
>CAYRQB010000231.1:0-1800 GCA_964426025.1 uncultured Heliomicrobium sp.
CTGGTTTTACCAATCGTCTTGTCGTAAGCTTCATCGCGTCATCAACCAAACCGATTTGTAAATCAGTGGGCGAACAATAGGACGATCTGGCGGATTGTCCTACCCAGGCTTTCAAGGAGAAAAGATCAATGAGCGAGAGATTGCTGAATTATTTGCAGACTTCTGTTCTGGCCGAACCTTTGCCGGAAAACGAGGCTAACAGGATTGCGGAGGAGTTAGACGAAATCACCGGCCAGCAGGTGTATTCGCGTTCGATCACGGCAACGCACAACGCCATATTCTTTCTGGCGCGCGATGGCGAACGGAAAAACCTCGGCGCGCTGTCGGCAAAATCTGAACTGCATCGCAAGTTTGATGGAACGCCGACGGAAATCGTTTTGGGCGATCAATCATTGATGCTGACGCTGGGTGAAACTTCGGCGGCGAATGCTGCGGCCTTGCGTTCGATTTTGCCTTTCCTTGTGCCGAAACCGCTTGGTTTGGAAAAGTCCGCCGGTTGCGGAGACCGGTTGGGATTGGCCACGCCGGGTCACATCCGCGCGATTCGCAATTCGACGATGGCGCCGATTCTGGCTCAGCAATCCATTCGCGAAAACGCTCGCACGGGTCGAACGCCTCAACAGGTGATGGACGAAGCGATGTGGGGAATCTTTCAGGAAGGTTGGCGCGACGGTTTCGGAGCCGACGCTGATCATTTGAAAAACACTGCCGACATTGATTCGTGCGCCGCCGCCGGATTTACTTTCTACACTATTGATCCAGGCGATCACGTAGACAACGAAGCCAACACCGCTCCGGTTGATGTTCTGAAACAGAAAATCGCCGCGCTGGATTGGTCTGCGCTCGAAACGAATTGGGAAGCGACCGAAGCCGCGCTTAGCAGGAAGATTGACCTCGGCGATTTTGCCGTCACCATCAGCGAAGAAGAATTGCTGCGAGCCGTCGCCAAATATGGTCGCGTGGTTGCTCATACGGTGAAGATGTATCGCCATCTGGAACGAGTGATGAACGGCAAAGCCTTCGAGTTGGAAATGAGCGTTGACGAAACCGAGACGGTGACGACGCTGGCCGAACACATTTACATCGCTCACGAATTGAAACGACTGGGCGTCAAATGGGTCAGCCTGGCTCCGCGTTACGTCGGCGATTTTGAAAAGGGTGTTGATTACATAGGCGATCTGGCCGAGTTTGAAAAATCCTTCGCACAGCATCTGGCCGTGTCGAAATCCTTCGGGCCTTACAAGCTGAGCCTGCATTCCGGTTCGGACAAATTCAGCGTCTATCCGATTGCTTCGCGCGTGGCCGGCGAACTGGTTCATCTGAAAACCGCCGGAACCAGCTATCTGGAAGCTTTGCGCGCCATCGGTAAAGTCAATCCCGCGCTGTTCCGCGACATAGTGGCGTTTGCCAGGGAGCGCTATCCGATTGATCGCGCCAGCTATCACGTGTCAGCCGAAGTCGCGAAGATGGCGAACGTTGATGAGCTGCCCAACGACAAGCTGACGACATTGCTCGACGATTTTCACGCGCGGGAAATTCTGCACGTCACGTTTGGGTCGGTGCTCCATCACGCGGATTTCCGCGAACCGTTCTTCTCGACGTTGCGACGGCACGAAGGCGTTTATTACGACATGCTTGAAATCCATTTCGGCAAACACTTCGCGCCGTTCGGCGACGCCGGTTCAGTACCGCAAGCGGTAGCGCGCGGGTGAAGCTTCGAGATCAACCGGGTCGCTATCAGTCTCTTCGTACTGCACCGAGTCGCTACCGCTCCTCGTACTGCACCGAGTCGCTACCGCT
>CAYRQB010000231.1:1900-9967 GCA_964426025.1 uncultured Heliomicrobium sp.
TTCGTACTGCACCGAGTCGCTACCGCTCCTCGTACTGCACCGAGTCGCTACCGCTCCTCGTACTGCACCGAGTCGCTACCGCTCCTCTTACTGCAATGCCTGTCTTCACTTTCCCATTGGCGTTCCTCGCTTTGCTGGCAGTGCCATTGCTGCTGGCGATTTACTGGTTGCGGAACCGGGCGAAAGAGCGGCAGGTTTCCAGTCTGCTGTTCTGGCTGGACGAAAAGCAGCGATGGGATGGCGGTCAACAACTGCACAAACTGCAAACGCCACTGCTGTTCTTTTTGGAACTGCTGGTGATTTTGCTGCTGGCGATGGCGGCGGCAAACCCACTAATGAAATCAGGCGACACGGCTAGGCCATTGGTTGTTGTGCTGGACGATTCGTTTTCGATGTTGGCCGGTGGCGACGGATCGAGCAACGTGCGTGGCAGAGCAATTCAAGCGATTGAGCGCGAGCTGAAATCGAACCGCTACGAACCGCTTCGATTCGTGCTGGCGGGCGAAACGCCGCAGCTTCTGGGCGAAACGATTGGAAACGTCGAGCAGGCGATCCGCCAATTGCAGAACTGGAAGTGCGGATCAATTACCGCAAAGCTCGAAGATGCGATTGCCCTGGCGTTTGAACTTGGCGGCAATCGCGCCAGAGTTTTGGTTGTCACTGATCATGCTCCGGCGCAAGAAGTCAGCGACAGCCGATTGCAATGGTGGGCATTCGGTTCGTCCGAACCAAACCTGGCTTTCACTTCGGCGACAAGATCAACTCGCGGCGAAGAAGGGCGCGTCTTGCTGGAAATTACCAACCTTTCCAACAAATCAATCAGCTCAGTTTTAGAGATCGAAACAATCGCGCCATATGATCCTGAGCCTGTAAATCTGGGCGCAAAAGAATCCATACGAATTACCAGAACTCTCGTCGCGGATAATGGATTGCCGTTTTGGGCAAAACTTGGCGATGACGCATTGAAGGTTGATAACGAAATCGTGTTGATGCCCGAAGCCGTCAAGACGGTTCGAATTGATTTGCGGTTGAATGACGCGAGGCTGCGCGAGTTGGTGGAGAAGGCGATTGAATCCGCTTCGCAAGCTCGACTGGATTCGGAAAGGCCTGAATTGATCATTACTGACAAATCTGACGCTCAGGCTTCCGACGCGGAAGCGTGGACGTTACAAATCATCAACGAATCCGGCGCTAGCAGTTATCTTGGACCGTTCGTCGTTGATCGTGCGAACCCATTGACCGAAGGGCTTTCGCTTGGCGGGACGGTTTGGGGAGCGGGGAACGCCGAGATTCCGGGAACGCCAATCGTCACTGCCGGTAACATCGCTTTGCTGACCGATGTCGTACGCGCAGGCCGCCACGAATTTCGATTGAGATTGAACCCGGCGCTTTCGACTTTGCAGGAAACTCCGAACTGGCCGATTTTGATTTGGAATCTGATTGCATGGCGGGCAAGCGTTGCGCCTGGAATGCGACAGTCGAATGTGCTGTTAGGCGGTGAAGCCAATCTGGTTGTTGGCGGCGACATTCAATCGGTGACGGTCACTGACCCGGAACAGAAATCACGACAGCTTGCAGTGCGCGATGGCGCGGTGACGATCAGAGCAGACCTTGCAGGCGAATACAAAATCAGCGCCGGAAAATGGAAATATGTTTTCGCGGCCAACGCCATTTCGCGCGAAGAATCCGATTTGACCGCAGCCACTTCAGGCCAGTGGGGCAATTGGGCGAAAGCTCCTTCTTTGCAATGGGAATATCGCAGCATTGTCTGGTTGCTGTTGTTGCTCGCGCTGATTGCTCTGACCATTCACGGCTGGTTTGCCTGGCGTCAGCCGCAAGCGGCCAGGGGTTGAAACTCGCCGCTTTTGGGAACAACGAATCCCGCAAACGAACACTCCGCTGATCATTTTCCTGCCGACACTTTTTTCAAATTCATTGACCGCAACAGCTTAAATACTGGCTTGTTTTGGCACGAGGATTGGGTTGGCTTGTCATTATCGAATCCCGCCGACTTTTCGTTTGAGAGGAGAAAAATTATGGAATCGTTGTGGCAAGACTTGCGCTTTGCGTGGCGGATGCTGGTCAAGCGTCCCGTTCTGACTTTGGTGGCGGTTCTGACTCTCGCTTTGGGAATAGGAGCGACAACGGCAATCTTCAGCGTCGTCAATGCAGTATTGCTCAGGCCGCTTCCTTACGACGATCCTGATCGGTTGGTGATGATTTGGGGAACCAATCCGAAAGAACAACGCGACACGGCTCCGGCTTCGTTCGACGATTTCAGAGATTTTCAGCAAGCGCGGCAGCATTTTCAGCAGATCGCCGCGGCCAGCCCGCGCTGGTCGTTCAATATGTCCGGCGGTTCTGAACCGCAGCAGATTTTCGGGATGTTCGCTTCGGCCAATCTGTTTTCCATGCTCGGCGTAAAAGCTCATCTGGGAAGATTCTTCACCGAGGATGAAGATAAATCCGGCGTCGCGCCTGTAGCGGTAATGGGTTATTCGTTGTGGCAGCAGCAATTCGGCGGAAGACAGGATTTGATCGGACAGGCGATTCGTTTGGGCGGCAATCCTGTAACCATCATCGGCATTGCTCCGGCGGATTTTCAATTTCTTGAACCGGCGGAAATATGGTTGCCGCTGGCTCAAAATCCGATCATAGGCAATGGTCGAGCGGTGCGTTTGTTCAACGTCGTCGGTAAATTGAAAGACGGGGCGAGCATTGATCAGGCGCAAACCGAAATGGCCAGTATCGCTCGCCAATTGGAGCGGCAATTTCCGAACAGCAACACGGGCATTGGCATTCGGCTGGTCAAAATGCATGAACAGATCACCGGAAAAATTCAAACGCTGTTGTGGGCTTTGCTCGGAGCGGTCGTCTTCGTCTTGCTGATTGCCTGCGTCAACGTTACCAGTTTGATGCTGGCTCAGGCTTCCGTGCGTCAGAAAGAAGTGGCTATTCGTTCGGCTTTGGGCGCAAGCCGTTGGCGGTTGATTCGCCAATTGCTGATTGAAAGCGTTTTGCTGGCAATTGTCGGCGGAGCAGCAGGAACGCTGTTGGCGATTTGGGGAATTGATTTTCTGCTGGCGATGAGTCCCGGAAATATACCGCGCCAATCGAACATCAGCGTTGACGGATTTGTGCTGGCGTTCGCATTGCTGATTTCATTTCTGACGGGAATCGTTGCCGGATTGGCTCCGGCTTTTCAATCGTCTGGTTCGGCTGTTAGCGAGTCGCTGAAAGAAAACGCAAGAGGCGCATCGGCAGGCTGGCGTCAGCAAAGATTGCGCGCCGCTCTGGTTGCAGGCGAAATGGCGCTGGCTTTGGTTTTGCTGACCGGAGCCGGATTGCTGATCAAAAGCTTCATTCGGTTGCTGGATGTCAATCCCGGATACGCGACGGAAAACATGATGATTTTCAACGCCAGTTTGCCGCAGACGAAATTCGCTCAGCCACAACAACGAATCGAGTTTTACAGACAAATCGAAGAGCGATTGAAGAGTCTGCCCGATGTGGCTTCAATCGGAATTGCCACTCGATTGCCGTTGTTCAGTCCGGCCAACAACAACATCACCACTGTAGTGTCGGTCGAAGGAAAGCCCGTGCCTGAAGGCCAACGACTGGAAACGGATTTTCGCCGCGCCAGCAATGATTACTTTCGGACGATGGGCATTCCGCTGATCAAAGGACGTGTCTTCAATGACCAGGATTACTCGCCGAATCAACCTCTGACTGCCGTTATCAACGAAGCGATGGCCGCGCGTTTCTGGAACGGCGAAGACCCGATTGGCAAAAGATTCCGGGCGGGTCCGAATTCGGATCAAAACCCTTGGATCACCGTCGTCGGCGTGGTCGGCAATGTTCGTCATCTGGCATTGGACATCGAACCGCGACCGGAGATGTATCGTCATCACCTGACTTCTCCGCCCTTTTCGCCGATCTTTGTCGTGCGAACGAAATCCGATCCCGAGAATTCGTTTGCAACGGTTCGCAGCCTGATCAAACAGGTTGACGCGGAAATTGCCCTTTCAAATTTGACCACCATGGCAGAGCAGGTTTCGTTGTCGGTGGCGACGCGACGATTTGCCATGACTTTGTTCGGCATCTTTGCCGGAATCGCTTTGTTGCTGGCCGCCGTCGGTTTGTACGCGGTGATGAGTTATTCAGTTGCGCAGCGCACTCATGAAATTGGAATTCGAGTGGCGATCGGCGCGCAATCAAACGATGTGCTTCATTTGATCGTCCGGCAGGGAATGCAGTTGGTGGCGATTGGCGTAACTGTCGGTCTGGTTGCCGCGATGATTTTGACCCGTCTGATGCAAAGCCTGTTATTCAGCGTCAATGCCACCGACCCTTTGACTTTTACGCTGGTGGTTGTTGTGCTGGCGGTTGCGGCAATTGTGGCCTGTTATGTTCCGGCCAGACGAGCGACCAAAGTTGATCCGATGATTGCGCTCAGGTACGAGTAATCGAAGTGTTTCTCCGCCGCTTGCCTCATGTTAATCTCTTGGCGTGTCCCGAACACACATACGAGGTTTTCATGAGTACAAGCGTTAAACACAATTCCTCTTTTTCCGTTTACAAATCTTATCAAAGACAGCTTGCGGTTCTCACGTCGTTGTCTCTGGCCACTTTGTTATGTCTTGGTTTGTTGGCTTTGCGCGCCTGGCATTACAGTACGACGCCGCAAACATGGCTGATATGGAATCTGTTTCTGGCGTGGTTGCCGCTGCTGGGAGCAATTGTCGCTTATAACCTGAATCATCTGCCCACGCGATTGCGCTGGTTGCCGATCATAGGTTTTTCCGTGCTCTGGCTGCTCTTTCTGCCCAATGCGCCGTATCTGATAACGGACATCATTCATCTGAAACAAAACCGCGGCGTGCCTCTCTGGTTCGACTTGATCACATTGGTATCTTTTGCCTGGACGGGTTGTTTTCTTGGATTGGTGTCGTTGTTTCTGATGCAGGAACTGGTGCGAAAGACGATTGGCAAGACGGCGAGTTGGGTATTTGTCATGAGCGTGTTGATGCTGAACGGTTTCGGCATCTACTTCGGACGCTTCCTGCGTTGGAATAGCTGGGACGTTTTGTTTCGACCGTCCAGCCTGCTCAACCAAATAGTTGATGGATTGCTAAATCCCATGGCGCATCTGCAGACTTTGGCCTTCGCGGGACTTTTTACACTGCTGTTCAGCGTCGTTTATCTGATGATTCTATCCTTCACTCATCTGCACGTGGATCGTCAGCAGCAATGATCGGGTCAGGCTGTGGTTTTACTCATACCGTAGCGCAATCATCGGATCCACTTTTGCCGCGCGCCAGGCTGGGATCAAACTGGCAAACAACGCCACGATTGCCAGCGTAACAATTACCAATGCGAAGGTCACCGGATCGCTCGCGCTCACATCGTAAAGCAAAGTGCCGAGCAAACGCGTCAAGGCCAAAGCTCCAGCGACACCAATCGCCAATCCGATCAAAGTCAAAGTCAATCCTTGTTTCAACACCATCTTCAAAATATCCGAGGCCTTTGCGCCCAATGCCATTCGCACGCCGATGTCATGCGTCTGCTGGCTAACTGAATATGAAACTACGCCGTAAATTCCAACCGAAGCCAGCGTCAATGCCAGCAGGGCAAATGTCAGCAGCAACTGCATACTGGATCGGCGTTGCGCAACCGATTCGCCGATGATTTGTTCCATCGTGCGAACCTGATAAATCGGCAAAGTTTTATCCAGCGCCTGAATTTGCTGGCGTATTGATTCGATCAAGGCAGCAGGATTCGATCTCGTTCGAACGATCAGAGTCATTCCCCAATCGCCGAAATGTCCAAAGATCGCCTGCGGAAAAGGAATGTAGATGGCTGCATCGGGCGCGGTTTCCATATCGTTCATTCGCACATCGCTGACGACTCCGACAATCTTCACCCATTTGAAAAATTCAGGGTTTTCGCCGAAACGTATGCGTTTGCCGATGACGCTTTCATTCGGCCAATGACGGCGAGCCATCGTTTGACTGACGACGGCGACAAGTTCGGCATCGCGCACATCGAACTGATTCAACTCTCTGCCTTCCAGCAAAGGAATTTTCATCGCGCGCAGAAAACCCGCACTGACGACTCGTCCAAAAGCTGTTGGCTGTTCGGCGCGCGGACGCGAAGCGCGGCCTTCGATATCGAATCCGACATTCCAGCGATTGCCCGACAAGGGCAGCACGTTGGTCGCTCCGGCTGTCTCAACGCCCGGCAAAGCCTCGACGCCATTAACGACTGAGTCATAGAAAACGGCCATCTGTTGCCGTTCGTATGACAGTCGCCGGAAAAAATCCAGTTCTGATTCACCCGGTAATGGCCGTGCTTGCGGAGGCGCTACTTTCAGAGTCAGCAAATTCTGCGGATCGAATCCGGGATCAACTTTAAGCAAGCTGACAAAGCTGCGAAGCAACAAGCCTGCGCCGACCATCAGCAACATGGTTACGGCGATTTCGCCGATCACCAACAGATTGCGTGCGCGGTGATGTATTGAACCGTTTGAACTGCGTCCGCCGTCTTTCAATGCGCAGTTCAGATTTGTTCTTGCAGCCTTGAAGGCCGGAATCATTCCGAACAGAACTCCGGTCAGAACGGCCAGCGCCAATGAATAAACCAACACGCCGCGATCAATCTTCACGTCGGAAACAAATCCGCCCGCGCTTAAATCGGGCAACAGTTCCGTCCCCCAGATTGCCAGCAACCATCCGGCCAATCCGCCCAACAGAGCCAGGATCAGGCTTTCAGTCAAAAGTTGTCGAACGATGCGCCAGCGCCCGGCTCCAAGCGCGCTGCGGATGGCGATCTCCTTCTCCCTAGACGTGGCGCGAGCCAGCAGCAAGTTGGCGACATTGGCGCAGGCGATCAGCAGCACCAGACCGACTGCTCCCCACATCAACAACAGAGCGGGTCTGAAATCGCTGACCTGTTGCTGATGCAATCTCAGCATTTCAACTCCCCAACCCTCGTTGCTTTCGGGATATGTTTTGGCCAGGCGTGCGGCGATGGTTTGCATATCGGCCTGAGCCTGTTCCTGAGTCACGCCGGGTTTCAATCGAGCGACGGCTTCCAACCATCGGCCACTGCGTTCGCCGGTTGATTCCGGCGTCATGGCAATCGGTTTCCACAAATCAACATCCGGCGACGGAAACCTGACCTGCGCTGGCATAACGCCGACAATGACGCAGTTTTCTCCGTTTAGCTGAAGCGTCTTTCCGATCACGGATTCGTCGCCGTTGAAATATCGTTGCCAGAATCGCCGACTCAGCACGATTACATTGCCGCGACCCGGTTGATCTTCTTCCGTAGTGAACACGCGGCCAATCGCTGGTTCAATTCCCAGCACCGAAAACAGATTCGCAGTGACCAGCGAATAATCAATCCGCTCAGGCTGCTGACCGCCCGTGATGTTCGCGCTGCGTTGATTGAAAGCGGCTATGTGAGAGAACGCCTGGTTCTGAGCTTCCCAGTCTCTGAAATCGTGCAGAGAAACCATGGACTGGTTCCATCCTCGCGACGGATTGTTTGTGTAGACTCTGACAATTTGATCAGGTTCAGGGTAAGGAAGCGGACTGAGCAGAGTCGCGTTGACAACGCTGAAAATTGCCGTGTTCGCGCCAATCCCCAACGCCAAAGTGACGACGGCAATCAACGTGAAGCCCGGCTGTTTCAACAACAGCCGCAGACCATATCGTAAATCTTGAAGGAAGGTTTGCATCTGTGCGCTCCGATTTGAAAGAAGATTTGCCAATCTTCAATCCAAACGCTATGCCACAAATGCTCAGCGATAACTTCTCTGACTGTTTGGGTTAGAAATGATGTTATCGGCTTTACCGCAGCGATGATGTTCGCCTGTGGGATTCAATATTTCCAAAATCGGGCAGGAATTGGGCGAGATTAGGCTGATGACAAGGTTCGTCAACATATTGCAGCAAGCTCTCCCAAGGGGTGGGGTTAAGTTGGTGCTAGCACTCCACTACTTTGGTCCATCTTTGATGCCATAAAGACGGTTTCTCCGACGTTGAACTATCATGAGTTTGACAA
>CAYRQB010000232.1:0-7774 GCA_964426025.1 uncultured Heliomicrobium sp.
GTTACGAAAATCTGCGAAAGATTGATGTGCCGCTCGACACCGAACCGGCGACGGCATTTCATCCGGCGCTGCCCGGCAAGTTGAAAACTTATCGCCAGCGCGCCGCTGCCAAGTCCGCCAAAGTCAGCGCTGGCAAAGCTCGCGCCAACAAAATCGCCGCGCCGAAGTTCGCTTCGGTCGAAGACCTGGCCTTCGCCTCGGTCACGGAACTCGGCGAACTTGTACGCACGCGCAAAGTTTCTTCGGTCGAATTGACGAAGATGTATTTGTCGCGGCTGAAAAAATACGGCGACAAATTGCTGTGCGTCGTCACTCTGACCGAAGAACTGGCTTTGCAACAGGCCGAAGCCGCCGACCGCGAAATCAAAGCCGGTAAATATCGCGGCCCGCTTCACGGCATTCCCTGCGGAGTGAAAGACCTGTTTGCCACCAAAGGCATCAAGACCACCTGGGGAGCCGAGCCGTTTCGCGATCAGGTGATTGATTACGATTCGACGGTGGTTGAGCGAATACGCGAATCGGGCGCGGTTTTGGTCGCCAAACTTTCGATGGGCGCGTTGGCTCAGGGCGGACGATGGTTCAAAGGCATGACTCGTAATCCCTGGCAGATCGAAGAAGACCGAGTCGGATCGAGCGGGTCTTCGGCAGGGTCGGCTTCGGCGACTTCGGCAGGATTGGTCGGTTTTGCGATCGGGACCGAAACTCTGGGTTCGATTGTTTCGCCTTCATCGCGCTGCGGAATCACTGGCTTGCGTCCGACTTACGGACGCGTCAGCCGTCACGGCGCGATGGGTTTGAGCTGGACGATGGACAAGATCGGCCCCATGTGCCGAAGCGTGGAAGATTGCGCTCTGGTGTTGTCGGCAATTTACGGCCCCGACGGTCACGACCTGACTGTCGAAGACGTTCCTTTCAACTGGAATCCAGACCGACCGCTAGCGCAAATGAAGATCGGATACATCAAATCAGAGTTCGAACCGACGGGGAATCAGGGCGGACAAGGCGGGCAGGGAGCGAATGCCACAGAGCGCAGGAAGATGTACCACGAAGCCTTGACGGCGCTGCAAAACGCCGGAGCGAAGCTGGAGCTGTTCGAGTTGCCGAAATTCGACGCGCAAAGTCTGCGAATCATTCTGAACGCCGAAGCCGCCGCCGCATTCGACGACATCACGCGCGACGGTCGGGTCAATCAATTGTCCGGGCAAAGTCCCAATGATTGGCCGAACAGTTTTCGCACCGCGCGGTTTATTCCGGCGGTCGAATACATTCGCGCTCAACGCGCGCGCACTTTGCTGATGCGCGAAATGGACAAGCTGATGGCGAATTGGGATTGTTTCGTCACGCCCGCGCCGGGCAGCGCCAGCCTGCTCGTCACCAATCTGACCGGTCATCCGGCGGTCGTCACGCCGTGCGGTTTCATCAACAATCTGCCGCAGGCGATTATGTTCACCGGCAATCTTTACGACGAAGCCGCGCCGTTACGCGTGGCAATGGCTTATCAAAACGCGACTGACTGGCACAAAAAGCATCCGAGCCTGTCGTAAATCATTTTGCGGTTTTCCATCCTGATTCTTTGAAGAGTCGGCAGGGCGGGAGTAGAATCCGCCCGCCAACCTGAATGTCCGCCTCAAATGATTGGAGGAAAACCGAGATGAAGCCCGCCCGATTGATTTTCGCCATTGTAGTCACAACGATCGGCATCGTTGCCATTGCCCAAACCCAGTTGCCGACAGTTCCAACCGCGCCTGAAAAAGCGCCGATTGAAATCGTACGTCACAAAATCGGCGTTGATTATTACCCAATGCTGGATCGGCCAAGTCTGACCTCGCCTTCGATGGCAGCCGAAAACGGCGACATGCCGATAACTGAAAACGAACGCATCACACGTCAACGAAACCGCAATCCCAGTAACAAAATCCCGACTGCGCCAATCGCTCCGGAAGAGGTTCGTTCGCGCGGCAGGCAGATGTCTTACACCAGAGTGATAGACATTGCTGAGTTGGTGCAGGTCGAACTGAGGAACAACGGCCCCAAAGCGATCAAGGTTGTTGAATGGGATTTCGCTTTTCCGCGTTACGAAAACGGCCAGCTTCTGCTTCGATACGATGTCGCCAGCAAAGTCGAAATCAAACCCGGCGGCAAGAAAACTCTCAAATTCAAATTGCCGCCCGACGCAAAAAAATGCGAAGTGGTCAGAGTCGTCACCGATGAAAACCAACCGGATAAAGTCAGCACCTTTGAGGCTGTTTGCGGACGAGGCTTTCAGGACCCTTCTTTGTTGAAGCAGAAGCAGGAGACGATTTCCATCAAACGAATTGAATACGCCGACGGCACAGTCTGGCAACGGTAAGCAATGACGGTCTGAAAAGAAAAGGGCGAGAAGAACAGCGCCTTCTCGCCCAAACTGTAATCGCTGATTTTGTGATTGGCGATTATTTCCCGCCGCCGATTCTGAATCGCATTCCCGCCGAAAAATTCAGCCGATAAGCCGGATAGCCCAGAACTTCTTCGTAATCCTGATTCAGCAAATTTTCGATTCGTCCGAACATCGCCACGCGCGAAGTGAAGCGATAAGTCCAGGCGAAATCCAATCGCTGATAAGCCTTGTTGAAAATCGGCTGGCCGTCGGGATTGAAACGCGCAAACGTGACAGGATCGCCGTCGCGCCGACGACCAACGAAAAATCCGTCCAGGTTCAATTCGATCTTGTCTCCGATCCAGGAAACATTCAGCGTGCCTGAATGGCGCGGGCGGCGAAGCAATGAAAATCCAACCTCAGGATTTGGCTTCAAAGTCCCGGTCGAAAAATCAATGATGTCCGCCGCTGATTCCAGTTTGGTTTTCAGCAAGGTGTAAGAACCGTTGATGAACAATCGCCTGCGGTGCGGACTCATCGAGACTGCGATTTCCATCCCTCGCGAAATCGAGCGGTCATTGTTGATGAAATGAGTCAGACGGCCATCGGCGGTTTTGATCGGGCCGCCGAAAGTCGCCGCGTCGCCGACGAATGCGATCTGGTCGCGGAAGCGATTTTCAAAGTAAGTCATTTCCAGACGATAACGGTCTTTCCAGAAAAACTGCTCGAAGCCGAAATCGTATCCGCGAGCGCGTTCGGGTTTCAGCGCCGGATTGCCCAAAAAGAATCGGCTGGGGCTGAAAGCTTCAACCAGCGTGGCGGCTTTGATCCCGTGTCCGTAATTGGCTTTCACGCGAGCCTGTCCGATGACGGCTTGCAAATCGTTAGTCGGCAGCAGGTATATGGCTGCGATTTTCGGCAACACTTCAGTACCGAAACCGACTGTGCCGTTGTATGACGCGGATCCCAGATTGGCCAGGATCGCCGTCAGCGAAGCCGGAACATCCGCGCGATTGTGTTCAACGCGGACACCAGCCGTAACCAGCAATTGAGGCGTCAGCGAAAACTGATCCTGCAAAAATCCGCCTATGTTCGTGCGGTCTGATGGAACGCGATTCGTTCCGGCAAAACCGCTATCGAAAACCGCCTGCTCGAAATCGTAATCAATGCCGCCCGAAACCAGATGACCGAATGGCAGGATCAATTCCGATTGATAACGGAAACCTCGCCGCCGCTGATGATTGTTGAATGCGGAAACGTAATCGTTGAATGCGAAGGCGGTGTCGGGAGGAGTATTCGGCTTCGTCAAATCCTGCGCCGCCGGATCGAAGCTGGAATAACGGCTCTCGGAAAAAACCAGTGTCAGGCTTTGATGCCAAATCTTCGTTGTCTGGTCGTCAACGCGGACAGTGGCCGCAACGCGTTTGCGGCGAGCGCGTTCGTCCGGGTCAGGAAAGAATCTGGCTGTCGCGCCGGGAACGCCAAGGCCGGAACTTTCGCGCCGAGCGGTGAAACGAAACTGTGTGCGCGAAGTCAGCCGATAACCCAGATTGATTGTCGCAATCCGGTTTTGATAATCGTCGTTGCGGTCGCGGCCATCGGTTCGCAGATGCGTGTAGCTGTACGAATAATCGAACGGCCCGTTCGATCCGGAAAACCGCGCGAGCTGGCGATTGAAGCCGAAACTGCCGCCTTCGCCGGTGAATTCAAATTCAGGCGTCGGGGTTGTTCCTCTGTGAGTGAAAAACTGCAGCACTCCGGCCATCGCGTCCGAACCGTAAATTGCGCTTTGCGCACCGCGAATCAATTCGACTCGCGCGGCGTTGTCCGTGGTCAGGTCGGCGAAATCGAATGAACCGCCCGCGTCGTTGGCCGGAACTCCGTCAATCAAAACTTTGGTGTAATCGGATTCGCCTCCGCGAACAAACAACGAAGTGACTCCACCGCGCCGTCCGGTTTGCGCAACGGTCACGCCCGGCGAAGACCGCAAAGCGTCAAAAACTGTCACGCGTTGAGCGCGCAGCAAATCAGTGGCCGACACGACATAAGCGCTGGCAGGGTTTTCGCCCGAACGCGATTCGGTTCGCGTCGCCGAAACAATCACGGAATCTTCAATCGCCGCGACGATCAATGGAATGGCGATGCGGGATTGCTGGCCGCCGATGATCCGAATCGGTTGCGGCCCGCCCTGCTGAGTCAGCCCGTCGGCTTCGACCGAAAGCGTGTAATCGCCCGGCAGCAGATAATCGAAGCCGAATTCGCCCTGTTCGTTGCTGGTCGTTTCTCTCAGCGCCACTTTGCCGGAAAAAAACAGAACGATGCGAGCGCCGCGAATCGCCGAGCCTCGCGTGTCAACAACTTTGCCCGCCAACGCGCCGCGCGAACTTTGCGCTGAAACGCCGACAGCCAATAGCGAAATAAAAAGTAAAATTACAATCAATCTGAACTTCATAAGAATCCTTGATGATTTGCGCCAGTCGCGAACGACTAAACGCCTGGACAACCTGGCCGCTTCCTGCCGATTGCAGCACAGATTTCTTTTCATTGTTTGCGAGCGCCGATCAATTTCCATTCGATCTTGTCGCCGGATTTGGTGATGAATTGGGCTGCGCCGGTTTTGGCCGTCGCGTCGTTGACGAAGTAAATGAAATTGAAGCCATTGCCGCTGGCGACGCCGTTGATTTCGACGACCAATTCGCCAAGCTGGCTGGATGCGGTGCGAACGCGAGCATGAGTTTTGAGCAGTTCCAAAGCCGTTTTGCCGTCTTCGCCCTGATAAGCGATGACCAGTCTTTCTTCGCGTTGTGATGTTGGGGATGTTTGAGCTTTGACAACCGGCGGGGCGTTCGATGGAGTCTTTACGTTCGCAGGTTGCGCGCACGAAGTCAATAAAACGATTGCCGACAAACAACACGCCGTAATCAACAGTTTGTTCTTCATCTTTTTTCCTTTGCCGTCAGGTTCTGTTCGAATCGCCAACTGACCAGAGGTCTGCCGCTGTGCGGATGTTGATTGACCAGCAACGATGTCCCGAACAATTCGCCCAGCAGGTTTTCGGTCATAACTTCGCTCGGCGAACCGCAGGCCAACAATTTGCCGTCTTTCAACAAAGCCACGCGGTCGGCGAATTCCGCCGCCAGATTGATTTCGTGCGTGACGACCATCGCTCCCAAACCGCGCCGTCGTGTCAGATCGCGAACCAATGTCAGCAGCGAAACCTGATGCGCTATGTCTGCGTTCGCCGTCGGTTCGTCCAATAACAGCAAGCTTGCTTCCTGTGCCAGAGCGCGAGCCAGCACGACTCGCTGGCGTTCGCCGCTGGAAAGTTCGTTGAATGACCGGCTGGCGAATTGCGCCGCGTCAGTGTCGGACAGAGCTTTCATCGCCACTTCGACGTCGCGCGGCGAATCGAAACCAATCGCGCTGGAATGCGCGAAACGCCCTGTCAGCACATATTCCAGTGCGGTCAGCGGAAAGCGGACTTCGCTGGATTGAGCGACGACGGCGATGCGATGCGCCAGTTCGCGACGGGAAAAATCCCTGACCGGTTGATCGTCCAGCAGAACTTCGCCGCTTGAAGCCGCAAGCGCTCCGTGCGCTACGCCGAGCAATGTGGATTTGCCAACGCCATTCGGCCCCAACAGAGCGACGATTTCTCCCGATCGGATTTCCATCGTGACGCCGTTCAGAACCGTTCGATGGCGGTAGCTGAAATGAACGTCACGCAACGATAACGAAGACTCAGTTTCACGGCCAGCGGTGAGCGAATCATCTGTGACCGGTTCATTCGGCAAAGCCCGCTCACTGACGATCGCGGCGCTGAATCGAGGCCTCAACAAAAGGTAAATGAACACGGGCGCTCCGACCAGAGCGGTGATTGCGCCGGTCGGCAATTCGCGCGGAGACAAAACGGTTCGCGCGGCGGTGTCGGCCAACATCACCAGCAACGAACCGGCCAATGCGCTTGCCGGAATAACCAAACGGTTGTCGGCTCCGATGGCCAAACGAACCAGATGCGGAACGACCAGACCGACATAACCGATCGCTCCGCCCGCTGCTACGGCTGCGCCCGTCACCAACGAAGCCGTCAAATGAACCGCCCACCGCACTCGCGAAGTTTCGACTCCCAACGCGAAAGCGTCGCGTTCGCCGATCATCATCAAATTCAACGCGCGCGATTGCGTCGTCAACACGCCGACTCCGATCAGCGAAGAAATGGCGACGAAGATCAAACCTTCGCGGCTGCCGCTGGACAAATCGCCGAGCAACCACAAAGTGATCTGGCGCAATTTGACGTTGCTGGCCAGACTGGTCAGCAACACGATCACCGACGAAAGAAAAGTTGAAAGCACGACTCCGGCCAATGCCAATCGTGCCGGATCGTCATCGCGCCGACCCAACAGATAAACGATCAGCGTCGCGGCTATCGCTCCGGCAAAGCCGAACAACGGTTGAGCGAAAGCCAGATTCGCCGCCAGCAGAATGGCCAGAATCGAACCCAGCGCCGCGCCGCCCGACACGCCCAGCACGTAAGGATCGGCCAGCGGATTTCTCAGCAAAGCCTGAAACGATGCTCCGGCCATTGCCAACGCCGCGCCGACTGCTGCGGCCAGAGCAATTCGCGGCAATCGCAAACTGAAAACAATCACTTCCTGTTCGCGCGTAAGCCCGGAAGCCGCTCCGGTAATTTTGGCCAGCAACGCCGTGAAGATTTGTCCGGTGGCTATGTATTCGCTGCCAATTGCCAAAGCCGTCAGAGCGCAAACCAACAACGCCGCGCCAAGCAAAGCCAACACCACGCCCGCCCGGCGGCGAGTCAAATGCCCGCTGACGGTTTCGGCCAATGTCGGATTCAGTTTCTGTTCAACCAGCATTTCAGACTTCACGGACTAGACGGATGCAGACCCTGAGCAAGCTGCTCCAACCCTTCGACAATTCGCGGCCCCGGACGATCAACCCAATCGGGATTGACGCGAACGATGCGGCGATTTTTTACGGCGGGTGTGACGGAAAAATCCCGCAGCAAATCTTCTTCCCTGACCAGTTCTGTTCCGTGACTTGCCGGAGCGACGATCACTTCAGGCCGTCGAGCAATCGCCGTTTCGCGCGAAAGCTGGGGATAATCCGCCGATTCGTTGCCGGAAATTGACTGCCCTCCGGCCAGCAGAACCAGATCGTTGATAAAAGTGTTGCGCCCGGCGGTGATCAGCGGCGCGGTTTGCAAAACATAAAGCACGTGTAGTTTCGGCAACGCGGCTACACGCTTTTCGACATCGCTGATGCGTCGTTCCATTTCAATCGCAATCTTTTCGGCTTCAACCGTCGCGCCGGTCGCTTCGCCAAGTTTGCGAATCGAAGCGACGATTCCGCGCACGGTTCGCGGATCGCTGACATAAACCGGAATGTTCAATTCGCCCA
>CAYRQB010000232.1:7874-9841 GCA_964426025.1 uncultured Heliomicrobium sp.
ATTCCGCGCACGGTTCGCGGATCGCTGACATAAACCGGAATGTTCAATTCGCCCAACTGACCGGAAAGTTTTTCCAACTGGCTGGCCGTGGTGACGATCACCAGGTCGGGTTTGAGCGCGATCAATCGTTCGGGATTCGGATTCAGCGTGTCGCCGATTTTCTCTTTCGCCTTTGCCGCTTCCGGGAAATCGCAATAGCTGGTGACTCCGGCTACGCGGTCGCCCAAACCGAGGGCGAATAAAATTTCGGTCACGCTCGGAGCCAGCGAAACGATTCTTTGCGGCGGAAAAGCGATTTTGATTTCGCGGCCAAGTTCATCAGTGACGGTTCGCGTTTGAACCGTCACTGACCGTTCAATTTGTTGCGGCGACCGGCAAGCGTTTGTCAGGCCAATCGCCAAGATCAGCAGCGTCAATACGGTTTTTTTTCGTCGAGGTGAATTCAACATTGCGTCGGAAAAGCAAAAGCCTCAGACGCGACGGTTTGAAAAGCGTGCGTCTGAGGCTTTTGATTCTCGAATTGAATTGAGATTATGCCTGCGAACTCGCGCGCTCTTTCAGCCGAAGAGTCGTCGGATAATTCCTTCAGGCAGGTCTCCTGACTTGGCTCATTTGAAATCAGAACAGATACGGTTCGGATTCAACAGTCGAACACTGACCTTCTCGCGCATTGCGTGCGCAATGGATTTTGCGTGTTCGTTCGAAGCCGTCAAAGCCTCGAAATATATGAGCCTCACAGTGGCGGTGACCGCGCGGGATTCGCACCCGCTTCCCTATTCTCCCGCTGCTTCGAATCGGAACGCAGCAGGCACCGAAAGGAAAAATGAAAAGAACTTGTCCAGGAAAACGGCGCAACGCTAACACGCGTCTTTGACTTCGTCAATTAACGCAATTTGCTGTTCGATGAAAATGCAAAAGCAAACCAATGTTGACGAAGATCAGCTTCAGGAAAGCCTGGCTTCACGCAAAGTGGCTTTGCGTGAAGCTACAGTTCTTGATGGCCAGGGCGGTCAAAAGTTTTTGGCGATGGATTTCGTCGCCAGCCAGGCGTCAACCGGCGACAGAAAAACTATCAGCAGCCAGACCGGAATAGACATCAGCACCAACGCAGTTTGCTGCGTAAATTTGTTCGAACTGATTTTCACCGCTCCGGTTGTGATGCCATTGACTATGGCTTGCAGCAGCGGTCCAGAAGCCGGATGCGGAACCGCCGCCTGAACCAATGGTTTGGTGGAATAAGGTTCAGCCGGAGAATTTTCTGGCAGATTGCCCGACGCCGCTTTTGGTTTGTCTGCGTCGGAAGTATTTTTCGCGGGTTTATTTGCTGCGTCGCTGAGTTTGATTCCGCAATGCCGGCAGAATTTATCGCTGTTACGAATTAAAAGCTGACAGCCGAAACACTGCTTGATATCAACGACGGAAATGACTGATGAACTTTTTACCATGTCGGAACCCCCAGTAAGCGCTTTTTTGTTTTCTTTCGGTACAAGATCGGCGGGGCTGACAATGGTAATGGCAAGCGCCGTGCCTATGATGGAAAAACTATTGCCTTTAAGAAAATTCTCCCGCGAATCACGCAGATAACACGAACAGCAGAAGCGACATTACCAGGCCCTGAGTTAATCATTTGCTGAACTTGCCGGAGTTTGACCTGCTTATTGAATAATCACAACCAGACATCCGCGTTCATTCGCGTCATTTGCGGGAAAGCCTTTTCCTGTACCCACCATTCACATCAAATTCACCGGATCAACTTCTATCGTGATCAGCTTCAAATCCTGTCCGGCTTCTTTCAATCCGATCATTGCGGCGTCTAGGGCTTCGCGGGCTTGGCGGCGGTATCGGGTTTTGACCAGAACCTGCATTCGGTGTTCGCCTCGCAATCTGGACAGGGGAGCCGGAGCCGGGCCTAGAACTTTCAGCAGTTTTTCGGCGTCGGCGGCTTTGACGCGTTCGGCCAGTTCCGA
>CAYRQB010000233.1:0-9834 GCA_964426025.1 uncultured Heliomicrobium sp.
GGTCGAAGCCATGACCGTCGAGCCGCTCTTTTCTTCCATCAGCGTCCGTTCGCCGGTGTAATACACGTCCAATGTCGAATCGCTGTAATCAACGACGGTCGGCAGGCCGCGCCCGTTGTAAGTGAACTGCGCGTAAATGCCGCGCGCGTCGGTGACTTTTTTGACCGTGTCGTTCGCCCAATATTCGTAACTGGCGGTTCCGGCTTCGGGTCGTCATAAGGTCCACTTGGCACATTGTTGATTGTTACGCGTGGTTCAGGGGGATTGGGAGAGTTGTTACGCATAAAATCCAGGTTCATTCCGCCGGGTTGATTGCCTCCGGGATTGCTACCCGGTCCTCCGCCAGGTCCGCCCCCGGATCACCGCCAGGGCCGCCACCAGGACCGCCAGTTGAGCCACCTTCCTCTTCATTTTTGATGAACGCCACGATTGCCTCTCCGGTGGAAACTACGCCGCCGCTCGACACTATTCCATTCAATGAAGAAACCTTGCGCGCGCTGTCAATTATCACTTTGCGAATCCATTGCGCTGAAACAAATCCGCGCCTGCTTTTCAGCAATCCGGCGACTCCTGCCACCAGAGGCGCGGTTGCGGACGTTCCCGTCAGGGTGACGTAACGGTTGTTCGGATAGGTCGTTAGAACGTCTATGCCCGGCGCAGCGATGTGAACGTTGTTCGCTCCGTAATTTGAAAACGTCGCCAATTGGTCGGCATTGTTTGTCGCCGCGACTGCGATCAGATTGCTGGCGGAATAACCAGCCGGGTAATACGGCGTCTGCGACAAATCCCATCCGTTGTTGCCCGCCGAAGCGACAACCAGCGCGCCCGACAGCGAAGCGTGATTGATGGCGTCGAGCAGGGCTTGAGAAAAAGCTTCCGTGCCGAAGCTGCAATTGATTACGGCGGCTCCATGGCTGGTCGCGAAGTCAATCGCTTCGACAACGTCGGAGATAGCGCCGCTGCCTGTCGAATCCAGAGCTTTCAATGGCATCAGACTGGCCTGCCACATGACTCCGGCAATTCCCTGACGATTGTTGGTTTCGGCGGCGATGATGCCTGCCATTGCCGTTCCGTGTCCGTGATCATCGTTGACGTTCGGAGAATCGTTGACGAAGTTCCATCCCGACACGTCGTCAACGTAACCGTCGCGGTCGTCGTCTTCGTTCTTTTTGCCGTTGGCTTCGCGTTTATTGCTCCACAGATTGCGAGCCAGATCGGGGTGTCTGGAGTCAACGCCTGTGTCAATCACGGCAATAGCAGGGGGGCGTCAAGAAGTTTTTTGTGGTCGGCCAGTAAATAATGTGTCGTAAGCTTCACGCCTACTCGATGATGGAAGGAGACACTAAATCGGATTTCAGCCTAATCGCGTAATTGGTTTCATGATTCACCAAATTTCCACATTCATTTCATCATTGCAGATTGGCTCCGCTGATAGTCGGTTCGAAATATCCGGGAATTCGGTTGTTCGCTCCGGCTTCGCTGGTGAAACTGTTTGGCCGACAGAAATACAAAACAACGGGAGCGCAAACACCAAAAAAGCATTTGCGCTCCCGTTCAGGTTTACGGCGCGTAATAACCACTGATGTCAATCAGCAAATGAATCGAGCTGAAAACATAAATGGTGAATCTGCCGTCGTTGCTCAAACCGACAGTGAAGGCGTTCGGTATGACCTGATCGGTGACGTAATTCAAATTCGACACTTCAGGACGATTGAACGCCGTCGGGAACAAGGTCACGTTGCCGCTTCCCTGCGAGATGAAGTTGACCACCGTCGCATTGCCGATGATCGCTCTTGCAGTTGTCGGAATGGTTGCGCCGTCGCAGCTTCCGTGAACAGGAATTATCGTTTCGGTTCCGCCTGCCAGTGGCGCTCGCGGTGTGATGCATCCCGGATAGAAAGTTTCAGGACGCGTTTCCAGTTTGCGAACCGGGCTGTCGAGCAGCGTCAGCAGCAAACCCTGCCCATTGATGTCCAGAGCTTCGGGGCTGAAATACCCTGTTACATCAACCAGCATATCCGTCGTTTGCGAAACGAACAGTTTGAAGTTTCCATCAGCCGCCAACCGCGTCACAAAGGCATTCGGTATCGCCTGAGTCGAAACATACGACAAGGAATTCGCCAGCGGAGTTGAATTCAAATCTCCGCCGAACATGACAGCCTGTCCGCCGCCGTTGGCATTGACTGCGGTCAGATTGCCGACCAACGCCATTGCCGCAGCCGGAATCGTCACCCCGTCGCAGGCGAACCGCCCTTGCATGGTTCGCGTGCTGCCCGCCTGCAATTTCGCGCGCGGAGTTTCGCATCCCGGATAAAACAACTCCGGTCTGGTTTCCAGCTTGCGAACGGGTTTGCCCAGCGGATGGAAATACAATCCGCCCTGTCCCGGAGGCGCGTAATAACCGACGACATCAATCACCAGATGCACGTCGCTGTAAGCGAAGATGTCGAATGCCCCCGAATCTCCCAATCCGACGGTGAACGAATTGCTGACCGTTTGACCGGCGGCGTAATTCAGATTCGACACTTCGGGTTTGGTTTTGCCGTTCGGATAAAACGTGACGTTGCCCGTGCCGGTGTAAGCTCCGGGATCGGGGTTGTTGATGACCGTCGCCGTTCCGACAATCGCACGAGCGTTGGCCGGAATGGTTACTCCGTCAAACGTCACACGAGCTTGTTGAACGCGCGGAGTTCCGCCCGTAATCACGCCTTTGATTTTAGCATTCGGCATTTCAAATGCCGGGCCTGGTCTGGCGGCAGCCGCACGGGTATCGAGCAAATGCAGCGGTTTCGACAGCGGGTAGAACATCAATCCGCCGCTGCCAATCGTGACCGCGTAAGCTCGCGTTCCTTTGCAACCATTGGCGTCAGTCGCTTCGACTGTGAAGTTGAATGTGCCGGGGTCTTGAGGTACACCCGACAACACTCCTTGTGGCGACAACACCGTCCCCCTCATCACCAACCCGGTAGACAAGCGGAAAGTATACGGAGCCGCTCCGCCGGTTGCCGTGAACGTTTGGTTGTAGGCTTCACCGACTCTGCCGCCGGGAAGCGTCGCCGGGTTTACGGTGATTGGCGTGCAACCGCCATTGGCGATGGTCAGCATGTAAACCTGACGGCCTTCGCAACCGTTGTCGTCTTTGGCCGTGACCGTCACCTGGAAGCCGCCGGATTGCGTCGGCGTGCCTGACAATTCGCCGCCGAGCGAAAGCGTCAAACCGTTTGGCAATCCCGTAGCCGTATAGCTATACGGCGCAATGCCGCCCGAAGCCGTCAATTGCGTTTTTGGATAAGCCGTCCCGCTGGTTCCAGCCGGTAACGAAGCAGGCGAGATTGTTATGGCGCTGTCGCAGGACGGCGTCACAGTCAAACCTGACAAAGTGAATTCCGGCAAAAGTGCGGCGGTCGCGTTAAGCCCTACGATCCAGTAATGGTTGATGATCTGATTGGCCGGGAGCGCACGCAATGTGTTCCCCTGAACCGTCAGATTGCCGATCATTAACGAAGTGCCTTCGGGAAATTCAAGCTCAAAGCCGGAGTTTTGGCCGTTGGAAAAATTGACTCTGTTCGGCGAAGCAGATGCGCCAATGTCTCCGGTGAAGTTTGCGACGTTCGCCACCTGCGCGCCGCCGTTAAAAACTACGACTCGCATGGCGGGTCCACCAAGCGGAGTAACGTCCGCTCTGATCACATCCCATGGATGTTTCCTTGCAACCACCACGCTCCCCAGCGATGTGTTCTGACCATTGGCCAACATGCCAATTGGTTCAAACTTCACCGAAGCGCCTTCGGGCAAATTGGCCATCGGATCAATCTCATCCAGATCAACAGAGAAAGCATCCGCCTTACCCAGATCAAACCTGACGCCGTCTTCGCCGTTGGAACCGATGCCGGTAACGGTCAGGCTTCCGCCTGCCGATTCCAGCGCCGCGTTGCCAAGCGCGGTTGATGGCTTGCCGCCAAATTGAACGCTCTCATCTGTGACGGTGATGTTGTTCAACCCCGATCCGCATAACACGCCTTCGGAAACATAATCGCGCGGCTGAGTCGGGTTAAGCGCAGTGACGCGTATGAATGAAACTTCGTTGAAGTTACCGAAACCGCTTGATACGCATATCGTGCTATACACGTACATTCCGACAACGTCATTCTTCGGTTCGCAGGTCAGCTTCCAGGTTCGCACTTGCACGGGACGTAATCCATCAGGACAGTTATTGCTCAGAATCATTTGCGCGCCATTCGGCGCTGTAAACGAACCGACCAACTGGCCATTCGGTCCAAGCAATTCAACCAGTGACGTGGCCGAGCCAATTGTTGAAAAATCAACCGTGTAAGTGGCCGAACTTCCATTGCCTGCAATTCGCGCCTTGCCGATGAATTGATTATCAACGCCGGCCACTCGCCCTTTGATCCAGCTTTCCATGACCTTCCCTTGCCCGCGCAGGTCTTCAGTCGGCAACAGATTGGCTTGCCAACCTTCTACCTGCCCCAGATCAACTCTGATGTCCTGTCCCGGAATCGGTGCGCTGTTTGGAGTAGCACGAATCTGTTCCTGACCGTTTGCAGAGGTAATCAATTCCAGATTCGCGCCATTGAATGATTCGTGCGGCAATCCGGCGAAATAAATTTTCCGCGGGCAGAACGTGACGCGCAGTTTGATGTAATCAACAACCGAATCGTCCTGAACCAGAATATCCAGCCGTTTGTCCGCGTTCATTTTGGCCAGCAAACTGTTGTTCGGCGGATTGGCCAATCCGTTCGGCAAGCTGTCCAGATCAATTATGAAGAGTCTGCCGTTCGGTTGAACGCTAACATCCCAACTGCCTCCAACGCCCGGCAGGTCTTTGATCCTCTGCGCCCAGGCAAAAGCTCCTGCGCTGTTGAGCAAGCCAAGGTAGATGGTGTCGTTGTCAGTGATGTCCGGCAGCGGCTTCATGTGAATTTCCAGTTCGGCGTGGACAATGTTTGAAGAGCCGGGGAGATAAAAAGTCTGGCCGACGAAAGCATTGGTCGCTGTGTCGTCGAAATCTTTCCAGGTTGCGTTTGGATACGCCGCGTTGAGTTCCGAACCACGGAAAGTCTTGTCCGTTGGCAACCTGTATCTGTCCATTCGCCCTGCGCGATAGGTGTACGGACGATTGCAATTGAATCGCCACGTATCGCCCAGATTCGCCAGGCTGTTGTTCAACCCGCCGTAAACGATGACGCCGCGTCCGTCGAAAGCCATCGCGCCGTATTCGCGTCCGACCGGCGGAGTCGTCGCCGTCACCTCGCACCATTTCGATCCGTCCCATTCCCAGGTGTCGTTGGCGCGATTGGCCAGCGAACTGGAACCGGCAAACAGAATCACCCGACGACAACCGGGATCGTAAGCCATCGCGTGGCGGTAACGTTGGTGAGGCCCTGCAGTCGCCAATTGCGTCCAGGCCGTTCCGTTGAATCCCCAGGTTTCGGCTGTCGCCAAACCCGACGATCCGGTTCCGCCAAACAAAATCACTCTTTGGCCGTCGAATGCCATCGAATGATCAACGCGAATGCCCGGTTGATTCGCGCCCGCAACCTGTGCCCAGTTTGTCCCATCCCAGGTCCAGGTATCCTGAAACGGCCCCGAACCTGCGTACAGCACTGTCAAACCCAGAATAGGGTCGTAAGCCATATCGTGAGCGTGTCGGGCAGGCGGTGAAGCCGCAGGAGTTCTCTGCGTCCAGGTTTTGGTGACGCAATCGTATTCCCAGGTGTCGTTCAATCCGCCGAAGTTGTTGTTGTAACCTCCGAACAAAACAACTCGATTGCGGCGGCTGTCGTACGCCATTGCGTGGCCTCCGCGAGCAGTCGGTTTTCCTATTGTTGTTACCTGAGTCCAGGCCATCGTTCCGCCGTTCCATTCCCAGGTTTCATCCGTGGCATTGCCCGGCCCCGGAGCGCCAGCCGTTCGCCCTCCAAAAAGAATGACTCGATTGCAACGCGCGGCATAAGCCACAGCTTGTTCGTTGCGCGCGCTGGGGCCGGTGTTCGATTTCTGTCCCCACGAACCGCAACAAGCGCTGCTCGATTGAACTGGAGCGGCGCTGACGCTTTCATTCACCGAAGACGTTTTCGGCAATAAGGCATAAACTGCCAGTAGCACGGCAACCAGCAGGAACAATGAACTGTCTACCATTCGATTTTTTATAGCGTCACGCCAACGGCGTCCGCCAATGCGTAAAGATTTTCCGATTAACATATGCCCTCCTAAGGCTTCGACGTTTGAGGCAAGGAAAACCACTCGTAAATAACCGGCAACGGACACACATCTCCCGCACCGGTTAGTTACTCAGGCTTCCCGGTTGTTTCAGCTAACTACTTACTTCGCTTTGTTATGTGAAAATGTTTGTTACTCGCATAATGGCTTAGAGGTTCATCAATATCGGATATTAGCTTCCAGCAAGTATTATTAATTCACTTAGTAACTCAAATGTCGGTGCTTAAATGAAACATCAGAACACCGTCATAAAACTCAACGATCTGTTCCGGTCTGTGCTCATAAATCGAGACACATAACTTTTAGAGCGTGTTTTAGGAGTAATAAAAACTGGCTTCCTTCCGATTTAGCTCTGAAAGAGCGATGAGATAATAGCCCCGTGCGGAGCGCGGGGTGGGCGCGAAAATGATACCCAAGCCCCGGTAAGGAGCGATAGGATTTTTCCGCGCTCACCCACGGAGCTACTATCTGACATCTGCTTTGCAGGCAGTGGAAGAGGGCTTTATCAACTTTCAAAACACGCTCTGGCAGGATTAACAAGAGCATCCTGTCTGGAATAGTCCAGGTTGGAGTTTCAATTCTGTTCATCTTGAATATTTCCTGTTAATCCTGTCTCAGAGTTTCCTGCTTTGATTTAGTTTCGTTGAGGCTGTTGTACCTGCCCTGTCCTTGCGCCACCCCTCGCGCCAAGAGGCGGGGTTGCTATTTGGCTGGGTTGATTCAACTGCCTGAATTCAACTTTTTTGAGGCTCGAGTTGAATTCGAATATCCAGGAACTTGCTCCCCAGGTGACACAATCCGACCACGCCCCAAAAGTTATCCGATAGCGTTTGCCGATTAGGAATTCACCGGGGTTATTCCCTGACAGCGTCGAGGTTCCAACATATCCCTCGAAATTGTTTGAGTTTGGGTATGTCCACCATACACTTGGATTCTGTACACATATCCAAACATTGTTAATTGCATCCCATACGCACGCCTCCCACCAGTAACCATATCCCGTAGAAGGAAAGCCAGTAGGGTAATCAGCTTTGACGTTGTATTTGCCGCTGCCGATGTGTGTGGCAGAAAAGTTTACCAGCAAATAGTTCGGGTTTATGGCGGATTTCTGTTGGAGCGAGATGTCGTCCAGAGCCAGATCGTTACCATCACCCAGGCCTGATTCGTCCAACAGAATATCAACGGTCAGATTGTTGACTCCGTTGGGCACGAAGACACTCGCTGAAATCAATTGCCACGCGCATTCATTACCACTGCCGCTCGGAACATTCACCACTGTCGGGGTAACACCGGGAATCGCGACGTTATTTGGTTGTCCGGTGAATTTAACTTCGATATTCGGCTTTATATCGAAGGTACATTGCGGCAGGTTTTTGACATTTGCGCAAAAGCGATATTCCCGTCCACCAGTAACAGAAACGGTTTGCCGCCAGATGGTGGACTTGCTATTGGCCGGTTGGGTTGTCTTGCCATTGACCACCATGAATTTGCCAGAATTGGCGTTACAGGTAGTGTGATCGTAGGCCGCCCAATTGGTACTAATGGCCGAAGCCTGAGCGCCATTAACGATGTTGTACTGACCCGGCAAAGTCGCGCCGGTCGTCGTTGTGTTATTAAAGGTATATTGACTATTGAAGGCAGCATTGCCTGACTCGAAATCACCATTTCTGACAAGGTTTCGACCGGGGCAGCACAAGTTAGGTCCACACACGATTTTGTAATCGTTGTTGATTCCGGCCAACTGGCCGTCAGGCACGGTTCCCACTGACTTCGGCGCAAGCGTCGTATTGCCTATAGTGAAAGTACCGGTAGCTACATAATCAAAAGCGCCAAGACTGGTATTGATGCCCGAAATTGTTAATGGGTCTATGATAAAGCAATAACTGCTACCGCTGTTTAACAGGGGACTGGTCAGCGTAGTCAGCAAAGCGCCATTCTGGTAAATCCCAAGCGATACGGTTACGTTGCCGGTTGTACCTCCGATTTTGGGAAGCGAGTAGTTGAAACACAATTTTCCCCGACCACAATCGGAGCTTGCGTTAGCATCGAAAGCTATGTTTCCATCAGGCGTGCCCTCGCAGTTGCCGCAAAAATTGTCAATGTAGGCGTAACCGAAATGAGCGCCTTGCGAACAATCTTCCGTCACAAACTGAATTGTCACGGTTTTCCCGACGTACTGAGAAAGATCAATTTGGGCGCAACTCCAGTTTTTGAAAAGAAGCCCAGTTGGGCTTTTTTGAAAAAACGGATTGTTACCGTCAGATACCAGTTTTGATGCGCCATTACCAAGATTGACCACGCCTGGAATTTCGACGTTGGGGTTACTGGATTCGGTCACTCGAACCCAAAATGATGGTTGCTCATAAGGCAGATGGCCTGGGTCTTGAAAAACAACCGCGTACCAAAACCTGATCAGGCTTTGCGGTCCTGCGGGAACAACAAATGTTTTGGACAACAGTTCGGAACCCTTGTTAACTGCCGTGTTTCCTATCCTGACTGCATGCGAAGTTATATTACCTGCAGAATCAGGTCCTGTTAGTGGTATGCCAACATTCGGGTCAGTGCCCGTGGGAACCCAGTCTTGATGAGATGTGCCGAGGTTGATTGGGCCTGGAAATATTCCGGCGGTGAAGCTCCCAAAGTTTGGGTCGCCATTGCTGGCAACGGTTCCATGGCCACCTTGCCATTCGGCTGAGTTCAAGGCCGTTTCAAAATCGCCGTTTCCACAGGCCGTCATTTGTTGGACACTCGGCAAGTACCTAAATCTCGAATTCCTTTGCAACTGCGCTATGCGCTGGAATTCCTGTTTTTCAAATTCCAGGTATTGCTGGAAAGTTATTTCCGGTTTTACGATCTTATCGAAGCGCTGTTTTGCTTTTTCTTCGAAATCCCTTGGCAATGGTTCCTGAGTTAGAACGTTTCTTTGCGGGTTAGCCGCTCGAGTAACAAGCGTGAAATAGGCAGCGACGCTGAGTAGCAAAGCGGACATTATCAACACCGCCGTGCTGCGATAAAATTTCTTGCGATTCATCTCACTTCTCCTTTGCATTGACTCCCGGCTGAGCGGGAGCGAATAGAAAACCGGGTGGCCGGGGAGCAACCCGGTTACATTGCTAACGTTCACATTGAAAACCGAGAAAAAGAGCCAACTAACATCGCCAGGCTTTAGTTCTACCAGCACCGTGCATTACTGAATCGGCCAAGCGCGAATGACACGATTGCAGCGCATCACCCGCCGTTGCCTTTGAATCCGAAACGGGAGCCAATCTCTACAAACAATCGCCTTTGACGGTCAGCCCTTCTTGCTCACGTCTTCAATTAGGTATGTGCGTGACGCACAAAACATCACGGCAGGTATTTACGATTTTTTTTGAGTGGGAATAGAAAATGGCTGAGGACGAAGCTTTAATATTTTGCACGAATCTGATTTGTGCAAAATTACCTGGCAATTGGCATCTGCTACAGACAAAATCAGAATGGTCTGTTCCCTTCACTCTCAGCCAGGAATGGCCCCGTTCGAACACGTAAGAAATTCTACGTATCAATAACGTTTGTCAATCTTGGGAAATAAGCCCCATCAATTCTAACGTAAAA
>CAYRQB010000234.1:0-4187 GCA_964426025.1 uncultured Heliomicrobium sp.
TCCGCTCGCCGTCAGGTCTGATATCAATCCAAGATGTTTGGTCATCCTTGTACAAGTTCCATGGAACAGTCTCAGCCAGTGCCTCGCCAATCCTCCTCTCAAGCTCGTAGTAAAAGTGTTGCAGCAATGGTACCCCTGGCTTTATGCCTCTATGATTCAATGCCAATTGGAACTTGGTTTTGTCCACCTCAGGGAATCCACTTAGAACGATGTCACTAATAACAACGCTCTCTATTTCACGGCGATAAATAACATCCACAATCAGAGCACGTGCGTTTGCCTTTTCTCTTCGGCGCAATTCCACCTTTACATCTTCAAACAATCCACTCGCCTTTAACTCGCTAACCAAGCACTGTATGCGATCTTTGATCTCACTTTCACGGACAGGTTTTTCCTGCGAGATGAGTTCAAAGACGCGGGTGAAGATGTACCTTGAATCATATTTTGAATTAGTTCCGACATGCTCGATATAGAACTCCGAGGAGTCCGACTGTAAAGAGAAGAGCAATAACAGACACAGAAACGACTTCAGCATTTCACACCTCCTTATTTCCTTTTCTCAGGTTTAGGAATGTTTCTGACAGGTATGTATGATGGGGACTTATCAAAGAGGCCCGGAGCGTTGACTGACCTCACTGTAACTGTCTTGTCGGTATTGACCGGGTCTGTCACTACGACTTTGAAATTGATTGCGCAGGAATCACGCCCACAAGCAGTTCCTTTCACGACATAGCGTTCTGTCTTTTCAACCTCGACAGTTTCCTTTTTTGGATTTACCACCACCTTTGGTTCCCCAACAAGCCCAACATTGTTCACATCAGTGAAAGTCCCTGTTGGTATAACTGGTTGAATTGACCCGTAATCTCCCGGCTTCTGGGCATCTTGTACTGTAGAAGGATCATTGATGGCGTATTTGTACTTGATTTCAAACTCGCCACCAATTGGAACCTCACCTTTCACTGGATCAATAAGTTTTACCTTGACGTCCAGAATCTTTGGGGTGTCCGCAGTTTTGATTTGGATCTTTTCCTCTTCTTCTTTCTTTTTCCTGCCAGATTGCGGATCAAGGTCTTCCGGCTCATGCCCGTCGGAGTCAATGTATCTAAGTGGGTTGTTATAACAATACTGGTACTTATTGAGCGATTGCGGATGGGTAAGGTCTGAGTAAAAAGTCGGGTTGGCAGACGCTGTAAGCGTGAAAAGCTCAACTGGCCCACCTGTAAATTCATCGGGTGAAGTAAATCTACCCTGGATACTTGAGAAGTACCTAGCCTCAAAGAAATCCAGCCCGGTCTCCGCATCCCGTTCTTTCGACCCAAATTTCTGCCTCGGATTGTTTCCGCCGACGTAGCCTGCGCCGCTCGCGTTGCGATGGCAGATGCTTGAGGCCTGTTCTTCTCCGAAGGGCAGGTAATCGCGTCGCTGGATGCCGCTTAAGCTCCCGCTGCGGTTGACCAGCATTCGTATTGATCCCAGGTGATCCGTCACCATCCATTTCAACTGCTCGTCGCCAGCCAATGTCGAATCGTAAACGATCAGCATCTGCCCGCCTCGATAACCGTACTCTTTCTTCAGCGTTCCGTTCGGGAAACTCGCGTCGTATTCGGCTACCAGTTCGCCATTGATGCCGTACACCAGCCACATTTCCGTTTGCCCCAATACCATTCGCCGAGTCCGTTTGCCGTCCGCTTCGTACCGGTACTGATGATTGCCGTTGACCGCCGTCAACATACGGTTTTCGGCGTCGTAAGTCATCGTCCCCCGTTGGCCGATGGCCGCGCTGTAATTGTCGTAAACCAGGTTCCCTGCTTTGTCGTAGCGCATCAAATCCGTGCCCGGATCATCGCCGGTCATGTCGCTCGGAGCTACCAGACGGTTGTTGGCCGTCAACACCTTGAAATCTATCCGCGTCACTCCACCGCCCACGTTCGATGTCGCGGCGATGTCTATCCGCCGATTGCCCCATCGGTCGTAAATGAATTTCTGCGTGAAGCCGGGTCCGCCGCCCCCGGTCGGTGTTTCCGTCACCTGCGTCAACCGGTTCAATTCGTCATACGTGTAAGCATCAACGCTCATCACCCACGAAGTGATGTTGCCGCTGCCGTCCAGCGCGTTCGGCACGAAATGATCCATACGGTAAATGTTGCCGTTGTTGTCGGTTTGCGCCGGATTCGGGCCGCTGTAATCGTTCAGGTTCGGGCTGTAAAACAGCCTCAGCGCGCCTCGGTTCCACGATCCGTTCGCCCATTGCCAGACCTGCGGGTCTTCAACGTCCCAGGAACTGCTGCTATCGGTTCCCAATCGAATGTCAAAGAGCTGTCCGCGGCGGTTGTAATGTTTGCGCTGATACAACGCGGTGTTCGTGCCGAAGGTCTCGCGGATCATCTGGCCGCGCGGATTATACTGCATCGCCGTCGCGTCGTGTTTGAATCGGTGTCAAAGCTCCCGCGCTCGCAGCAGGAGAAGATCACGCGGTTATGGAAGCCTTCGTCAATCAGCACTCCGATTACGAGGCGTGAGCGGAAAAGGGCCACCCCTTGATCATTTTCTTTTTAGCCGCCGCTTTTCTTTCTGTGTCAGGATTGACTGGCGGAAAACACCGCCATCAAAGAATGCATTTATCTCTTGCCCTCAACTACCACGGGCGGCTCATCAGCAATGAAACACGGGAGCGATTTAAGCGGAGGAATTTTGTCTGCGCTCCCGGCGTTCGTCCTTTGGTAGTCAGAAAGCCTCACTGCCCTATCTTTAGCATAACGCCTGTTGCCAGTAATGCTTCCCAAGCAATCAAGATGTTCATCCGCCCGTCGCTCCCTGAGGTTGAAGCGCAATTTGTTGCTATTGATTTCGCTGTCGCTAACGGCCCGCTCATATAGATTGAACCGCACAAGAATGTATTTTGGCTGTCTGCCTGCCCCCTCCGCCCATTTGTCTATTCGGACAATCCAGAATTCGACAGGTGTCGCAATTCCTCCCAATGCAGGTGTGACCGAATATCGCTCTTTTTTCTGATAGGCAATAATTGCTCCTTCACTGAATCTACTTATCTCTTTCTTATTTTCTTGCCCAAATGAAATTTCACCAGAGATTGTTAACAAACAAAGCATTATTGCGGCGTTTACGATCTTGGTCATTTTCCCTCCATTACTTAGGTGGATTAGTTGGCAAAACGCGAATGTTTCCACCACCTCCAGATCCCCACTTATTTTTTAGTTCCTGCTGTGGAATTGGCGTGACGAATCGCTTTTCAACGTTGGCGCTGATTCCTATTCTCCCAAAGGTATACACTGCCTTCCCAATGTATACATTTCCGCCTGCTGCGTTTACAGACTCGTGTTTTGTGATTGAAACATCGCCAAAAAATTCATTGGCCCTTGCGTGTGCTCTCTGAACTTCTTTCAATCCTTCAGCCACGCTCACGTAAGCCTCTAAAGCCTCGTGCGCAATCACTTCCCCCGACAAACTTGGGTCAACTTTATTCAGTCCTCGCACATCTGCTGCGTCAACAATATTAACGCCAGTTTCAGGCTTGGCGCCTGTTGCAGCAACCAAAGCAGACTGCCCAAAATCAATCTGCGCTGAAGCCGCAGTGATTCGCAACTCTGCTGTGTTCTTGGTATCTGTTATGGCCTTATAAAGAGCGCCTTCTGACTTGGAAAGCTTGGAAGCATCCACTTTTCCGACAATCGCAAGCTTGCCGCCTTTCAGTTCGACCTTGAATTGAGCGTTCTTGCGATTATTCAAGTTCGCAACGGTTTCATCACACAGTTTCCCATCAGCGCAGGTCACCTTGATCTCAAGTCCATCGGGGTCAACGTATTTCAGAGGGTTATTGCGTGTGTGAGCGTACAGGTTCCAGGCTTGGGGATAAGGAAGGCGCTTCATCTCGATGTACAACGGATCGGTTGAGGTGAACCTGCCTTGCACGCTACTGAAGTATCTCGCCTGCGCGAAATCGAGTCCAGTCTCAAAGTCTCTCTCATAGCCGGTAAATTTCTGACGTGGATTATTCCCTCCGACATACCCCGCCCCGCTCGCGTTCCGATGCCCAATGCTCGACGCCAGTTCCTCACCGAACGGCAAGTAATCGCGACGCTGGATGCCACTCAAGCTTCCGCTCCGGTTCACCAGCATTCGCGTTGATCCCAGGTGATCCGTGACCATCCACTTCAACTGCTCATCGCCCG
>CAYRQB010000234.1:4197-9745 GCA_964426025.1 uncultured Heliomicrobium sp.
GCGTCGCGTCGTAAACGATCAGCATCTGGCCGCCGCGATAGCCGTATTCCTTCTTCAGCGTTCCGTCCGGCATCGCCGCGTCGTACTCCGCCACCAGTTCGCCGTTCACTCCGTAAACCAGCCACATCTCAGGGCTGCCCGCCACCAATCGCCGCGTGCGCTTCCCGTCAGCGTCATAGCGGTACTGATGAGTGTTGCTGACCGCGGTCAACATCCGGTTCTCGGCGTCATATTCCATAGCGCCGCGCTTGCCGACTTCCGCGCTGTAAAAATCCCAGACCAGGTTCCCGGCCTTGTCGTAGCGCATCAAATCCGTGCCAGGATCGTCGCCTGTCGTGTCGCTCGGCGACACCAGCCGGTTGTTCGCAGTCAGAACCTTGAAATCAATCCGCGTTATGCCGGTCAAGTTTGTCGTCGCGTTGATGTCTATCTTGCGATTGCCCCAGCGGTCGTAAATGAATTTCTGCGTGAAGCCGGGTCCGCCGCCCCCGGTCGGTGTTTCCGTCACCTGCGTCAACCGGTTCAATTCGTCATACGTGTAAGCATCAACGCTCATCACCCACGAAGTGATGTTGCCGCTGCCGTCCAGCGCGTTCGGCACGAAATGATCCATACGGTAAATGTTGCCGTTGTTGTCGGTTTGCGCCGGATTCGGCCCGCTGTAATCGTTCAGGCTGGCGCTGTAAAACAATCGCAGCGCTCCACGATTCCACGTTCCGTTGGCCCATTGCCAGACTTGCGGGTCTTCCACGTCCCAGGCCGAATTGCCGTCGGTTCCCAATCGAATGTCAAATAGCTGTCCTCGCCGGTTGTAATATTTGCGTTGATAAAGCGCGGTGTTCGTGCCAAAGGTTTCGCGCGTCATCTGGCCGCGAGGATTGTACTGCATCGCCGTCGCGTAATTCACGTCAGCGCCGCCCGCTCCCGTCAACCCGCCCAGCTTGCCCGTGAAGCTGGCCATTTGCCCTGCCGCGTTGTAGCTGTAATTGACCACGCGGCCTGACGGATAGGTCATGGTTTTGACGTTCCCGGCCAGATCGTAAGTCTGCGAGGTGATGAATCCGCTGTTCCAGGTTGTGCCGGTTTTGAAATGTTGCCGCACCGCAAGCGGCCTCCCCATAGCATCGTATCCGTCAATCGCCTTGTGCTCGGCTGGCTGGCTGCCGCTCAGGTCTCCGTGATAATCGTGCGAGAAACGGCCTTTGCCGTTGGTTATGCCTCCGTTGTCGTAAAAGCGAATGATGTCGGGATTGAGAGAGCCTGTGTCCGAATAATCAACCGTTGTGTTGCGGTTGAGCGCGTCATAGGCGTAGTTGATGCTGATGTTGCGCGCATCTGTCTTGGCGGTCAGGTTTCCTGCGGAGTCATAAGAATAAGCTATTGCCCACCCGCTGCCGCCCGTCACCGGGTCGGTATAGGCGGGCAGGCTGGTGTTGATAGCCTGTTCGGGATTCTTGGCGCGAATCAATCGCGAGAGTGAATCATAGCCGAACCAGCGCGTCTGCGCGCCTTGCGTCACTTTGCGCAGATTGTCGAGCGCGTCGTAAAGATAATCAGTCGGTAGCAGCGGCGATGAAACCGTTCCCAGACAGTTGTTGCAACCGTTCGGTTCGTCAACGCGGATCAAACGGCCGAGCGCGTCGGTCAAGCTGCGGCGCTGCTTGCCCGTCTGATCTGTGACGGTGACGGCGTTGCCGCTGTAGCCGGTCGTTACCTTTGCCGTATCGGGAGTTTGCACTTCGATCACGCGGCTCAGCGCGTCGTAGCTCGTTGTCGTCCACGTGCCGGATGGCGGCGAAGCTGTGTTCGGGTCGGCGGCTCGATAAGGATTTGACACCTGCGAAACTCTGCCAAGCGCGTCGAATTGCGTATCGGCGATTGCCCAGGTGTTGCCCGCTCCGGTGTTGCCTTCGTAAGTCGCGCTGCGCCAGGTCCGGCCAAGCCCGTCGTAATAAGCTCTGCCGGTCAAAATGTTGTCGTTGTAAGTGTCACGGTCGCCTGAGGTGGTGATCCTGCGATTCGTGTCGTCGTAAACGATGGTCGTCTGACGTTTTACCGAAGTCGCTCCGCTGCCGTATTTGTATCTGGCCTGAATCGCCTGGGTCGGGCGGTCGAGCGCGTCGCCATAAGCAACGCTGCTGACGATGCCGTTCGGATCTTCGGTGTTGACGGGTTTGCCGATGTAATAATCGAATTGCGTGTAGGCTTCGTGGCCCTGCGCGTTGGTGACCTTGGTCGGGAAAGCGAAACTGTATTGCCCGCTCAATTCCGTCGGCGTGGAATTTGCCCGCGCATCATCATCCGGCGAGCCGAAGCGGTCGCTGAAATCAAAGTTGGTGGCGATCAGGTTGGAAGTCGTGCTGCGCGGATCCAGCGTTTTGACGACATTTCCGGCGATGTCGTATTGCGCATGGCTGCTGACAGAACCTGTCACGTTGCCATTGTTATCGAGCAGGTAATTCGTGGTTTTGGTGACGTTGCCCCGGCTGTAATCAATAACCGGATTGTAGCCTCCGGCAGGAGTCTGATTGCTACGGCTGACCAGGCCGCTGATGCTGGTTCGGTTCACCAGCGATGCGTGAAAGGCGTCGGAGCTTCCCTGATTGTAGTTGTCGTATTCGTATACCGTTCTGGAGCGCAATGTGCCGCCCGCATCGTAAACATTCCGCTCTGTCGGAAAACTGCGTATGTGAATGGTGGCAATCGGGTCAGGGTTGCCGGTTCCGCCCACAATCGTGTCATAACCGGAAGTCAGATAATCGGTATGAATGCGCCGCGCCAACGATCCCGCCGATCCTGTGCCGTAATGATATTCGTAAACGTCCGTCCGGTTGTTGTATTGATCGTAACTGAAGGTTTGTTTCGTGACCTGATTGGTGTCTGACAGAGTGGTGACAACTTCATCTATGTGCGGTGGAGTGGGCGGCGGACAATAACAAGAAGTTGACGGCGACCAGGTGCTGTTCGTCACGCGTAACAGACTACCGGCCACTCCATTGATTACATCATAAGCTTCGTTCTTATATTCTCTGCCGCTTCGCCAATCGGTGAAACCGGCTGCGCCAATGTTGCTGAGTATGCTGTCGGCCCCTGAGCCGTGAAAATACACCTTGCCCTGCGTTAACAGTGTGTTGTTTGCAGAGCGCGTCTCGATCCAGACATTGGCTGGCCCGGACCAGATTCCTTCTTTGACGTAATTTTCAATCTGCTCGACGGTTCCTGCCGGAGGATTGCCGGGCGGCGTCGTGGGCGCCAGGGTGTTGTACGTTGTGCGTTTGCTCAGTCGGCGCATGACGGTCAGCCCCAGAGAATTCGTGCCGTATGTTTGATAGAAGGGCGAGTAATAATCGTAATCCCGCCCGCCGCCAGTCGGTAAGATCACCCGCGCCACTTCACCAAACGAATTGTAGTAAAACCGATAGCTGCGCCCGTCCGGCAATTCCACTTTGGAAACGACGGCCATGTCAAAATCGTAATCGCCTGACCAGATGTTCCCCGCATCAAAGACTTCGGGGAACAGTTGATTGGCCTTCTTGATCGTGTGATCCGGGCGCATCGCATCGTGCATCCAGTGATGCCAGACCTTAAGGCTGCGGGTCGCGCCGCCAAAGCCCTTGTAGGTAATTTCATCGTAATTGCCAATCGTGTCGTTATAGGTGACAGTCACCTGCCGGTTCAGCGAATCGGTCGCCGTCAGCATGCGCCAGCTATAACCGCCATAGAGCACCTGGTAAGTGAAGGTTGTCCGGTTACCATTGCGATCCCTCAGCCAACTGATCTTGCCATTGTCAATCCGATAGCGTGTGCCATTACTCAGCAGCAGATAGCCGGAGGGGTAGAATTCCTGACTGGGCTGGGTAACCAGGTTGTCTATGATGTCGGCATCGGAGATGAAGGTCATTGATTCGCCATCGGCGCTGACGAACACTTTGCCGCGATTGCGCATCGGCGTGGAGGGCGGCACAGTGCAGGGGTTGCGGAGATAGAGGCCGCCGCCGTATTGCTTGTCGTGCAGTTGAATTTCCGTGCCTTCGGCGGTGGTAAAGTACAAGCGCGTATTGTATTCGTAATCCGGCACATATTGCTGGCAATTCAGCGGCGTGCCGTCCTGTGGATGATTGGTTGCCCATTTCCCGATCATCACCCCCGGCCCATAGCCCACGCGCCAGCCATCGCCCGCCGACCAGGTCAGGTCTTGTCCATAAGTTTCGTTCCAATCCACATAGCGATAAATGCCGACCTTCTCATCTATCTTGAGCGTCATGCCAAATCCCGCGCCACCGCGCCCACCCAACCCTAGCAACGGCAAGGCCACATTCAAGCTGCCGTTGTAGTGGTTGATATTTTCAAAGCCGCTGAGGGCGAATGACCCGGCTGGCGCGCCTTGTTGCAAATCGGCGGGAGTGCGGCCATCAATGGCTGTCTGACCATATTGCGCCAGCGCTTCGGTCGTGCCAATCAACCAGAACAGCGACAGTAATGACAAGATAGCAAAACGCATGCTGAGTTTATTATGACGCAAAGTAAACATTGGAGACCCCTTCTCTTTGATAAAGATGACAGTGAGACGGTCGGATTTGAAAACCTATTTTTTCTCTGGAGCGATCACAGTTAGGGCTAATGTCCAGTTGGGATTTTCTGTGACTGAGAGCCGATATTCTCCGGCTTTAAGGTTGAGCGGCTTTTCCCAAAAAGGCTTCCCTTCCTTGGTTTTTTCCACCACCAGCTTCTGCCCGCGCACTTCCGCCAGTTCCAATTGCAGTTTGTCCGCCCCGCTGATATTGCGTACGACGAGTAAAGCTTTTCCTTCTGGCAACTTCATCGCGGCAGGCTGAAAGCCGAAGCGCGAGAGCGTTACCAGGAAGGTGGGGATGCGCTCTTTGTTCGCTTGTCCTTGCGTGGGGATTACGGTCGCAACCGGCGCGGACGAGTGCGACCAAAGACGCCAACTCATGGCTACAGCGCTCAGTCCCAGGAATAAGCTCAGCCCCAATGCGAACAATCCGGTTTTTCTCAGGTGACTAATGGCAAAGTGCATAACAATCCTTTCAGGTTCAGCGCTGACCACTGAACCGCTAAGTCCCTGCGCAGGCAGTGAGCGCGCGCAGAGATAGAACACGCTGGAGCGGCTGACAATGTTGGCCACTACAGGCAAGGCAGAAATTTCCCTACTGGATTAAGAGCTTACTGGCAAAATCATTGTGCCAGGGGAGTAGAGCAAAGCCTTATTTGAAAGGTGTCCGCGAGCTTTTGAATTACCGCAATTATAGGCAATAGCATCGGGATTCACTCCTCACGCCCATCGAGCAAGCGTCGAGTTGGCTTGGCCGTTGGCTACGACGTGCGCTGAATGGCAATGAGAATGAACTGTTGATTTTTATTTGATTGTTGGGTTGATTATCTGTTTGACGCCGCGAAGTGTATTTTTTTCCCGGACTGTCAAACACTTTTTTCCCGACGGCTCGCAAGCGATTGATAACAGCGGAGAAAAACTTTCAAGCAGTGGCGAAGCGGGCTTACGGCTTTTCAGGATTTTGGCGTTCGCGAG
>CAYRQB010000235.1:0-9734 GCA_964426025.1 uncultured Heliomicrobium sp.
ACCTTCCGCACATCAGGCGGCAAAGCCGCAGATGCAGTTTTCACCCACACAAATTCAGCAATTCTTAGTTTGAGAAAATCCGGGCGGAAAAAGTAGCGCAATCTGCCAAGATTGCGGGGCTTCCTTTTTCCAAACGGTTGCAGGCCAGAGTTTCTTTCAATGCCGTCCCTTGTGAGACCACGCAATCTTGGCAGATTGCGCTACCGTTTCTGCCAAATTGAGAATTGCTGACACAAATTACAGTAGTGCCAGAAAATAAGGCAGCTAAAAAGCCTACTGGAAGTCCGCAGTCCTTATCTTTCCCCCTTTATCATCTTGGCGACTTGGCGGCTTCGCGTGAAACTACTGACTTCATTCAAGCTTAATTCACACAGGCTTCAGATAATTTCGGGAGGAAGAATGGCTTCGATTGATTTGACGCGAAGGATTCGATGGGCGGATGCCGATGCCGCCGGACGATTGCATTACCCGCGCATCTTTGAATACTTCGAGGAAGGCGAAACGGAATTGCTGCGCTCGGTCGGAATCAGCATGTTCAATGATTCCTCCAGCGTCAGCGAATATGATTTCCCGCGCAAGCACGTTGACGCTGTCTTTCATCAAATGCTGCCGCTGGATGCGCCGTTTGTCATGCGCGTAACGGTCGGTAAACTCGGAAACACTTCGATCCGTTATGACTATCGGATTTTTGCCGACGAACAATGCACTCAATTAGCGCTGGAAGGTTCAATGACCGTGGTGGTGGTCAAGGACGGCAAACCGGCGCCGATTCCTCCTAACTTGCGGCAGGCTTTATCCTGAAAAGTTGGATACTTATGCGAAAACACGTCCATCAAATTGAACTCGACGCTTCGCCCGAAGTGGTTTTCAAGCTGTTGATTACGCCGAGCGCGATTCGCATTTGGTGGGGAGCTTCGCGCGCGATTGTTTTGCCGAAAGCCGGAGGCGTTTGGGCTGCGGCCTGGGGAGACGAGGACATTCCCGATTACGTCACGGTTTTCAAGATCGCCGCCATCGAACCGTCTCGCCGATTGTTTTTGACCGACTCGAAATATTTCGCCAAAACCGGCCCGCCGCCTTTCAAAGCCGAAATGACCACAGAGTTTACAGTTGAACCAGCAAATGGCGGTTCAATCCTTCGCGTCGCTCAAGACGGATTCCCTGACGATCCTATCGCCGATGAGTTTTACGCGGCATGCGAAAAAGGCTGGCGAGACACTTTTGCCGGAATCGAAAAGTATTTGAATCAGAGTAAATGACTGTGGAACGGACTTTAGCCTGTTCCATTCAGCAACAAGCTAAAGCTCGTTGCCACCATTCTCTGGTTTGTTTTTCCGATTCAGACAGCCGTTAATTCGCAGAGCCGGTGACTTACTTGTTTCACTGTTGCAAGCTGCCAGCTTGCAACATAGTGATTATGACGTGAGGCAAGTCCAGCTTCTTCGCCGAGGCATTCAGCGCGGCCAGATCGCCGAGTAATTTCTTCATCTCGGCCTCATAACCATCCAATTCTTTTTTCTGCTCGGCGTAAACTTCGCGGATGCCTTGAGTCGGCGCGCCATCGCCGTCGGCGGTTACGTCGTGCAGGAAAGCGATTCGCGAATAGAGTTTGGCTCCGCCCTTAAAGGCCAGAATGTCGTAAACGACTTCGGCTTTGGGGTTGTGAATCTGTTCTTCCAACGCGTCAAGCTTTTTGATCATCGCTTCAGAGTCTTTGACCAGTTGAGAGGCTTTCGCGTCGTTCTTCAACAAATCATTTCGCACTTTCAGTTGCTGGCGAACCGAACGAAGCTGTCGAACCAGCAAAGTCAAACGCGTCACGTCGTCGCGAATTGCCAGCGCTGTCGCCAGTTGAGCTTTGTAATCGGCATCGCTCAATTGAACGCGCGGATCCGGAAGCACGTTGAGTTTGCCTGTAAGTTGTTTGCCGCCGACATTCAGCCGAACAGTGTATGAGCCTGGAATCGCCATCGGTCCGAAAACCGGCCCGCCGAAATCCAGCTTGCCGTTTTCGATCAACTCGGCTCCTTTGTGCTGCAAATTCCAAACAGCCAGATTGACGCCTGCGGCTTTCGGAATTGCGGCTTGAGAAAACGCGCGAGATTCGCCTTCCTTGCTGTCGCTGAAACCGATTGCCGCCATCGGTTTGCTGCTCAAAGTTCTGACGACAGCGCCTGTGGAATCCAGAATGTCTACGGTTATGTCGTCTTTCGATTCTTCCTTCAGCCAGTAATAAATGGTCGCTCCAGCCGGAGGATTTTCGCCGCTGAATTTGTCGCCAGGGCCTCTGCTCATTTGCCAGCGGATGGCGTCAGGAATTGAAAAGAGATGAACGGCGGCGTCCTTTATTGACGAATTCAATTCGCGAATAACGTTCAGGTGATCGAAAGCCCAGATCGCGCGTCCGTGAGTGCCAACGACCAACGTGTTGTCTTTGACTGCCAGATCGTGGACGGCGACGGTCGGCAGATTCAGTTTCAGCGGTGTCCAGGTTTTGCCGCCGTCGGTCGAGAAACTGACGCCGCGCTCGGTTCCGAGATAAAGAATATTTTTGTCTTTCGCGTCTTCGCGAATGGCGTGCAGGTAAATGTCCTGCGGCAAACCTGAATCCAACCTTTGCCAGGAAGCGCCGAAATCGGTGGTCTTATAAAGATACGGTTTCATATCGTCCAAACGGTGATTGTCAATGACGACGTATGCCGTGCCCGCATCGAAGCGCGAAGCTTCGATCATCGAAACCGTTCCCCATTCGGGAATGCCTGGCAGGGAAGCAGTCAGGTTTTTCCACGACTTGCCTCCGTCGCGAGTCAATTGAATCAGCCCATCGTCGGTTCCAACCCAGATCAAATCTTTCTGCAACGGCGATTCGCTGACGCAAAAGATCGTGCAATAAACTTCGACGCCTGTGTTGTCGCCGGTGATCGGGCCGCCTGCCCATTGTTGTTTGCTGCGGTCGTTGCGAGTCAGATCGGGGCTGATTGCCGTCCAGCTTTGTCCGCCGTCAGAGGTTTTGAACAGAACATTTCCGCCGTGATAAACGATTTTGGAATTGTGCGGCGAAACGTGAATCGGCGCAGTCCATTGGAAACGGTATTTGAAATCCGCTGCGCCGTGACCGCTGGGGTCTTCGGGGAAAACCGTGACGTTGCGGACTTGCCGTGTTCGGTGATCGTAGCGAGTGAAGATGCCGCCGTATTCGCCTGCGTAAACTATGTTCGGGTCTGACCAATCGCTGACCACCCAACCAGCTTCGCCGCCGCCGACTCCGTACCAGTCGGTGTTGCGAATACCACCGCTGCGCAAACTGTTCGACGGACCTTGAGCCGTTCCGATGTCCTGCATCGCTCCGGCGACGTGGAAGGGAACTCGATTGTCCGCCGACACGTGATAAAACTGCGCCAAAGGCAGTGCGGGCGCATACCAGGTTTTGCCGCCGTCGGTTGAAACATCAACCCCGCCGTCATTGCAGGCGATCATTCGTTTGGGATTGGTCGGATCGAACCAAACGTCGTGATGGTCTCCGTGATGAATCCCGCGCACGGCTTGCAGCGTTTTGCCGCCATCAATCGTTTTGTACATCCCGACATTCGGAAACCACGCTTCGTTCGGATTGGCTGGATTGATTGTGATCGTCGAATAGTACCAGGCTCGCTGTCGAATCAACCGGCTTGGAGTCGCCAGCGACCAATTGTCTCCGCCGTCGTTTGAAACGAACAATCCGCCTTTTTCGGCTTCGATGATGGCGTAAACACGATTGCCGTCCGAAGGCGCAACCGCCACTCCGACTTTGCCCCAGATTCCGTCTTCGGGTTTTGGCAAACCCTTGCCTTTTTCCTTGCCGTCCAGTTGCGTCCAGTTGTCTCCGCCGTCGCGCGAAACATAAAGCCCGCTGCCCGGGCCGCCGCTTTGCAAATCCCAGGGAAAGCGACGAGCCTGCCATAAACCGGCGAATACAATGTTCGGATTCGACGGATCAATCGCAACATCTGAAGCTCCTGTCACCTCGTCTTTCTTCAAAACCTGCTGCCAGGTTTTGCCGCCGTCTTTCGTACGGTAAACGCCCCGCTCCGTATTTGGACCGAATGCATGGCCGAGCACAGCCGCAAATGCTATGTCGGGATTTTTCGGATGAACGGCCACCGTTCCTATCTGGCCTTCCTGTTTCCAGACGTGCTGCCAGGTTTTGCCCGCGTCAATTGATTTATAAATGCCATTGCCTGCGGCTACGTTGCCGCGAATGTTGGCTTCGCCGGAACCGACGAAAACGACGTTCGGATCGGAAGGGGCAACGGCGATTGAACCAATCGAAGAGATGGGTTGATCGTCCCAGACGGAATTCCAGGTGATTCCGTTGTCGTCGGATTTCCAAACTCCGCCGGAAGCAGTGGCAGCGTAAAACTCAGTTCCGCCCGGAACGCCCGAAACACGCGATACGCGTCCGCCCCAGGCCGGGCCAAGCAGTCTGTACTTGAGGTTTTTCAGCTCCGCCGGTCCCTTTGACTCGTCTGATTTTTCCTGTGCTGAAATCAAAGAGTGATTCGGCATTGCCAACAAGCCCGAAATCAAAATCAGCGAAGCGAACGTGAGCAAGCGAAGACGCACGATCAAAAGCATAGATTTTTCTCCAAAGAGTTTTGATGTTTTAGATTGACTGTGAAAACCGGCGGGATGGTAATTGATCGGCGGGCAGGCGTCCAGACGGCGCTAATTCATGGAAATTAGTTTGGCGGAAAACTAATCGAGAGCGGAAGCAGTATCCCCCGCCCCCGACTGAATCAGAACTGCCTGTCGGATTCGGCAGGAATAGGGCTGTTGGTTGTCGTTTCTCTGTAAATGATCACAGGCATGCCCATAGGCGTCATCTTGTAAAAAGCTTTTGCCGCGAACATTGGAATGCGAACGCATCCGTGACTGGCCGGTTTGGTTGGCACGGACGAATAGCCGTGAATCGCCGTTCCATACATAAAATAAACAGGGTAATAGAGCATTCCCAACGGACTCTTCTTCCATCCGGGTATTTTCTGTTTGACCCAGTATTCGCCGGGAGGAGTGATGGCGTCGCGCGCCCAACCCTGCGAGACGAAGACTTTGCCGCTGCCGGTTGAGACGGGCAGAATCTTTGTGATTACGCCATCATCATCAACCACAAACAGAACCTGTCTGGTCAGGTCAACTTCTATGTGGGCCGGACCCGCTTTGCGAGGCACGGGGCGTTCGACGGTCATTATTCTGTCAAAAGTTTCTCGCGTCAGTTGGCCGTTGCGCTTGAGTCCTTCGACTTTCTGGAAAGCGATCAGGGCATGGCGCGAGGCCGTGTCCCAACTGCCATCAATTCGACCAGTCCAGTAACCCATCTCGGCCAATCTTTGTTCGGCGTCGCGATGGTCTTTTCTGGTTAATGGTTTGAGTTTGACTACGCGCTTTCGGGAAGCTGTTTGATCGCCGGACTTTCCTGGTTTTTTTGAACTGATTTGAGCCTGAACGCCAGAACTGACTGCCGGCAGCAACGCAGTTACCATTATCAGCGACAACAAAAAACTGGCGATTGATGGGATGATTTTGTTGAAAAAATGGGATTGATACTTCATAGATTCAAGATTAACACGAAATGCCCGGCGAAGCCTGGCGGTTTCCGGGGCAGGGTCACAAGTGGTTAAAGACGGGGTAAAAGCCTGCGTTTGATAGCGTAAAACGGATTTGCCTTTTGGGCAATCCATCTTTTTTTTGGGCTTTCTTGCAAGCGTAGGGAGATTGTACTAAGATTCCCAACCTAGTAACAAGCTTCCTAAATTGGTATCCCAACAATCGTTTGCAGAACGCTGTCGCATTCTTCGTTTACACAATCGGGCGGAATGCGTGACAGTGTTAGATTGCCAAACAGTCGGAATAAGAAAGGTATAGATGAAAGAATATATACCCATTTTGATAGTCTTCATCTTTGTTGCCGGTTTTGCCGTTACCAACATCATTCTTACGCATTTGGTTGGCAAGCGTATAGACACGCGTGCCAAATTGATGCCTTATGAATGCGGAATGGATCCGGTTGGATCGGCGCGCCAGAGATTTTCGGTGAAGTTCTATCTGGTCGCGATGCTTTTCATTTTGTTCGACATCGAAGCGATCTTTCTGGTTCCGTGGGCTGTCGTTTTCAAAGATTTGATTTACAAACTGTCATTGTCCCGCCAGTTCGTTTTCTTCGAGATGATGATCTTTTTTGCGGTTCTGCTGGTTGGATACGTTTACGTTTGGAAGAAGGGCGTATTCGAGTGGAATCGCAATTAAGACGACGCCTCAATTTTCATATCCGAGATTAAAGTTATGGGTCTTGAAACAAAAGTTGGCGAAATTCTGCCGGAAATCATAACAGCGAAATTGGATTCGCTGGTCAATTGGGCGCGAAAATCGGCTTTGTGGCCGGCCACGTTCGGGCTTGCCTGTTGCGCAATCGAGATGATGGCGATGACTGATCCGCGAAACGATGTGGCCAGATTCGGAGCCGAAGTGTTCCGCGCCACTCCGCGTCAGGCGGATGTGATGATCGTAGCCGGTCGCGTTTCAATCAAGATGGCGCCGGTTTTGCGCCGCATTTACGACCAAATGCCCGAACCCAAATGGGTGATTTCAATGGGCGTTTGCGCTTCGGCGGGCGGAGTGTTCAACAATTACGCCATCGTGCAGGGAGTTGATAAAGTCGTCCCGGTTGACGTTTTCGTTCCCGGTTGTCCTCCGCGTCCCGAAGGATTGATCTGGGCGATTATGAAGCTGCAAGAAAAGATCGAACGCGAAAAAGTGTTCACAGAAGAGAAAGTTGCATAGTTCAGGTGGCGTTTGCCAGTTGAGTTTCCGCTGCCGACCACCGATTAACAAACCACATGGCCGAATCCATAGAGCAATCACAAACGCATTCCCAGCGATATGCGGACGCTTCTTTGATCCGCAACAAATTCGCAGGCACAGTCGAAGAAATCATCGAAGCCATCGGCGAAGTCACAATCGTTGCCAGGCGAGAAGGCTTGGTAGAACTGATGACCTACTTGCGCGACGAGCCGAGTTTGAAATTCAATTACCTGAGCGACATTGGCGGAGTTGATCTTGGAGAATTTGCCGATCCGAGATTCGCAGTGGCTTATCAACTCTACTCGCTCGATCACAACCATCGTCTGCGTGTGAAGGTTTTCCTGAAAGAGGACGACGCCACGCTTCCGACGATGTGGAATATTTGGAAGGCTTCGAACTGGCTGGAGCGTGAAATCTTCGATATGTTCGGAGTCAACTTCGACGGCCATCCCGATCTTCGACGTATATTGATGCCTGCGGATTATGAAGGCCATCCGCTGAGAAAAGATTTCCCGACCAAAGGCTATTAGAGAAATATGCAAGCCAAAGAAATTGTTGTTCCAACATCATCTCTTTCAATGTTGCGCAAGCCTGATCCGCTGGCTGATTCGCGGATGACCGTTTCGATGGGGCCGCAGCATCCTTCGACGCATGGAGTCCTGCGCCTGGAATTGGTGCTGGACGGTGAAACTGTGGTCAGCGCCATTCCAGACATCGGCTACCTGCACACCGGCATGGAAAAGACGATGGAAAGAGAGAAGTGGCAGCAGGTTGTGACCATCACCTGCCGTATGGATTACCTGAACTCGATGGGCAACGACCTGGGTTATTGTCTGGCGGTTGAAAAACTGATGGGCGTCGAAGCTCCCGAGCGGGCTAAAGTGATTCGCGTTCTGTTGACCGAACTCAATCGAATCGCTTCGCATCTGGTCTGGTTTGGAACTCACGCCATGGACATCGGCGCGATGACGGCTTTCTTTTACGCCTTCACGCATCGCGAAAAGATTCTTGACATCTTCGAATGCGCGACGGGCGCGCGATTCCATCAAAGCTACTTCATCATCGGCGGAACGCGTTGGGACGTGCCGGATAACTTCATTCCGCTGGTCAAGGAATTCCTGGACGGATTTCCCTCGTTTCTGGATGAATGCAAAAAGCTGGTCACCGGCAACAGGATTTTCCAGCGGCGCACTCAGGGCGTCGGCGTCATCAATAAAGACGACGCGATCAATTGGGCGCTTTCAGGGCCGACGATTCGCGGCAGCGGAGTCAATTGGGACATTCGCAAATCAGAACCTTATTCCGGCTACGAGACTTACGATTTCGACGTTCCGGTTTACGACGGATGCGATGTCTGGTCGCGTTACCTGGTGCGGATGGATGAATTCCATGAAAGCTGGAAGATTTGCTGCCAGGCTCTTGAGCGTTTGAAGGAACCCGGCGAAGTGATGGCCGATCATCCCAAGCTGAAATTGCCCGCGCGCGACCTGATGAAAAAACACATTGACGTGATGATTCATCACTTCCTGATCGCTTCCGAAGGATTTTCGGTTCCGGTCGGCGAAGCTTATCAATCCATCGAATCCGCTCGCGGCGAGATTGGATTTTACGTCGTCAGCAATGGCGGCGAGCGTCCGTGGCGCGTCCGCGTTCGCGCTCCATCTTACGTCAATTTGTCCGCGCTGCCCGCGATGGTCGAAGGCTCATTGATCGCCGACGTCGTCGCCGTCATCGGCAGCATTGATATTGTCCTCGGAGACGTTGATCGTTAATCGGTTTTGATGGCCGGACTCAACGCTGATTGAGTCCGGACTTCAAACCAACAACCACCAAGCTATGTTTAGCGAAGCAAACGAAAAGAAACTAGACGAACTTATTACGCATTATCCGGTCAAACGCTCAGCCGTGCTTCCGGCGCTGTACATCGCGCAGGAAGAAAATGGTTACGTCACTGACGATGATGTCAGATACATCGCCCAGCGTCTGGATATGCGCGTCAACGAAGTCGAAGAAGTTGTCACCTTCTACACCATGTATTCGCGCAAACCTGTCGGCAAATATAAATTGCAGGTTTGCCGCACGCTTTCCTGCGCCTTGCTGGGCGCTGAACAAATCACCGAACACATCGAACACAAACTCGGCGTTGGCATCGGCGGGACAACCTCCGACGGCAAATTCACGCTGATGGAAGTCGAATGTCTGGGCTATTGCGATCTTGCGCCATGCCTGCAAGTCAATTTCGATTACCACGAAAAGGTGACGACCGAAGGCGTTGACAAACTGATTGAAGGTTTGAAGTAGGCTAAACCGGAACACGCAACATTGGGACAGAGAGAAAGTAGACAGGATTAACAAGATCGAACAGGATTGTAGTCAAATCAGATCAATCGCAGTTTTCATCTCGTCAAATCCTGTAACTCCTGTCTAAAAGCTTTCTGGTTTGATTTAGTAAAAAGAAGCGGACAGCGAACTGATATGACAAAAGTTCTAACCAGCAGATTCCATTTGAAAGGCCAGGCCTGCGACATCAATGTTTATAAGCAGACGGGCGGTTATCAGGCATTGGCCAAGGCTCTGAAAGAATTTCAGCCGAATCAGATCACCGAAGAAGTGAAGAAATCGGCGTTGCGCGGACGCGGCGGCGCCGGTTTCCCGACCGGCATGAAATGGAGCTTCGTGCCGAAAGAATCCAAACGACCGAAATATATCGTTTGCAACGCCGACGAATCCGAACCCGGCACGGGCAAAGACCGCGACTTGATGCGTTACGATCCGCACCAGATGATCGAAGGCATGATCATCGCCGGATACGCGCTCGGTTCTTACACCTCCTATATCTACATTCGCGGCGAATATTGGTACATCAAGGAAATTCTGGAAAAAGCCATCGCTCAGGC
>CAYRQB010000236.1:0-9722 GCA_964426025.1 uncultured Heliomicrobium sp.
GATTTGATGACGTCCAGAAAGTTGATGCCTTCTTTGCGCTGGCCGGAAGTGATTTTGCCGAATTCCTTGATGTCGGCTCCGGCGATGAATGTCTGTCCCGCGCCAATCATCACTGCGCCTTTGATCGAATCATCTGCGGCAATTTTGGTGATGGCTTCGGCAATGCCTTCGGGCACGCCGGGGCTAAGCGCATTGACGGGTGGATTATTGACTGTGATAACGGCCACGTCGCCGTCTCTTGTCATCGTAACCAATTCGCTCATTGTGATGATTGCTCCTTATTTTGATGCTGTTTCGCCGTTCGGTTTCAACCATTGATCAAACCAATCCAGAACGGTCTTGTACCAAAGCTCGCTGTTCTGCGGCTTCAAAATCCAGTGTCCCTCGTCGGGGAAATAAAGTAACTTCGACGGCACGCCCTTGCGTTGCAGTGTCGAAAACAACTGAATGCCTTCGCCGATGGGGACTCGGTAATCTAATTCGCCGTGGATGACCAAGGTCGGCGTCTTGAAGTTTTTGGCATGCAGATGCGGCGACCATTTGTTGTAAAGCTGCGGATTGTCCCAGGGATTGCCTTTGAATTCCCATTCCTGAAACCAGAGTTCTTCGGTGGCATACATGCTGACGGAATTGAAAATGCCCGCGTGCGACATCAAGGCTTTGAATCGGTCAGTGTGTCCCATAATCCAATTCACCATATATCCGCCGTAAGAACCGCCCGCCGCGCCGATGCGGTTCGGATCAACGTAACCAAGTTTGATCATGTGATCCACGCCTTTCATCAGGTCTTCGTAAACCGCTCCGCCCCAATCGCCTGTGATCTGTTCGGTGAAAGCCTGACCGTAACCGGTCGAACCATGCGGATTGATCAGCACAGTCACGTAACCGCGCGCCGCCCACATCTGAGCGTTCCAGCGATAGCCCCAATTGTCCAGCCACGCGCCTTGCGGCCCGCCGTGAATCAGCAGGATCATCGGATACTTTTTCGATTTGTCGAATTGCGGAGGTTTGACGATGAAGCCGTGAATTTTGGAAGTTTCCGTTTTGCCGAAATCCGTGGTGACTTTGACCGGTCCCAGTTTGCGCGTTTTCGGATTCGGCATGGAAGCCTTCGCGCCTTCAAACCAGAAATCTTCCGCCGGGTTCAGTTCGAGTTGCGCCAGCAAATTGGAATTCGTGTTGGTCAGTTGACGCGCGTTGCTGCCGTCGGCGTTGGCGATGAAAACTTCGGCGGGCATGGTCAGGCTGGAGCGCGTGAACGCCAGCGTTTTACCGTCGCTGGAAAGCGAGATGCCGTTGCTGGCGGTTTTGGCAATCAACGGTTTGACGCCACCGTTAATCGAAATCGAAGCGATCAATTCGCGGCCTTCGTCTTCGGCCACCAGCAACAAGCTTTGGCTGTCGGGCGACCAGACCATTTCGCCTACATTGCGGTCAAAGCCGACAGTCAATTCTTTCGACGCACCGCTTTGCCGGTCGTAAAGCATCAGTTTGAAGCGGTCGGATTCGTAACCGTACCGATCCTGCGAACGATAGGCGATCCATTTGCCGTCAGGCGAATAACGCGGCGTACTGTCATAACCGGTGTTCGCGCCGGTTATGCGTTTGGCTTCGCCTCCGTTGACCGAAACCAGCCAGAGGTCGTTGTTTGTGCTCAATGCTTCGGCTTTGTCTGTGTTGCGGGCAAAGCAGATTTCTTTTCCGTCCGGCGAAAAGTCATAAGCCAGCGGATCGCCCAAACTGAAAGGCGGAACATCGTAATCGCCCGGCGTTAAATCTCTCGGCTCTCCGCCTTCAACTGAAATCACAAACAGATGCGAACGTTTGCCGCGTTTGAAAGTGTCCCAGTGACGATAAAGCAAACGGTCGGCGATGACCGCTTTGACCTTGCTGTTTTCTTCGGCTTCGGCTTTGTTGGCCGTGCATTTCAGGTCGGCGCATTCCGGATAAACCTCTGTCGAAAAGGCGAACATTTTGCCGTCGGGCGACCAGGTGAAATCCGAAACGCCAAGCGGAACGTTGGTTACTTTGCGCGGGTTCGATCCGTCAGTTCCGGCCACGAAAATCTGTGGCGCACCGTCGCGCGTTGAAAGAAACGCAATCCATTTGCCGTCGGCTGACCATCGCGGAGTGTCGTCGTTGCGATTGGAAGTGATCAGCGAAAACGAATTGCCTCCATAAGTCGGCGCGACTGATATGTTGCGCTTGCCTCGATTTGCCTGTTTGTCAATCGAGTTGACGACATAAGCCACCCATCTGCCATCGGGCGAAATCTGCGCGTCGCCGACGCGTTTGATCGAAATCAGATCGTCAAATGTGATGGGGCGCTTGGTTTGTGCCAAACCAGCTTGAGTGGATATGGCGAATGCAACAAAAAGCACAGACATTTTCAGGAAGGTTTTCATGGCTTCTCCTATTGTTTTCAAAGTTCCTCAGCTTCCAGGATAGAGATAATTTCTTCGGCGATGAATATCTGATTTCGCTGTCGCCCGCTGACTTCTTTCAAAATTCCATTAGCGATCAGTCTGTCAATATTTTGCCGTGCGGCTCGTGGAGTAACTCCCAACGATGCGACTGCAGTTTTGATTGTGGTTACAGGATGAGCGAACAAGTCGTCAATCAGTTGAAGCAGCAGAGCAGACGAACGTGCCGCTTGCAAGTTGTCACGGTATTCTTGGCGCATCTCTAACAATCTGGCAGCACGTTTTACCGCATCTTTGGATTGCTGCTCGACGCCAAGCAGAAAATACCTAACCCATTCATCCCACAGCCCGTTCTGGCTAACTCCAAGGAGAAGGCGATAATAATCCTCACGATTACGCTCAAAGAACGCGCTCAGATACAACAACGGCTGAGTTAATATTTTGTGATGGCAAAGCAACAAAGTTATTAGCAACCGACCCATGCGACCGTTCCCATCCAGAAAAGGATGTATTGCCTCGAACTGGTAATGAATCAGCGCCAGCCTGATCAGTAAAGGCAATTCAGAATTTGTGTGCAGATATTTTTCAAGCTCGCCTAACGCTGCATCCATTTCATGCACTGGTGGCGGGACATAGGTCGCATCCATCAACGTACATCCGGGTGGCCCAATCCAATTCTGAGAACGACGGAACTCGCCTGGAGTCAGATGCTCGCCACGTACTCCAGTCATCAGCTTGTCGTGAATTTCGCGAATGAGACGCAAGCTAACAGGCAAGTCGTCTAACCGCCTCAAACCATGATCCAAAGCCCGGACATAATTGGAGACTTCTTGCACATCACTCTGAGCAAAACCACGTTCACTTTCGGCTTCAAAGAAGACCAGATCGGACAGGGAAACCCTAATTTCTTCAATTCGGCTGGAAAGCACCGCTTCACGCCTGATGAACGGCCCGATCAGCAGGTGAGGATTTGGCAAAGTAAGCCCCACGCCAGCCAATTGACTGATCGCTTGTTCCGCAGCAGATAATCGTCCTACCAAATCCCAGGATAGTTCCAAACTAGGCGGCAATGGGTTTGGCACAAAGGCCAGATAACCTTGAGCCGCTTTTACCAATCGTCCGGATGAATTTGCGGTGAAGTTTTCTGCCAGCATCGTTAAAAATACTAAGCGTGTCGCTAAAGATACTTAAGTATCAAGCCAATACAATAAAGATACTTTTGACCAGAAAAGTATCTTTAGCTGATTACCAACCTGGTCATTGTCCGTTGCCATCCGCTTTTGCTGCGGCTTTGGGTTGTCGTTTGTGAGCGTCAAACCAATCGAAGATGTCTTTGAACGCGGGCACGACAATGTTGCTATGGTTGCCGCCTGGAACTTCGTTGTATTTGATCTTGATGCCCAGCGCCTCTCCGGCTTTGACCATCTTGCGCGATTCTTCAACCGGAACCGTCGGGTCTTTGTCGCCGTGAACGACAATCCATGGAACGTGAGTGATGTTCTTGAGCCGCGAAGTGACGAACAGATTGCCGCCGCCTGCAATCGGAGCAAGCGCCGCGAACAGCTCAGGATGATTGACTGCGACTGACCAGGTTCCATAACCGCCCATCGAATGACCCATCAGATAAATGCGATCATCGTCAATCGAATAATCGCGCTTCATTTGATTCAAAACGTCAATCACATCTTTTTCCGCCGAACCCATGTACATCGAAGCCGGAGCGCGGCCTTTGGGGCAGACAAGCAGATAACCGCGAGCTTCTGCTAGGCGTTTGATTTCGCCGTTGCTGTAACCGGCGAAGAAGCTGTTTTCATCGCCGCCCATTCCGTGCAGAGCCACGACCAGAGGCCATTTTTTCGATGCGTCGTAATTGCCTGGCACAAAGAAACGATAAGGTTGCAGGCTGTCGTCAACCGCCGACCGATAAGCCCAGTGAATGTCTCCGCGACGAGTTTTCAACGGATGCTCGCCTTTGGCTATTTGATCGAGCATGTTCGAAGCTTCGGCGAGTTTGGCTTTGACATCGGTGCGGGCAATCGGCAAATCGCCTGAATTGACCATCTGAATGACCGACGCGTCGTATTCGACGGCTGGCAGCGCAGACAGCAGCGATTGCTGATTGCGTTTTTGCAAATCGGCTTTGACGGTTTCGATTCGCGATTTCAGTTGATTGGCTTGCGCGACGGCTCCACGAGCGATGCGGATGGAGTTCGATTTGTAAAGCAGCTCTTCGCTTTTCGGGTACAACTTGATGACGATTTCGTAATTGCCGTCCGGCAAGTCGGGAATTGCCGCTTCGACTGAAAACGGTTTAGTGAAATCCGCTTCGACATCGGCGAGTTGTTTCAATTCCTGAAGAGTTTCCTGCTTGCCGTTTTTGGTGACGGCGATTGACAGCGCGCCTTTCAATTTTCCTTCGACCGGTTCGTCGAGCGTGAAAATCTGTTTCAACGTCATTCGCGCCGTGTCGCCCGGATCGAAAACGACCTGATTCAAACCGGCTTCGGTGGCGACGGCCATCGCGGCAATCGGAGTCCATGCCTGGTTTCGCATTAGCGCGAAGCCCCGATACAGATGCTTGAGCGCTTCGCCGTACTTTTGCTCGCTGGTTGCGGCGCGCGCTTTGGCTTCCAGAGCTTCAATCTCTTTGCGCTTCTCGTCGCTCATCTGCACGGTGTTTTTCATCGTGCGGAATCCGACGGAAAGCCGCAGCACTTGCCCGGCGTCCTGCGCGAAGGTTGAAAAAGATGCCAGCGCCATCAGCGCCAGCAATGCGGCGGAAAGACGAATCGAAATAAGTTTCATCACTGGAGTCCTCTGTGTTGATGGATTTAGGTGATCTGTATCGTACTCTCCAAGCTCGCTGGCGGGCAAATCAGGAATGGCAAATCAGGAATGGCAAATCAGGAATGGCAAATCAGGAATGGAAGAAGTTCATTGTCCGGTCGAACCGAAACCGCCTTCGCCGCGCGCGGAGTCGTTGAGTTCTTCCGCCCATTCGTAATCACATGCTGCGGCTTGTTCGATGATCAATTGGGCGATGCGCTCTCCGGCGTCGAAGCTGACGGTTTCCTGTCCCAGATTGACGAGCAGAACTTTCAATTCACCGCGATAATCCGCGTCAATCACTCCGGCCAAGGTGTCAATTCCTTGTTTGACGGCCAGGCCTGATCTGGGAGCGACGCGTCCGTAAAATCCTGCGGGAATTTCCACCGCCAATCCGGTCGAAACCAGTATTCGTTCGCCCGGTTTCAACGTGAAGGCTTCGGCTGAATAAAGATCGGCTCCGGCGGCCAATGGAGTTGCGCGTTGCGGCAATCGAGCGTTTTCCTGAATGCGTTTCACTTTGATTGGCGGCAATGTGTTTGTGAGTGATGAAGGCATATCGTTTTTAACGTTAAATCAGAGCAACAATATTGAAGCAAAGGAAAAGTAGACAGGATTGACAAGATTGATCAGGATTGGCATCAGACCTGTTCCGTCGTAGCTGCTGTTCATCTTGTTGAATCCTGTAAATCCTGTCTAAATGTTTTCCAGTTTGATTTATACCCGAACGGCGGAATTTTGATTGACGACCGGTTTTGCAATCGAAGCCATTTCGTCAGGTGGAATCGCAAGAGGCAGTTTGGGAAGTTTGATCGAAAATTCGCTGCCGACGCCGACTTCGCTTTTGACAAAAGCTTCGCCGCCGTGAGCGCGCGACAGATGTTTGACGATGGCCAATCCCAGTCCGGTTCCGCCGACTTCGCGCGAACGCGCGCGATCAACGCGGTAAAACCGCTCAAAGACGCGCGGCAAATGTTCGGCGGGAATGCCCGGTCCGGTGTCGCAAACGCGAATGATTTTGTGCTGACCGTCTTCGTCGTTTTCTGCCGACAGAATGACGCTGCCGCCCGGATGATTGAATTTGATGGCGTTGTCCACCAGATTGATGATTATCTGTTCCAGCCTGCGACGATCGGCGATGACATAAAAATCCTCGCTCACCTGATTTTCAAACCTGACCCCGTGTTCTGCAGCGCGCGGAGCCAGCCCGGTTAAAACATCGTTGACGAATTGATGCAACGGCAATGGCTCAGGCGACAAAGTGACTGTGCCCGATTCGATGGCTGACAGTTCCGCCACGTCGTTAACCAGCGCTCGCATGCGCTCGGCGTTGCGATGAATCGTGTGCAGGAATCGCAAACTGTTATCGGCGTCGTCCAGTCCGCCGTCAATCAGTGTTTCGGTATAAGCCGTGATTGCCGCCAGCGGAGTTCGCAATTCGTGCGAGACATTCGACAGAAATTCCTGCCGTATGCGTTCCAGCATTTCCAGTTTGGTGATGTCAATGAAGGCGCTGACCACGCCGTCAATCTGGCCGTCGTTCAATCGCAAAGGCGCGGCGTGCAATCTGAGAATACGTTTGTCTTGCGATGCAGGCAGGGAGCGAATTTCCAATCTGACTTCTGCTCGTTGTCCTGTCGTCATGACTTTGGCAAAGGTGCGATGAATTTGCGGATCGCGACTGATGTCTGTCAGACGAATGATCGGTTTGGCTCCCAATCCGAAAAGGCCGCGAGCGGCGTCATTGATCATCAAAACTTCGGAATTTCGTCCGGTGATGACCAGACCCTCGGCGACCGAAGCCAAAATCGAGCGCAGAAGATTTTCGTCGCGTTCGGATTTGATCAACGCTTCGCGCAATCGTTGATTGCCAATATCCAGTTCGTCGAGCAAATGAGTTTGCTGGCGAAAGACGTAATAGGCGATGACGATCGTGATAACACCGACGACAATCGTCGAAACGAAATGCGATGTGACCACATTCATCGCCGGAAAAAGCACTGTCTTGATGGTTTCGTACAGCGCAAAAAAAGCAACCATCAGGATTGTGGCCAGAATGATTTTGTTGCGTCGGAATTTCATCTGTTATCGGAAATTAAAGCCTGACGACAATGATAAAGGGAGATCGGAGTTTTGCAATTCTCCGCGTCTCCCTTCTGTCTGTTTCCCGCTTTTTTACTTCAGGCGTTCGCCGCTTCGCTCAACTCTGCGCAGCCGCGAAAGCGATAGCCGATGCCGATTACGGTTTCTATGCAGTTGCCGCAAGCTCCAAGTTTTTTGCGAAGCCCGCTGATGTGAACGTCCAGCGTGCGCGCTTCGCCGTAATATTCCAATCCCCAAACCTGGTCAAGCAGTTGTTCACGCGGAACGACCCGGCCCTTGTTGCGCGAAAGTATGGCAATCAAGGCGAATTCCTTGCGCGTCAACTTGATCGCTTGCTCCTGACAGAAGACCGCGAAATCAGCGTAATCAATCTTCAGCATTCCGTCGTCGTACAGCTTGGGCGTTTGCGCTTCGTAACCGGAACGGCGGAGCGCGGCGCGAACTCTCGCGACAAGTTCGCGAACGCTGAAAGGTTTTGTCATGTAATCGTCCGCGCCCAAATCCAAACCGCGCACCTTGTCGCCTTCTTCGGTGCGAGCGGTCAGCACAATGATCGGAGTTTGCCTTGTCACTTCTTCGGTTCGGAACCGGCGGCACAATTCAAATCCGTTCATTCCCGGCAAATTCAAATCCAGGATGATCAAATTTGGTGTTGGAATCAGGCCATCGGCGCCACGGCGAACCTGTCCTTTGCCCAGGGCGATGTTCAAACCTTCTTCGCCGGTCAGGGCGACTTGAGCCTGAAAAGCTCCTTCGCGTTCCAGGTTGTAGCGAATGCTTTCGGCTATGTCCGGGTCGTCTTCGATGATTAGTATGAATGGTTTCATAACTCTTCCTGGGAATTGCGGAATGTCGAACTACTCACTTTGATGTGTGTCGGCATTCAACGGACAATCTGGCTGTGTTTGATGACCATGGCTTCTTTCATATAAACGATCAGTTCGCAAATATCCGTGACGTAATCGCCGATGCGCTCCAGATGTTTGGCCACCATCAGCAGGCGCGCGGCGCGGCCAGCCGAAGCCGGGTCTTTAGACATGCGGTCGAGCAGTTCGTGAAAGATTCGGTCATAAAGCCTGTCAATTTCGTCATCGCGAGCAATCACAGCGCGCGCGGCATCTGCGTCAGCCGCCGCAAAAGCGTCCAAAGACAATCGCAGCATTTCGCACGCCATCCAACTCATCTTCGGCAGATCGAAATAAGGTTTCAGTTGCGGTTCGTCATTCAGATAGATGGCCGCTCGCGCAATGTTGCAGGCGTGATCGGCAATGCGTTCCAGAATCGGCGTGATCTTGATCGCGGTCACGACCAGCCGCAGGTCTTGCGCGGCGGTTGATTGTAATGACAGCAAATGAACACAGCGCTGGTCGGCTTCCAGTTCCAGCGAATCAACGCGGTCATCATCGCGCAAAACCTGTTCGGCCAGGTCGGTGTCGCGTTCGATCAGCGCTCGGGTCGCTTCGTCAATCGCGCGTTCGACTTCGCCGCCCATCAACAGCACGTGGTCGCGCAATTCGTTCAATGCCGGTTCCGGCAAATTCCTCATAACTTCCTCTGGTGACGAATTCAGTTCCTGGCTGGGCTGCGCCAGCGCGTGGATAATCGTTTCGGTCGGATAGAAATCTGCCATCTGCATGTTTGAAAAACAAGCTCCACTATGACGGTTTTGTATGGTGATTGGACAAAATCAGTTTCCAGAATGCGGATTTTACCCGTCAGCGGTTAAGTCGAGATTAGCTAGGCGTTAAGTCCATGTAAGTTTTGTCCGGCTGATTGCCGATAACAATTGATGCTGGCCGAGAAAGGCGTTCAATACAAATCCTGGTCGTTCGCCACAAACCATCTATTCAGTCGGCTCCGGATTCAAACGCGCACTGATCTCGTTGACCAGTGTGTCCAGCGAGCGGCGATCAATGGCAGAGATTGCTATGGCGTTGTAAACCTCGCATTGGTTTTCCAGTTCTTCGCTGTCGGCCAAATCCATTTTGTTAAACACCAGCAGGCGCGGAATCGCGTCCAATTGCAAATCGCCCAGAATGCGATTGACCGAGGCAATCTGGTTTTCAAGTTGAGGGCTGGCGCCGTCCACCAGATGAACCAGCAGGTCGGATTGTTCCATCTCTTCCAGCGTGGCTTTGAATGCGGCCAGCAAATCTTTCGGCAAATCGCGTATGAAACCGACGGTGTCGTTGACGATGATTTCCTGTTCCTGCGGCAATCGCAGTCGGCGGCTGGTCGGATCAAGGGTGGCGAACATTCGCTGTTCGGCTGTGACTGTGCTGTTGGTCAGCGCGTTCAGCAAAGTGCTTTTGCCTGCGTTGGTGTAACCGACGATGGAAACCACCGGCATTTCGCGGCGAACGCGTTGAG
>CAYRQB010000237.1:0-9628 GCA_964426025.1 uncultured Heliomicrobium sp.
ATTGTTAAGCACCAAACCGAAGTTACTTAAATCTTCATGAAGTGGATGGCTAGAGTGATCAGGACGTTGAGAAGACTTAAGAGGAGAAAAGCGGCTGTTACTCCATTCCTTGTAAATACCGATAGAGGAGAGCATGTCTGCGAACGACGTTACCTCACGGTCATCTTTTACATAGGCCAGCAGCGAAGCTTTGGGTGAATAGTCACTATTTCTTGTAATCCCGTGATGTGGCTCTGAAATATCAAGAAATTCATGTGTAATCTCCCAGCGAAATCCGACTTTAGAAAATTTCAAGTCATATTTTGCCTGGTCAGAATTCAAGCGAATCCATGCAAACGGTCCACGGTCACGACCTTTCCACAACCACTCGTCTACGCCACCCCCCTCAATAATAACCTTTTCTGAATTTGTCGGCAGTGCATGAAGTAACCGGAAGACTTCGATAAAGTTTGACTTGCCTGCCGCATTTGGCCCGATCAGTACATTCAACGGTTGCAATTCGATTTTTTGACCTTCAATGCCAAAAGAAAAGACATTGCTCAGTTCGATTGAATTGATTGTTCTTTTGCCTTCCATAGTTTGCTTTCTTCAATCGCCGGCCATTGCCAGGTTGCGGTTGGCGAATTCGATGTATGGTTGCAGGGCGCATTCGGCTACGGAGTTCGGGACGACTCCGCGCGAGGCGTCGGTCACGTCGCGCATGCGGTTGGTTGGGACGACGGCTTGCAGCCGTTGATTGATTCTCCGCAACCGCTCTTCGCCAAGTTCTTTCCGCTCATTTGTCAGATCGCCAGCATATTCAACCACTGAACCGCGCTCGCGCAAAACGGCGCGGTCAATCAATGTGATATTGCGTGCGCGCAGATTCGATTGCAGTAAGTCGCCGGTTTCCAGGTAAAGGATTTGCCCGCCGCGTTTGGCTTCGGGGGAGATGTGGCCAATGGCCGCTCCATAACTGACTCCGGAATACCGCCCATCGGTCAAAACCATCGCCAGCTTTTTCAAATGGCGGTTGGCGTTGATGTGTTGTATGGGCGTGAACATTTCCGGCATGCCGTAAGCTTCGGGTCCCTGACCGCTGATGACGACGGCGAATTTGATGATGTGTTCGTGCAGCAAATGATCGAACAACTCTTCGCGAGTGAAAGCATTGATTCGGGCGTCAGGTTTCTGGTTTGCGTTGTGCTCGTAAATTCGCAGCAGATCGGCGTGATTGATTGATTCGTTGTTTTTGATCGAATCCAGATAACCGTCGTCCAGCAGGCTGTGGTTGGCGTCGTCTTCGTTTTCAAAATAAAGAACCACGGCCAGCCTGGTGTCGAATTCGTCAAGCAGCGCGTCGGGCATTCCGCTGATTTTGACGACCGCCGAATCGAAGAAATTGCCGGTCAGCACGTCCACTCCGCTGAAAGCCCGTCGCGGTTTGCTCAGTATGATCGGGTTGTTGGTGACGCCTTCGGCGGAAAGATTGCTGGTGTCTGAAAGCCGCTCTCGCCAGGTCGAGCCGGTGACGGTCGGCGCGCTGGCTTCTATCGGCACTCCATTGCGCGTCAATTCGTACATCACGGTTTCCATGCCGCGAATCTGACCCGAACAGCATTGCTGAGCAAGTTCAAAGATCGTCCGTCCCTGCGTCAGGCTGTAATTGAACAAATCAGGAACAGGCGCTGCCCGGCGGATGCGGTCGTAATCCCAGATGGAAAAATCAACTCCGGCGTGAATGAAGGCCGAAACTATGTGCATCATCAGATTTGTCGAACCGCCAGTGGTCGAATGTATGCGGACGCAGTTTTCGATGTTGGCTTTGACCATTTCCGAGACTGAGTAGTCCGGGTTGTTGCAGATGGCGAACAAAGCATCAACCGATTTGTTGACCTGTTCCTGATTCGGAGGTTCTGTCAGCAGTTCCAACGACGGATGAACCAGTCCCAGAGCAGAAACCACGTGACGCGACGAATTGCCAGTTCCGTTGAAGGCGCAGATGCCGCCTTTGCCGTCGCAGGTGTTGACGGCCAGTCGTTTTTCAAAATCTTTGTGTTGATCGTGATTGATGATTCCGGCGGCGACAGCGCGGATGAAAACTCCCTGAAACTGTGTGTTGGACGAACATTGCAGAACGTAGGCCAGCGCATCGCGCAAATCGTCGGCGATGTCCTGATGATTGTTCGTTTCGGCTTTGACCGCGACGGCTTCGATTTCGTCGCGCAGATCGTCGGGAATAGTTCCGCCTTTCAGCACGTGCGCAGGTGCGAATGTGGCGAACACGTGAGCATCGCCTCTCGCTCGCCGCGTGACATCCAACGCCGCCAACGCTGCAACAGCCGCCAATGGTTGTTTGTCGCATCCTTGAATGACGAAAGCTCCGTGGTAACTCTGGGCTTCCATCTGGTTGACGATCATCGTAGTCATAGCGTTGCGCGATTCCAGCGAATAACACATTCCAGTGTTCGATTGCGCAGTGCCGTCGCACAGCACAGGAGTTGAAAAAGCGAAGGGAACTCCGCCGTTTTGCCAGATGCGAATTGCGGCGCGAGCCGTAGTTTCAGGATCCATGATGTGCGCCGGATGATCGGGCGATCCGCCGATGACGGCAATGCGCGGCGCGTTGTGTTCCAACCGGTCGTAAATTTCTTCCAGCGAATAACTCAAATCGCGCACGCCCAGCAATGCGCGGCTGCGATCCAGCAGGGCGGCGACGGTGATCGGCTCGTTCGCCTTTCCCTGAACTTCGCGCTGGTAAGGATTGTCTCCGCGTGTAATGCGAACAATGTTGGTCACTGGTTTTTCTCCTGACTGTGTCGGTGGATAAAAAAGATAATTGAGGCCAGTAAGCTACGGCATAGCCCGAAAGCTGTCAAAGAAAATGGTGTGACCATACACACTTCCTCGCCGTCTGAAAGAATCGTTGCCCGCAAGCGATTCAAGCGCGGCGACGAGTTGAAAGACGAATGAATTCAAGCTTCCTGTGAAAGGCTTTTTTTCTGAAACTGCTTTTAACAAGCCTTCGTCTTAAACGCCGTGAAGGTTAATTGGAGCAGGCAACGCCTTGGTGTTCCGGCCTTCGCAATCCGAATGACAGAAAGCAGTAATAAGTAAATCAAAACGCCAAACCTTTTAACCCTTGTGGAGAAGGAATTGAGGAGCGAAATAAATAATATGAAGAACCGAATTAAGCAGAACCTGATCGCCCTGTTTGTGGCCTTGTTGGCCGCAACGGCAATGGCTTCCAGCGGCTTGGCGCAAAACAGCACAGTTCGCGGAACAGTAGTTGACGAATTGGGAGCAGTGATCCCGAATGCCGATGTCGTCTTGACCGGCAAAGACGGCAGAGAGCGCAAAATAAAGAGCGGAGTCACTGGTGAATTTTCAATCCCGAATGTTCCGCCGGGCATTTACACTCTGACCAGTTCTTACGAAGGTTTTCAACCTTATTTCAACAACGAACTCAAAGTGCCGCAGGAACAACCGACTTTGACGCTGACCATGCTGGTTGCGGCGGTCAATATCGTGACAGATGTTTCGGCAAACACTGTGGGCGTTTCGACCAACCCGGACGAGAACATGAACGCGACGGTTTTGTCCGAAGAGTTCATCAAAAACCTGCCGGACAATGAAGACGACCTGCGCGAATATCTGAACATGCTGGCGGGGCCGACGGCTTCCAGCGGTAACGGCAACGGAGCCGACATCATCGTTGACGGTTTCAGCGGCGGACGACTGCCACCGAAAGAAGCAATCCTGCAGATCAGAATCAATCAGAATCCCTTTTCGGCTGAATATTCGAATCCGGGCTTTGGCCGTGTGGAAATCATCACCAAACCCGGCAACGATCGTTGGCGTGGTAGCGGCGGATGGGGCTATCGCAATTCGGCTCTCGACGCTCGCAATGCTTTCGCTTTGGTCAGACCCGACCAGCAATTGAGCCGTTACAATTTCAACTTCGGCGGCCCGATCATCAAGAAACGCATGTCGGCCACGGTCTTCCTTGATCGCAATACGACCGACGGCACGAATAACACATTCGCCAAGACGCTCAATGGAGATTTCATTGCCAATGTCCCGACAGAAAGCGTCAATTACAACATCGGCTTTCGCTCCGATTACCTGCTCAACGACAAAAACACGCTCAACACCTTTTACAGCTATCGCGCCTCAGAAAGCATGAATCAGGAATTTGCTGTTCGTGCTTTTGGTGGTGGATTCGGCGGCGGCGGAGGCGGATTTGGCGGTGGAGGCGGTGGCTTTGGCGGATTCGGCGGTGGAGGCGGTGGAGGCGGTTCCAACAACTTGCTGCCCGAGCGCGGATCGGATCGAACAAGCTCAGGCCACAACCTGCGCATTTCTGAAACCTGGATCATCAACTCGAAGACGATCCACGAAGCGCGCTTCCAGTTTTCGCGCGACAACAGCGATCAAATCGCTTTGTTCCAGGGTGTAGCGATCAACGTGCTGGATGCGTTCAGCGGCGGCGGTTCAACCTGTTGTCCGAACACGACCGAAACGACAGAGCTCGAGTATCAGGATTACCTGACTTACACCAGCAAAGGCGCCAAGCACACGATCAAAGGCGGCGTCCAGTTGCAACGTGAAAGTTACGCCGATGTCAGCGGCAGCAATTTCAACGGCACTTTCACTTTTTCGTCGCTGGACCAATACCGATTGGCATTGACCGATCCGACCAATCAGGCGGCTCGCGCCACACAGTTCACGATCAATCGCGGCAATCCCGACCTGGAATATTCGATGTTCCGCGGTTCGTATTTTGTCGGCGATGATTGGCGGATCAAACCTACGTTCACATTGTCGTTTGGTTTGCGTCACGAATTCCAGCAGCACGTGCCGGACAAATTGAATCTGGCTCCGCGTCTGGGAATCGCCTGGTCGCCGTTCAAGAGCGGCAAAACGACGATTCGCGGCGGCGGCGGCATTTTCTTCGACCGTTTGCGAAATACCACTTTTGAAAACTCGCTTCGCTTTGCCATCGGCGGCAATCAGTTACAACAGAGCTATCTGGTTCGAAATGCGATTTTCGCCAACACCACCGCAGAAGCTCTCAGACTGAATGAAGCCCAGTTGATACTGAACAGCAGCAACACCGTGCGTCCGTTGGAACCGAACCTGAAGATTCCTTACGACGTGAATGCCAGCCTGTCGTTGGAACAGCAATTACCCAAAGGGCTGGTTGGCACTGTGACTTATCTTTTTTCGCGCGGCATCAATCAATTCCGCACGCGAAATATCAATGCGCCGATTCCAGACCCGACCAGTCCAACCGGTTTCAGCCGTCCGAATCCGGCGCTGGGACAGGTTTTCCAATATGAAGCTTCGGCGCTTTCAACCAGCAACCAACTGCGGTTCAACTTCAATCGCCGGATGGGAAATCTGATTATGTTCGGCGGTTACACGCTTTCCTGGATCAGATCGAATGGCGAAGGAAGTCCGGCTGACAACTACAATTTGATCAGCGAATGGGGACGTTCAACCGCAGACCGTCGTCATAATTTCTTTACCGGCGGATTCTGGAATTTGCCGCGCGGGTTCAGGTTGGGAACGACGGTCAATGGTTCGTCCGGCTCTCCGTTCAACATCCTGACCGGTTTGGATGACAACCGCGACGGCCAAATCACTGATCGTCCGATTGGTTTGGACGGGCGTCCGATTCAGCGCAATTCCGATCTTTCACCTGAGCTTTACGGAACTGCGCAATTCAATCGCTTGATTTGCCCTCCTGGCAAAACCTGCACGGGCAACACCGGAAGAATTCTGCTGAGCGATTTCTTGCGACAGACTTATCCGAATGGCGTTACGGCGCAGGGACCGGGCAATTTCAATCTCAGTATGGATCTCAGTAAAACCATTGGCTTCGGCGGAGCGCGCAATAGTAATGCTCAGGCAGGTGGCCAAGGTGGTGGCGATGCAGGCGGCGGCGGACGCGGCGGACGCGGCGGCGGTGGATTTGGCGGACGTGGCGGATTTGGCGGTCCTGGCGGATTTGGCGGCAATGAAAGCTCGCGCTTCAGTCTGACGCTGCAAGTTCGTGTCACCAACATCATCAATCGCGTCAATTTTAATAACTACAGCGGAACGTTGGGATCGGCCTTCTTCGGAATTCCGAGCAGTTCTGGCCCGGCTCGTCAGTTCGATTTCAACGTCAGATTTAATTTCTAAACATCGGATTTCTGCTTCATTCGGCTTAAGTCCATTGGCCACGAAGACACGCAGGATTTAATCGTTCTGCTTGGCTTCGTGGCCGTTTTTGTTCATCATCTCGCCTTGCATTACTTTCCGTCTGACTTCGATTTCAATTCAATCAAAAGCTGAAGCCACAGGTTCAAACATGCTGAAACGCGAACGCGGTAAAGACTTCATCCATACCCTGACCTTATTCGTGGTCGCGATCGTGGCGCTTTTGTTGGACTGGCGAAATGGCCTTCAAGGAGGGGTCTCGACTGTCGGAGCCGAAAGAGTATTGGCCGGAGACCTGCCCTATCGCGACTTCTGGACGATGTATGCTCCGGGACAATTTTACCTTCTGGCTTTGGTGTACAAAATATTCGGGACGCATTATCTGGCCGAAGCAGTTTCGGCTTCGGTGATTTGCGCCGCGGCTGCCAGCCTTTGTTATCTGCTGGTTCGTAATTTGGAAGTTGAAAAGCCTGTCGCTCTTGTTTGTGCGATTATCTTTCTGGCGGCAATTTACAATACCGGTTATCACAAAAACCTGGGAAGTTATCCGACCTCAATTCTGTTCATATTGTTGGGATTGAACTGCATCGCACGGTTTTACAAAGATGGTCGCCGCAAATTTTTATTGATGGCCGGATTTGCTACCGGAGCGACGGTTGTCTTCAAACACGACATTGGAGCTTACACAGCTCTGGCGATTGTCACCGGGTTGGTAGTTCATCATTTCGCTGAGCGATTTGCGGGCAGGCGGGCGACGGCCAGTTCCTTGTTGTCAAAGCTTGGAATTTACAGCGCGGGCGTGGCGATAATCGCGCTTCCGGTCTTCACATTCTTTGCCGTGAAAGCCTGGCCGGAGATGGTTCAGGATTTGGTTGTTTTTCCTTTGACCGATTTCCGATACGCAAGGCCGGAAAGTTATCCAAGCCTTTCACCTCTTACGATTTTCGATGCTTCGCGATTGAAGACGCTGGAAAACCTGTGCAGATATGTGATCTTCGCCATGCCGTTGTTGCTGATTGTTTCGGGTTTCGTCGCCATTGGCTCGGCATTCCGAAATACCGGAGCGGATCGTCTGGCGTTGTGCGCGACATTCCTGCTGGCATACTTTTTCCATTACACGGCGGCTCACGTCCAGATCAACACACATATCATCTCAATGACCGTCTACGGTTCTTTTCTGGGAGCGATCTTCTGGGAGTTCGCCAGGCGGAAATATTTTTCAAAGGCGGCGACTTTCAGCCGTCTGTTCGCGCTGGCGCTGGCAAGCGTTTGGCTACTTTCGTTGATGGCTGCTCCCGCCTACAAAATCTGGAGCAGGCGCGGAGTCCCAACAACCGTGCTGAGTTTGCCGAAAGTTTCCGGTTTCAAACTTCCTTCAGAAGACGCGCGCAATTTGTCGGAGCTGTCGGCTTTTGTGAATGCGAACATTTCAGCCGACCAGCCAATATTCGCCGGTTTGCACAGACACGATGTGGTTGTGTTTAACGACGTCATGCTTTACTTCATTCTCAATCGCCCTGTCGCCACCAGATATCAGGAACTTCATCCGGCGATTACCGACACCGCGCCGATTCAGCGCGAGATCATTGGCGACCTGGAACGAAAGAAAATACCGCTGATCGTTATCAAGCAATTGTTTTCCGACCAGATTTTGGAGGCGGTGAAAAAGGATTTCCTGAAAAACCTGCCGAAGATCGGAGCCGCGGAACTTGATAACTACATCCGGGAAAATTATTTTGAAGCGCGGCGATTCGGCCAGCATCAGGTCTGGTTGAGGAAAGAAAACGCCGCGCAAGTTTCGCCACAATAATTTTCAGGAGAAGACAAAATGGATTTAGGTTTGAAAGGCCGCGTGGCAATGGTTTCAGCGGCCAGCAAAGGCCTTGGCAAAGCCTGCGCGCTGGCCTTGGCACAGGAAGGTTGCAGGCTTTCCATCTGTTCGCGCAATGCCGACAGCCTGGAAAAGGCTCGCGCCGAAATCGCCGAAGCGGGCGAGGTTTTATCCGTCGTCGCAGATGTTTCTTCGACCGACGATCTGGAAAACTGGTTTCGGCAAACGTCGGAAAAATTCGGTCAGGTGGACATTCTGGTCACAAACACCGGAGGCCCGCCCGTCAGCCGGTTTATGCAATTGACCGACCAGCAATGGCTGGCCGGAGTCGAATCAACCTTGATGAACGTCGTCAGGTTGTCGCGGCTGGTCGTTCCCGGAATGCAGCAACGACGGTGGGGAAGAATCATTCATCTGACTTCGCTTGCGGCCAAACAGCCGGTTGACGAACTGACCATTTCCAGCACGCTTCGCGCCGGGCTGTCCGGTTTGACCAAAACGATGGCCAATCAGTTGGGGCCGGATAACATCACGGTCAACGCCGTTTTGATGGGACAAATTCTGACCGACCGCCAATACGCCATCGCCGACGTGCGAGTTAAAGAGCATGGAATCAGTTACGAAGATTATTTCAAACAGCTCGCCGGAGAAATTCCGCTCAGGCGTCTGGGCGAACCGCGCGAAGTCGGCGAAGTCGTGGCTTTTCTGGCTTCCGAACGAGCCAGCTATCTGACGGGCGTTTCGCTGCAAATTGACGGCGGAATCATTCGCGGAACAATGTGAACAGGTTCAGTACCGGAAGCGGTAGCGACCGGGCAATTCAAAATAGGGGATACGAATGAAGCTTCTTGAAGGAAAGTCTGCAATTGTCACCGGATCGGGCAGAGGCATTGGCCGAGCCGTCGCCACTTTGTTTGCCGAACACGGCGCTCACGTCGTGGTCAACGATCTTGACGGAGAAACCGCTGAAGGCGTGATCAATTCGATCAATGCCGCGGGCGGAGTCGCCACGGCCTGCGTCGGCAGCGTAACCGCGCCGGATTTCGCGGAAAAAGTGGTTCAAACCGCCGTTCAGGAATTCGGCAAACTGGACATCATCGTCAACAACGCCGGTTACACCTGGGACGGAGTGATTCAAAACGTCACGGACGAAATGTGGGATGCGATGATCGAAGTTCATCTGACCGCGCCGTTTCGCATCATTCGCGCGGCCACGCCGTACATGCGCGAAGCCGCCAAACAGGAAATGGCCGAAGGCCGCCGCGTTCATCGGAAGATCATCAACGTTTCTTCGACTTCGGGCGTGGCAGGCAATCCCGGTCAGGTGAATTATTCAGCCGGAAAAATGGGCATAGTCGGCGTGACCAAAACACTGGCTAAAGAATGGGGACGATTCAGCATCAACGTCAACGCCGTGGCTTACGGTTTTATCGAAACCCGTCTGACAGCCGCCAAAGAAACTCAGTCGCCGGTTCACGTCGGCGAAAACGAAATCCAGCTTGGCATTCCCGATCAGATGCGACAGATGGCCATGAACTTCATTCCGCTCGGACGCGCCGGCACGCCTGAAGAAGCCGCCGGACCGGTATTGTTTCTGGCTTCGCCGCTTTC
>CAYRQB010000238.1:0-2921 GCA_964426025.1 uncultured Heliomicrobium sp.
GACATCCGTTTTTAACCACAAAAAACACAAAAGGCACAAAAGTAATTTCGCTTTTGTGCCTTTTGTGTTTTTTGTGGTTGGATTTATCTTCTCTCTTTATTGCTTGCCCGTCACAGATAATGCCCTTCCTTCCACCAGCACCGTCACTGAAGAATTCATTTCTCGCGAACGGTAAACGCGCTGCGTGGCCTTCTGGAAGTCTTCGGTTTTGGCTTTGGGAATGTCTGTGAACTTTTGCGGATTGCGGTCTACCAGCGGAAACCAACTGCTCTGGACGTGGATCATCACGCGGTGGCCTTTGCGGAAGGTGTGGTACACGTCCGGCATGTCGAACTTGATCGAAGCCGGTTTGCCGGGCGTGAAGGCTTCAGGACGTTCAAAGCGCGGAACTTGCCGCGAAACGGTTCGCCGCGCACCAGTTGTTGATAACCGCCCATCTTCACGGCGTTTGATGGAAGCGGCTGACCGGCAGCGGGCTGCGGTTGCGGAAAATCGCCGGGATACACGTCAATCACTTTGACGACGAAGTCCGAATCAGTGCCAGTGGTAGAAACGTTCAGACTGACTTTGATCGGCCCGGCAATGGTCAGGTCTTCGGTCAACGGCTCGGTTTCGTAAACCAGCACATCCGGTCGCTGAGCCGCGTGGCGCTGATCTTCGGTCATGTAATCGCCCGTGAAACCTCGGTTGATGTAACCCAAATGCGGCACGGGGCGATTCGGATCGCTGATGTATTCATCAAAAACGTTGGCGTCCGTTGGCGCGTCTGTCGTCAGCCGACCGCTGGCGTTGAAAAATAGCGTCATCGGCTTGGCTTCTGCCGGAGGCCATGCGGGCAATCGCCGCCATTCGTTCAAACCGGTCAGGAACATAAACGCTTCGGGCAATTCCGTTTTCTTGTCTTTCAAATGGCGCATGAAAAACTCGAACTGAATTTGTTCGCGGAACACCGCTCCGGTTTTCACCGCGAAGTTCACGTTGCCGAGTTTGTCGCCGTCGCCTCTGCCCCAACCTCCGTGCGACCACGGCCCCATCACCAGCATGTTTTCTGTTCTGGGATTTTCCTTTTCGACGGCGCGGTAAATGTGAAACGGCCCCATTGGGTCTTCAGCGTCAAACCATCCGCCGACGTTCAGCACGGCGCAATTGACGTTCTTCATAAACTTCCACAGCGAACGTTTCTGCCAGAATTCGTCGTAATTCGGATGGTCAATGATTTCCTGCCAGTAAGTGGCTTCACCGCCGAACAGCTTCTGATTCCATTCGGACATCGGCAACGGCAACTTCAAATAGAAGTCATACCCATCGGGCGTTCCCATGTCGAATTGGGTTCGAGGCTTGGGCGGCTCCGGTTTGTTTCCGCGCGGACGAAAGCCAGAGTAAAAACCGAAGTTCGCCGATAACATGAAAGCTCCGTTGTGATAGACATCGTCGTTGATGTAATAGTCGGCAGTTGGAGCTTGCGGCGAAGCGGCTTTCAGCGCCGGGTGCGAATCAATCATGCTGGCCGCGACGTGAAAGCCTGGCTGCGATACGCCGACCATTCCGGCTCTGCCGTTATTGTTCGGAACGTTTTTCAGCAGCCATTCGATGGTGTCGTAAGCGTCAGTGCTTTCGTCAATGTCTTTGTTGGAACGTTTGGCTGGAACGTGCGGACGGACTTGCTGAAACTCTCCTTCGGACATGTAGCGGCCTCGCGCATCCTGATAAACAAAGATGAAGCCTTCTTTTTCAAAATGCTCCGACGGGCCAAGCGAAGCTCGATACTGGTCAATACCATACGGGGCTACGCTGTACGGCGTCCGCGTCAGCAGGAACGGATAAGGCTTTGAAGTGTCTTTGGGGACGTAGATTGAAGTGAACAATCGCACGCCGTCGCGCATCGGAACCTGATACTCATACTTTGTGTATCGCTCACGCACTCGGTCGGCGCTTGGAGTTATTGGATTCTGCGCCCACGAGGGCATAAAGATGACAATCAGGGCAAGAACCACTCTTGTTTGTTTCATCAATTCAATCACGGCCATTCCTCCCAATTTCAGTCTTTCAACTGTTGAGCCAGCGAGTTCAAAAACGTTCCCACATCGGTTACCACGCCGACGGTTTGCGCCGACCCTCGATCTGAAAGTTTAGTCACCACCGCCGGGTTGATGTCCACGCAGACCATGCGCACCCATGACGGAGTCATGTTGCCTACGCCGATGGAATGCAGCATCGAAGACAAGCAAATCACCATTTTCGCGCCTTCGATTTGCTTTGCGTACTCTTCCTGAGCCTGTATCAAATCCATTTCCGTGTCGGGCAGCGGGCCGTCATCGCGGATGGAACCCGCCAGCACGAACGGCACATTGTTTTTGACGCATTCGTACATGACGCCTTGTTTCAACACGCCTGCTTCGACCGCCCCGCGAATCGAACCGTAGCTGTTGATGGTGTTGATCGCCCGCATGTGGTTTTTGTGGCCTTCTTCGATTGGGTTGCCGTGCTCCAGGTCTACGCCCAGCGAAGTGCCGAACAATTGATGCTCAATGTCATGAACCGCGATGGCGTTTCCGGCCAGCAAAGCGTCGGCAAAACCTCGGCGGATGATTTCGCAAAAAGCCGCCGTGCCTCCAGTATGAATGACGACTGGGCCAGCGACAAAAACTATGCGTCCGCTTTCGGCTTTGACCTGTCGCATCATCTCGGCGATTTTGCGGACGGCGGTTTCAGTGCGACGTTCAGAAGAAATTTCGTTGGCCATAAACGCGAATCCCAGACGGTCGCGCTCTTTGAATTCCGGCTGGATGCGAATGCCGTGAGCGCCGCAAACAATCTGATCGCCCTGTTTGACATCGCGCAGTTTGCGGCATTCGACTTTCAAAGCTGACCCGGTCGCTACCGCTCCCGGTACTGCATCACTGTTTGACCCGGTCGCTACC
>CAYRQB010000238.1:3021-9601 GCA_964426025.1 uncultured Heliomicrobium sp.
ACTGCATCACTGTTTGACCCGGTCGCTACCGCTCCCGGTACTGCATCACTGTTTGGCCCGGTCGCTACCGCTCCCGGTACTGCATCACTGTTTGGCCCGGTCGCTACCGCTCCCGGTACTGCATCGCTGTTTGACCCGGTCGCTACCGCTCCCGGTACTGCATCGCTGATGACGATCACTGCGTCCATTCGCTGTTTGCCGACTTCAAGCCAATTGCCATCAAGCCGAACAAACGTTCTGTGATTGGTCGTCGAGTAGAAATCTTCCGGCACGACGCGATCCATCGGCGCGGGTTTGAGCGTCACATCGTGAAGTTGTTTTTGATAACAGCCGAGTTCGATCAATTCTTCCAGCGTTTTGTTCAAAACCTCTTCGCTGGGGGCGATGACGCGCAATTGCAGTTTGGAAAATTCGTCGTTGGTACGGCCAAGACGAAAATTCAGGACTTCGTAAACCGCGCCGCATTCGATGACGCGATCCATGACTTTCGACAGAATTTGCGAATCCACCAGGTGGCCTTCGGCTTCGACTATTTCCGAGTAGTTCATAACTTTTCGATTTATAGAATTTGATTTCAGAGAGACAAGTCTGGCTCAATGTCAACCAGCAATTCTCTTACCCGACAATTTCCAATTTGTCTAGCACAGACTGGCACAGGCCGACGCCGGTTGTTACAATTGCGCATCGGCTTCATTTCTCACGTTTGCCGATCACTGATTGATTCGCTGGCTTGCTGCTGTTCAAAACCTGCTGACATTTCAAAGATTCAAAACACGACGACTGCCAGGAGTTGTCGTTGCAGTTCTGTTGCTTGTATTTGTCCTGCAAGTGGCTCTTGCCCATCGCGGTTTAGGAGGAAGTATCATGTCCGCCATTTCATTTTTGATCACACCGATGCTTTTCCTGGTCAGTTTTGTTCCGTCCGGATTGTCTTCGGTCTGGCAGTCCAGGAACTCGATCAGCGGAACAGTTTCAAACACCGAAGGCAAGCCGTTGAATCGAATGCGCATTGAATTGCTCAACGAAGTAGAGATGACCGTGGCGCAGACCTACACCGATTCGACCGGCCATTACAATTTCAGGAATCTGACGCCCGGAACCTTCATCGTCAGAGTTCACACGAATGGAGCGCACATCGGCCAATCAGCGCGCGTGAATCTGGTTGCCCTCAGACCGAATGGCGGAGCGCATTACGAACAGATTGATTTCATACTGAAAACCAGGATCGAAAACAAAGGCTCTTCAGTGCCCGGAAACACCGGAACCACCTTTGCGCAGGACGTTCCGGAAAAAGCGCGCAAAATTTACGAACGAGCCGTCAAACAATTGGAGGGCGGCAAGAATTCCGAGCCTGGAATCAATTCCCTGAAAGAAGCGATCTCCGTTTTCCCAGTTTATTACCAGGCGCTGGAGCGTCTGGGAGTCGAATATGTCAAAGTTCAACAACACCAACAGGCCAAAGAAACTTTGGAGAAAGCGGCGGAGGTCAATCCCAACGGAGCACCTTGCCTGTACGCTCTGGGAGTCGCCTATTTCCATCTGCATATGATTCAGGAAGCCGCCCAAAGCCTGCGGCGGTCAGTGACGCTGGCGCCGGAATCTTCAAACGCCGCCTTCGCTCATTTTTATCTGGGATTGGCCTACTGGAAATTAAGCAAACGCGGCGATTCCGAACAGCATTTACAGAAAGCTTATGCCTTGGGCGGTAATTCGATTCCGGCGGACATACATCTTTACCTGGCGCAGTATTACAGCGACAAGCAACGATATAACGACGCCGCCAACGAACTGGAATTGTTTTTGAAACTGGCCCCGGATGCTCGCGACGCAGCAAGTATCAAAACCCTGGTCAAAAAGCTTCGCGCCAAAACTCCGCTGACTTCCGTCAACCAATGACTTCATAAAGTTAATTGCTTCAGGAGAGATTTTTATTATGACCTGCAGCGCACGTGAACTGCGTATATCATTGCTGTCTTGTTTGCTGGCGATCACTTCAACAGCCCAACCGCAATCCAATCAAAAACCTGTTTCCGAGCCGGAACAACGGCAATCAGTCAAAATCACAACCAACGAGGTTTTGCTGGACGTGATCGTCCTGGATAAAAAAGGGCGGCCAGTGCGGGATTTGAGGCCGGAAGAGATAGAGGTTTACGAAGACGGCGTCAAACAGACATTCACCAAGTTTTTGCCAGTCAATGGCGACAATAACGGAACCGAAGCAAATGCGGGCAATGCTCCTTCGCAATTGAATCTGGTGACGCTGATCATTGATCATCTGACGGTTCAGCGAGTCCAGGCCGTGCGCGAAGCGGCGTTCAATTTCGTTGATAACTCTCTGACTCCGGATATGCTGGTCAGAGTAATGGTTGCCGGACAAAAACTTTACGTCATCGAACAATTCACCAACGACCGCGCCAAATTGCGCAAGGCCGTCGAACGCGCGACCGGCACGGTAGAAAAATCATTTGACGAAAATTCCAAACGAATCGCGGCGGAATTGGAATTGATCGCCGCCGAATCTTCTCCGCTGTCTTCCATCAGCGAAACGCTTTACACGCCGCCCAGCAGCGAAGCTCAAATGGCCAAACTGACCCTGGACACATTGAAGCTTTCGGAAAAAATGTCTGCGGAAGTGAAAAACAATCTGCACGTCTTTTCTCTGATTCCTTTTGCCAGAGCGCACAGACAGGTTCCCGGACGCAAGATGGCGCTGTATTTTTCCGACGGACTTTACATGCCCGAAGGAACCGCCGAAGTTTTGAAATCGGCAGTCAGCGAAGCCAATCTGGCCAACCTTTCGTTTTATGCCGTCAACATTCGCAATCTGGTCGTCGGCGCAGGCAATCAGGTCAGCCGTCTGGAAACCGCAACCGTCATCAACCAGACGCGCAGACCCGAAACGGCGACTTACAACAGCGCGCTGGCCGATTCCTTCAGCGTCAGCGACCGTTACGCCAACCGAAGACAGATCACCACCAACTTCAATATGTTTGAAGTCGTGGATCGAAATAAAGAACTGAACAAAAAAGGCCCGCTGGCCGATTTGACCGAAGACACCGGCGGTTTTCTGATCACCAACAGCAACGACCTGAATGGAGCCTTGAAACGCATCGGCGTCGAACTCGGCAATTACTACGCCATTTCATACGTTCCGACAAAACAGGAATACGACGGCAAGTTCCGTTCAATTTCGGTCAAGGTTCTGCGCTCCGGTCTGAAAGCTAAAACTAGAAACGGTTATTTCGCCTTGCCGCCGACCAACAACAAACGCCCTGTTCTGACTTATGAAACGCCTTTGCTGGCGGCACTGAACGGCGCTGTGGTTCCTCACGACTTTCCTTTCAAAACAGCAACCCTGCATTTTGAAGCGCGTCAGAACGAAGTTCATCAAGCCATTCTGATGGAACTGCCGCTGTCGAATTTCATTCACGACGCGGACAGGGAGAGAAAAGTCTATCCGGCCAGATTCGCGCTGATGGCGATCATCAAAGACGAGAAAGGCGAAATCGTTCATCGTTTCAGCGAACCGCACGAAATGGAAATTCCGGCTTCGGCAATTGAAGCGGCCAAGAATTCCAGCCTGACCGTAATGCGTCATTTCTGGCTGTCGCCCGGACGTTACACGCTTGAAGCCGTCGCGCACGATCAGAAAAACAACCGCATCAGCGGCCAGCGCCAGATTTTCATCGTCCGGCCAACGCAGGAAGGATTGCAAACCGGCAGTCTGTTTCTGGTCAAGCAGGCGGAGCAGATAAACATTGACGCCAATACGGACGACGGAAACCCGCTGATAGCCGAAGGCAAAAGGATCATTCCCGAATTGGAAGACAGCATCTCCGCCGATTCGCGCAGCGATTTATCTTTTCACCTCTCCATCTTTCCCGATCTGAAGTTACCGGAAAAACCTGCGCTGAAGTTGGACTTGCTGCAAAACGACAAACTGGTTGCGACGACGACCCCTGAATTGCCGCCAGCCGACGCCAATGGACGAATCACTTTCACAGCCGGAATTCCCACCGCCGGACTTTCGCCCGGCAAATATCAATTTCACGCCACGGTTAAACAGGCTGACAGGATTGCTGAAGAATCCTTCGACTTCACTCTGACCGGTGAAGCGCGCAAAGAAGAAACCATCGCCGACGACAAGGTGATTACAAGTTCGTTGACGGCCTCTGACAAAGTCGGCGAATTGACGCTGGTCGCATTGAAGACCTTCAAACCGATTACGGCTTCGCCGGTCGAACTGATGAAAGAGGTCGAACAATCCGGCATCCAAATGTACGGCAAGCTGGGCGAATACACTTACTCGCTTCGCAAAGTCCGCCGTCAACTCAACGCCAAGGGCAAAATCAAAAGCGAGCAATATCAGGATTACGAAGCTTATCCGGTCAAAGGCCGCCACGCATTGATTCAACTTTCAGAGAACGGATCGCGTCTGGCCGTCACCATGATTGACATCAATCGCAGACACGCAACCGAAGAGCTGATCAAAAACTCAGGCGATGGAGGCGCGGAACAAACGTCCACTGAAGAAACCGCTCAGGAAATAGGTTATTGGGGAGCCAGCATCGAAGGCGCAGCGCAAAAACGCGGCCAATCGCGACGCAACACTTTTATCACCATTGATCCTGAAACCTTTTTCACCGCTTGCGAAATTTCTTCACCACGGTCTGTGCTGTTGGAAGGCCGCGAAACCATCGTCGTTGATTTTCAACCGCGCGCCGGAATCAAACTGAAACAGAATCACGACTGGATTCAAAATCTGTCCGGAACCATCTGGATTGACGCGGCTGAATTGTCGTTGGTCCGCATTGAAGGCGTGAAAGCAAATTCTTCAGGCGTTAAATCGGATTCGCCTGATTCAACCTTGAACTTCGTTTATCAAATGCAAAGACTGGCTCCGGGCGTTTGGGCGCCAACCCTGATCCGCATCAATTCCGGCGGAGATGAAAATCTGTTCAACGGTTTGAACTGGGACGCCTGGTTCGAGTTCAGCAATTACAAGCGCTTCGACACTCGCGATTCTGACGTCAAAATCATCAGCCCCGAAGACAAAAAGTAACGATCACAAACCCTGACGAATGTCCTCATGCAAAAAGAGCCTGCCCGGTTTCCCGGACAGGCTCTTTTAGTTTTTAGGCTTGCGACCTTCAGTTTAGAAGGTGAAGCGGACTCCCAAACGAACCTGACGTCCACCCTGGAACGAAGTGGGCAATCCAAGCGCTGTGTTCTTGCGCTGCGGGCTTGCCGGATCATTCAGGAAGGCGTTGTATTCGGTCAGAATGCCCTGAGTCAGCAACCGTTTGAGCAAAGCCGGCTCATCAAGACTGGCCAAACCGAGGCTTGACGGGCTGGGGTTGATTCCGCTCGGATCACTGAACAGGTCAAGCACGTTGGCTTCGTTGAAAATGTTCAACACGTTGAAGTCAAATGCCAGGCCGAAACGTTCGCTGTTGCCGAACTTGATGCGATGCGAAATCGCAAAGTCGGTGTTGGTGAAAACGGGAGTGCGTCCCAGGTCATTACGACCGTAAACGACCGAAGCCGCATACAGCGTGTCAAAGCTGGTGACGGGAGTTCCCGATTGAGCCGTGGTGAAGATCGAGAACTGAGTCTCGTTGTTCTTCACAGCGCCGAACCAATCGAAGTTATAAGCTCCGTAGAAGTTGAAAACGTGCGGACGATCGGTCGCCAAGCGGCCATTGTCCGGTTGTCCGCCGTAGGTGAAGCCCAGGTGCGGCAGATCGAAGAAGCGGTTGACACCCGGCGAGGTGCGTCCGTTTTCGTCAGAACTGGCCAGACCGGAGTAGTTACCGTACAGACGGCTGTAAGTGTAAGCCACGTTGAAGAAGTAGTTCTTCGAGAAGCGGCGGTCGAGTTTGATTTCCAGAGCGTCGTAACGGCGCTGCGGAGTGGTGGTCTTCGTATAGCCAAACTGTTTGGCAACTTCAGCGTGCAGCCCTTTGCCAGGGTTGCCGATGATGTAGGCTTCGCTGCCTTCAGGAGTCGGGAAGCCCGCGTCTTCAATCGCGTCGTTGATATTCTTGTAGGAATAACGAACGCTCAACAGGAAGTTGCGCGACAGTTCGCGCTCGAATCCGGCGGTGAATTCCGTCTGACGGAACGGGTTCAGATCGGGGTCAACCTTGCCGGTGAAGATGTCCGCTTGCGGATCGTTCGAAGCGATGCGGAAATCCGCCTGGCACAACGACAAACCGGTCGTGTTCGGGATCGGGCATCTGCCGCCCAACACGTCCTGGTTGTTACCCAGAATGCGTTGCAGCGTGTAGTAGGTGTATTGCGGATTGCCGGCGCGAATTTCGAAGTAATCGCGACGGAAGAAATCGCCGCCGAATGAACCGCGCGGCAATTCGAACTTCAGACGATCAGTGAACTGGCCGTAGCTGAAGAACAGTTTGGTTTTGCCATCGCCTGTCAGATCAACAGCGCCGCCGACGCGCGGAACGATCTTGTCTCCCCAACCGAAATTGATCGGAGGAGCGAAACCGTTGAATGACGGCAGGTCTTCTTTCTCGAAACGCACACCGGCGTTGATCGAAAGCCTGCTGATCGGCTGCCA
>CAYRQB010000239.1:0-9520 GCA_964426025.1 uncultured Heliomicrobium sp.
TTTCTGTCCGTCGGCTGCCCCCGCTTTTTCAGGCGTCGCCGGATTCGGCTGTTGCGCGCGAACGGAAAGTCCCGGCGTCAGAAAAACGATCAATGCGATCAATAAAAATTTCGATTTCACTGCAATCACTCCATTCCTGAATTTCTACAGATCAAAAGAAGTCTCACGCGAAGCCGCAAAAACGCCAAGCCAAAAAGGAAGAAAAGTTGGAAAGCCTTTTTTGACAGGATTACTTCTTTCCATGTCTTTCATTCTTTGCGGCCTTGCGGCTTTGCGTGAAACTCAATTTTCTTGAAGTCTATTGGGCTTAAACGTCCCTGCCGATTACGCCCATCAATCTGCCGACAGGTTTTTCCGCGCCGCGTTCCAGCCGGTAACTGAAAAATAGATCATTCCGAAGCACAGTACAAAGTCCCGAATCGTAAATCCTGTTTGGCCGAACGCCTGCGTCAATCAATTGCCGGGTGTTGGCCAGATTCAGATTGACGTGACCTTTGCCGTTCGGCTGCAATTTGGAAAACAACTCTTCGGCATAATCGTATCGCCGGCGAAAAGCTTCCAGCACTTCCGCGCCGACTTCAAAAACTTCAGCGCAGATGGCCGGGCCGAATGCGGCGTGCAGGTCTTCGGCGCGCGAACCATACTGCTGTTGCATGCGCTCAACCGTCCGTGCGACGATGCCCGCCAGCGTGCCGCGCCATCCGGCGTGAACCGCCGCGAACGCGCGCGTTCGTTCATCAGCAATCAGAATCGGCATGCAATCGGCGGTTTGAATCGCCAGCATGATCCTGGCGACATTCGCCGTCAAAGCGTCAGCGGCTTGCGGTTCGGTCAAAGCGTCATCGGCGTCCGCCACCGAACGAACGTCCGCTGAATGAATTTGTTTAGCTGTCACCAGCGGCCATCCGTCGGCTTCGAGCGCGGCCAGAAATCGCCGCCGGTTTTCGACGACGTTGTCGCGTTCGTCCTGGCTGAAATTGCCCAGGCTGAGCGAATTATCTGGCAGCGGGCTGACGCCGCCGAGCCGCATGCTGAAAGCGTTTTTGAATCCCAGCCGTTCAATCGGCTCGCAAACTAAAAGCTGAATTCCGCCGCGCTGGCGGAAAGAAAAATTGGTCATCGGGTTTTGAATCGCCATTATGGTCTTGGGCATTGGAGTAGACATCACGGACATCAATCGGATCAAAGATTCGCTGGCTCAATACGGCGAACGTTTTCGCAATCGCGTTTTCACCAAATCCGAGATTGATTATTGCGAACAGTTCGCCGTTCAATCCGCCAGAGCCGAACGATACGCCGTGCGCTTTGCCGCCAAAGAAGCCGCGCGAAAAGCTTTCGGCGCAGCCACGCCGTTGAAAGCTCTGGCGTGGCACGAAGTCGAGATCATATCATCAACCGAAGGCGCGCCGCAGCTTCGATTCCACGGACGCGCCGCCGAATTGATGAGCGAGCTGAACATCACTCGCGCTCACGTTTCGCTGTCGCACGCGCCCGAACACGCCATAGCTTTTGTCGTCCTGGAAAGCGATCTTGTAACAAAGTGAAGAACGAAAGCCCGAAAAAATTTGGCCATTATGCACGCCGCTCAAACACAACCTGACACCAATGGCAGTTCCGACAGAGGTTCCGATTCGTCCGCGAGAATTTCGCTGCGCGCGGTGACCGGATTGGAAGTCGCATCGGTCGTCGCTTCTGTGTTTATTACAACCTGGGTGATTGTTCCGCTGCTGTCATCCCAAAGCTGGCTGGCTTTTGTGCCGGGATTGCTGGCGCTGGCGCTGATCGTCAATTCATTTCGCCTGCGCGGCGAAAGTGCGCGCGAAATCGGTTTTTCGTTTCGGCATTTCGGGCGAGCGGCCAGATTGCTGGCGCTGCCGACTTTGTTGTTCGGCGCGGTCTTCCTGGCCATCGGATATTTCACCGATTCAATTCATCGCACTTCGCATTTCTGGACGAATGTCGCTTTCCTGCCTTTGTGGGGATTGACTCAGCAATTCATCCTGCAGGGATTCATTTACCGCCGCATGCGATTTTTGTTCGTTGACGAAACGGCGGCGATTGAATCGCAACATCGAAGAATCAATCTTGCGATTCTGGCGACGGCGGTGATTTTTGCGTTGGCTCATGCGCCAAATCCGATGCTGACGATTTTCACATTTGTCGGAGCTTTGATCTGGTCGTGGGTGTACCAGCGCGCGCCGAACCTGTTGGCGCCGGGTTTGTCGCACGCAATGATGAGTTTGATGGTCATGACCTGTTTGCCGTCGTGGTTGTTGCCCAGCTTGAGCGTGGGATATAAGCATTTCCTGTATCAAAAATTTTAAGCAGTCGGATTGCTGCCGACGCGGAGTGTTAGCGCATGGCTGAAAACTTCATCGAAAAGCGCAAAACCAATTGGAAACGACTGGAAGAATTGATTGACCAGGTGCGAAGCGTGCGCGGTTTGCGCCGTTTGAGCCGTGACGAAGTTCGCGAGCTTGGCCGCAGTTATCGCCGAGCGGCTTCCGATCTGGCGATTGCGCGAGTCGAATCGCGCGATCAACGGCTGGTCAGTTACTTGAACAATCTGGTCATTCGCGCTCACGGAATGATTTACCGCTCGGAATCAAACGGCGCGCGCTCGATCATACGCTTTTACTGGCAAGAATTTCCGGCGATCTTTCGCCGCACCTTCCGTTACACGCTGGCGACGTTTCTGATTTTTGTCGGCATTGCCGTGGTCTCGTTCGTCGCCACCTGGCGCAACGAAGATTTCGCCGATTTCGCCTACGTGCCAAATGCGGCTGTGCAACAGATCAAAACTCATCAAAGATGGTGGGAACGATTGAATGCCGAAGCGCCTTTGGGCGCAGCCGGAATCATGGCCAACAACATCGGCGTCAGCCTGAAGGTCTTCGCCTTCAGCATCGTTCCGGTGATCGGCACAATCAACGTGTTGATGCCTTCGGCTTTGCAATTCGGTTCGATCAACGCGTTGGTCATCAAATACGGGATGGCCGGAACCTTGTGGTCGTTTGTCGCCGGTCACGGAGTATTGGAATTTGCGGCCATCTTCATTGCCGGAGGCGCCGGATTGATGATCGGAATGTCAGTGATCGCTCCGGGCGAAAGAACCCGTCGCGAAGCTCTGGTCGAACGCGGAGCCGCTGCGATCCGTTTGCTGGTCGGATGCATTCCATTGATGATTATCGCCGGGTTGATCGAAGGTTTTATTTCGCCGCTGCCTATCCAATCCCGATACAAAATAGCGGTTTCAGCGGCGTCGGCTATAATGCTGGCGGCTTATTTGCTGAAGCCGTCGCCCGGAGATAAAACGAGCGAGATGTGATCTCTTATGCTATTATCCGGCGGTAATTGGCTGGGAAAACTAATTGATCGAGGTAAGACAAATGATTGAATACACAGAAGACACACCAAAAACTTATCTGACAATTCTGACGAAAAACAGCATCTTTTCTTTTCTGGGTTTGATGCGCGCGGAGATGGTTGACGCCGACGGCCTGGCCAAAACAGTCACTGCCGTCGTCAAACTCGATCCGCGCGAAGGTCAGCCCGTGTTGAAGCAATACACGACCGGAAGCGAAGCTTTGCGCAATTACGAAGAAGCGATCAGCACCAGCATCGAACGCGGTTGGAGCGTCGTTTATCGCGGCCTGCCATTGCGCGGCTGATCCATCGTTTGAACCTGAAATGATCAAAGAGAAAAGGGCGGGAAATCCCGCCCTTTTCAATTTTTCGTCCGACAAATTTTTCGGCCATCTATTCCGTCGCCGCCACGCGATGATCGAGCGCGTCGCTGACTATTCGCGCCGCTGTTTCGCTGATGTGAGCGCGCCAGACTTTTCGGTCTTCTTCGTGAGCGCCGCTCAGAATCAGCAATCGTTTCAAAATCTCTGTGGTCACAGCCACCAGAAAAGCTCCTTGCCCGGCTTGCTGGCGCAGATGTTCGTTATCGCGGCGAGCGCGGTCGCGTTCGTCGTCCTGTTCGAAACGCGGGATTTCCTGATCGAGCAGATCAAAAGCGACGACGGCAAGTTTCTGGTGTCTGGAATCGGCAAAGGCCGACAGGCGGTTTCTCAACTCGGCATTCAGCGGAACTTCGATTAAGGGCGAAGCCATCGTGATTGCTTGCGCCTGTTTGTGTCGCAAAACTCTCGCGGCAATGAACAATACAATAAGCCAGTAACCGACAAACATTCCTCCAACCACCGCCAGATCGGTCATCGTCCAGCGTTCTCTGCCGCTCAAATAAAAATAAGTTACCGGAATCAACGTCGGCACGGCGACCAGTATAGCTCTGTACCAATTCCAGCGTGGTTTGCCCTGTGATGATTTGTGCTCGGCGGAATTGTCGTAATCGCTCATCGTCTTTCCCCTTTCCTGCGTTTTTATCGCAGTCATTCAACGCCTGCATTATAGCCCAAAGCTTGCAGCCGCAAAGCCCTTGCGCCATCATCAGCCGACATCACTGAAAAAGGAGAAAAGCAAAATGGCTCAGCAAAAGAATCGGCTCCTGGTTGGCATAAATTATCCCTGGATTGATTACGGATGGGATTTCGGCAATCCGCCACAGTCATGGGTGAACTGGCAAAATCTGCCCGCCTGGCGAGATGCTAAACGCCGGCGCATCGTCGAAGATTTCACGCGATTCGCCGATCAAGGGCTGTTCGCAGTTCGCTGGTTCATTTTGCCGGACGGATTGAATTACGGCATCGGCAACGAAGCTCCTGAGTATTTCGACGGCCAATGGCGCTTTGAATGTCTGCCGAATCATCATCCCTGTCACATACAGCTTTGCGATGATTTCGAGTTCGTGCTGGAAACCTGCGTCCGGCTGGGCTTGCAATTCGTGCCTTCGCTGATTGATTTCCACTGGTGTCATCACGGTATGGTTGCGGACCCGAATGCCGGAATCGTCAAAGGCGGTCGTTCGGAAATCATCACCGACGCGGCCAAACGCGAAGCCTTTCTCGACACGGTTCTGGAACCATTGCTTGAAATCTCGCTGCGCTATCCGCAGGCGATTTACGCCTGGGAATTGATCAACGAACCGGAATGGGTGACGACCGATCAGCCGCTTCACAAACACAAACCTGAAGAAAATAAAACAGTCCCGCTGAAGATGATGAAGGATTTCATACGCCAGGGCGTTGGCCGCATCAACGGCAAGAAACTTTCCAACGGACGGCAGGCTTTCCGTTCGACAGTCGGTTTCGCGCATTACGACACTTTGTTCGATTGGGATTCGAACAGGCTCGGCATCACTCTGCATCAATTTCACTTTTACGCGCAGAAAGACGGCAAACTGCCTCCGCACATTTTTTCCGATGAATATCCCTGCTTCATCGGCGAATTCGCCACTGCCGTGCAGAAAGACTGGACGGAGTTGAAAACCAGAAGATTGGATCAGTCGGTGGCGAACCGCTTGAAATTGATCGAAGAGAAAGGCTATCCGTCGGCGTTTTTGTGGTCGGCTCAGGCTGTGGACGTGGCGACAAAATGGACGCCGAGCGAAGTTCAGGAGACGGTCGCTTACATACAAACTTCGCGCGGCGCATTCGGCGACGATGTGGCTTGACGGTTAATTCGCCGATTGCCGTTTCATTTCTTCGCGGATCAATTTGGAAACAGGATTCCACGGACGAAGCTGAGAAATAAAATCCAGCGCGTATTCCGCTCCGCGTTCCTTTATCAGTTTTTGCAATTCGGCGGATTGTCCGTCGTCTGGCTGCGCAAATGAAAGAGCGGCGGCGCAGCCCTGAATCAGGTAGGTCGGTTCGATGCTGTAACGATAAGCCAGTTTGGCCGGGCCGATCAGTCGGTCGTCGGCTTGCAGCTTGCGAACCGGATCGCGGCCTACGCGGGCGATGGTGTCCATCAACGCGGCGTTGGAAAAGCTGGCCAGAATGTCGTTGATCAGGTTGCCGTAATGCAATGTGCATCCGTGTTTGCAATGCAACGCGCGCTGAGCTTCCAGCATTGCGCCGACGACGGCGCGGTTGATCGTTTCGTCGGCCATCGCTTCGTGGATGTATTTGTAACCTTTCTGAAAACCCAGATAAGCGCAGACCGCGTGGCCGCAGTTCAAAATGTAAAGCTTTTCTTCGATGCTGGCCGGGAAATTGTCCACGCCTTTGAACGGCGGCAGAACGTCGAAATCGCCCTTGATTTGCAAAGTATCGAACAGCACATCGCCGGTTGCATCCGCCGTGATCATCAATCGTCCGTTTTCGCCCGATTCCTGACCCGACACGATGCGGTCGGAAATCGCGGCGTTGAATCCAACCCAGTCCTGAACCGATTGCGCGAATTGAAAAGGGATGTTGGCGAAAACCAGCCGTTCCAGTTGCGATCCGGCGTTCTTCAGATTCTCGCAGCAGAAAACATCCAGCGGACGTTTCACTCCTGATTTGACGCGATGAAGAATCGCTTCGGCCAACACGTTCGCGATTCCAGGCAAATTGTCAGGGCGAACCGAAGTGTAGATTTGATCGGCTTCGGCAATTTCCCGCGCAAAGCCATCGCCGGGCATGACCACGGCTCGCACGCCGCGAACTTCTATGCTGGTTTCAACCACGCCCTTTGTCATGACATCGTATCCCTGGCGGTTGATCGAATTAACGATCTCATCTCGCCGCGCGGCAAAGACGACTTCGTGTCCCTGCATGGCCACCGCAACGCCCAACGCGCCAAGCCCGACTCTTCCTGCACCGATGATTACAATTCGCACAATTAACTCCTGAGCGGTAACCACAGATAAACACGGATAAACGCGGATGAACACGGATAAGCAACCGGGTTTTGTAATTAGCGAGTTACGGAAAACCCGCTTGCTACCTCGCGCGATGCTGACCCGGCTAAGTTACGAAAAAACCCGCTTGCTACCTCTCGCGGTACTGACCAGGCTGAACAGTTACCTTGTTTTTTCATCTGTGTTCATCCATGTGCATCTGTGTTCATCTGTGGTTTCAATGTCATCTCAACAAAGCTTCGACCTTTGCCAGCAACTCTTCAAAAACCAGATTGCGCTTGCTGAGAAAATCGTCCGCGCCGGATTGCAGTGCTTCGATTTTGTCTTCGACGCCTTGCCTGCCGCCAAGCAATATTGCCGGTGTCTGGCATTTCGATTTGCGAAGCTCGCGGCAAATGTCGAAGCCTGATTTATGTTCCAGCAAGGCATCGAGCAGCAACAACTGATAAGTCTGCGATTGGCCCAACGAACGTTCCAGCGCTTCGCGGCCATCGCGCACACGTTCGACGAAATAGTTTTCGACTTCCAGACCGCGCTGCAAAATCGCCGCCAGTTCTTCGTTGGCGACGGCCACCAGAATGCGCTGAATGCCCGGCAGAGTGGTGGTCTGCAAACCGCCTGTCATCATCTGACGGGTGAGCGACAATCGCGCCGTCCCGCCCATTTCAGATAAAGCCACCGTCATTGCCGGTTGCACCGACGACAAATCCGTCGTCGCCAGCTTGGCTTCGACGTTGTGCAATTCGACCATCGCGCCCATTTTGGCGAATACCGCGCGAGCTTCTTCCATATGCGCGCGGGCGGATTCCGGGCGGCGCTGGCTCAATCGCAATTCGCCTATTGCCGCATGACACAGCGCGGCGCGGAACGGATCGCCGATGGTCTGGAAGATCGAAAGGCTCTGACTGAAAGCGCGGCTGGCTTCGCCGTGTTCATTTGCCGCGACGTGAATCTGTCCGCGCGTGTACAGGGCGCGCGCCATCAAATTCAACGCCGGATCGAGCGAAGTCGCGGCCTCGGCAGTTTCAAGCTGCTGGCGAGCGCGGGTCAAATCGCCGCTTTCGGCAAAAGCCTGCGCCAGTTCCAATCCGATCAGCACCTGCTCTTCGATTGCTCCGCGTTCGCGAGCGGCGGCCAAACCTTTTTCAAATGCTTCAATGGCCAGCGCCGGTTCACGATGAGCCTGCAAAATGCGGCCAAGTATGCGTTGAGTGCGCGCGTAGGCGGTTTGGCCGTGAATCTGAACCGCCTGTTCGATGGCTGCTTCGGCGGCGGCCAGATAACCTTGCAACAATTTCAGCTCGGCCAGATCGGTCAAAGCGACCGCTTCGGCCTTGCTCAGTTCATGCTGGCGAGCCATGCGCAAACGATCATCCAGCAATTTTTCCATCGCTCGCCACGAACCCAGCCGGGCCAGAATGCGCGAAAAACTGCTGTAAGCTTTCAGCAACAATCGAACATTGCCTGTCGAATTGATCTGCTTGATCGCTTCGCGACAAGCAGGCACGGCTTCTTTCAATTTGCCTTCAGTGTAAAGCACCAGAGCCTGTTGCAATTGAACCCGGCCAATCAGCAAGGCGTCGCTGGTCTCTTCGGACATCTGCGCCGCGCGCGACCAGTTGTATCGCGCGCCCTCGAAATCGCCCTCTTTCCAATCCACCTTGCCGAGCAGGTAATGCGCTTCGGCGCGCAAACGAACATTGCCCGCGCGTCTGGAAGCCAGCATCGCTCTGTGAAGCTGATCGCGCGCCGCCAGCAAATCGCCTTTGTTGATCAGCGCGCGGCCAAGCGAAGCGTGCGCTCCGGCCAGACCAGTGTCGTCGCCTTTGCCATCGGCAAGCTGTTGATAAAGGCTGATACTTTGCCGCAGAACGTCCATCGCCGGTTCAAGCCGTTTCCGTTCCAGGTCAACACGGCCCATCCACAACAACACGCTGGCGCGAAATGATTGCGGCAGCGCAGTCAGATTTGTCGTCTGGCTGTATTTGGCCAGGACTTCCTGCGCCTTCGTATGTTCGCCTTTGTTCAGGTGTGATTCGGCCAGAATCTGCCGCATGCTCGCTTCTTCGCAAACGTCATTGGGCAGGCTGTCCAGCCTGTCGGCCAACGATTCCATCAAACCGGCTGTGGTGTTGCGCGGCGCGGATGAAATGATTGTGATGACTTCGCCGCTTTCATTTTCAATCAGGCGGAAAGTCAATTCAGGTCCGTTGCTGCCGAATCTGATCACATCGCCGTCAATCAAAACCTGTTCTGTGATTCGCGCATTGTTGACGAAACTGCCATTGGTCGAACCCAGATCGCGCAGCAAAAAATTATCGCCCAGCCGAATCACTTCCGCCTGAGAACGAGAAACGACTGAAACCGGCAGACAGAGCGAATTTTCCGGCCCTCGCCCGATGGTGAAACGCGGCGTTTCGAGTAAAAGTTTTTTGGCTTCGCCGTTGGCGGTCAGATGAATTTCCCCACGAACGCTCATCCGATAAACTCCTTTAGAACCGGTGAAAAGCTGTTGATAACTTCGGCAAGTATACAACGATGCCAGTTATTGCATAGACAAGAATCTTCCTTGCGACGTCGGACATTTTTCTTGACCGCCCGATGCTCGCGGTTATAATCGCCGGGCTATCTGAAATCACATAACGTATCCCCGTTATTCGCAGGCAGTTTTATCGCTGCTGAATTGCCAGCCACAGTTTTGAGGAAATCCCGAATGTCTTCACCGCTCAAGATTGGAGTTTTAGCCGAAGCTCGTTACCTGGTTCAAAA
>CAYRQB010000240.1:0-9492 GCA_964426025.1 uncultured Heliomicrobium sp.
GCGCGAAGCATTGTCTTGATATTGCGGGAGGATGATAGTGTTCCAGCGGCAATACGTCCCGTCGAGAACATCTTCGTCGGAGTATTGCGCAGCTTTTTCATTTACCTTCTGTTTCTGGCCGGAGTCTATCTCTCAACCAATTCTCCATTTGAACAACCGACTCAGGAACAGTACGCGCGCATGGCCGGAGCTATTTCTGTTTTGGCGTTTGTGATCAGCTACGAACCCAGGATTTTCCGGCGATTGTTGGAATCTTATTCTTCGATTGTTGACGGCGGAGCAAAGGGAAATCCTGTTGAGAAGTGAGTCAGGTTTTCCCATAAAATCATTCGCCCAAATCCAACTCTTCAGGAAAGTCTTCGTGGACTTCAGGCGTGGCGATTTTGATCTGCCCTTCGAAGGGAGAAAACTGACAACACCATTTGGCAAAATCTCCCTGAGTGCCGTTCGTGTGACAGCCAATCAACATATGCAATACCACCTGGACTGCGGGCATGCGCTGTTCTTTGGCTTCGTACATCAGATCAATCAATTTGCGTTCAAATTCCTCGTTCATGCCTTGATCCTTTCTGAGTAGATGGACGTGCGAACGGCTGCCAAACTTATTGCAACCTGAGCCACACATCCACACACAAACTAAATTTTTAGATTTGCCCGACTTTTGATAAAGCCGGGATTATTGCAACGTCCCGGGGCAGACGTTTTAGCAGCGTCAGGGGTTTTATCATTTGTGCCAGCGAACAATGTATCAGCGAACAGAGCCGCTGATCGGTTTGCGCGTGGTTTCGCCGGTTCGCAGCACCGGCAATCCTTCGTCAACTTCGCCGTGCGGACGCGGGATGATATGAGTGGAAACCACTTCTCCGACTTTTCTACCGGCGGCGGCTCCTGCTTCGACAGCGGCTTTGACCGCGCCTACTTCGCCGCGCACAATGGCAGTCACCAAACCGGCGTCAACTTTTTCCCAACCGACAAGTTTGACGTTGGCGGCTTTGACCATCGCATCAGCGGCCTCGATCATGGCGACCAGGCCTCGACATTCAACCATTCCTAGAGCATCCATAAAAACCTTCCGGATTCGTGATGTAATCAATCAACTGATTTGCGTTGGCCGAGATTGTAGCCTAATGCCTGCGCGCTGACCATTGTTGCCCGGCTATATTTCATTCATGGTTTTCATTCGGGGCAAATCCTCGCTTAGCCGATTGGCGGCGGCTCGGCTATAATTCCGTCCCGTCTATGACTTTGGCATTGATCAAAATTCTGGCTGTCTTTCTGCTTGTGTTGGCGAACGGTTTTTTCGTCGCCGTCGAATTCGCGCTGGTCAGCGTGCGTCGCGCCCGCATCGAGACTCTGGCGGCGGCGGGTCAAACCGGCGCTCACGCCGTATTGCGCGCGCTTGATCATCTGGACGCAATGCTGTCGGCGACTCAATTCGGAATCACGTTGGCCAGCCTGGCTCTTGGCGCGGTCGGCGAATCCACGCTGGCCCATATGGCCGAACCGTTGATTCAAAAATTTGTTTCCGGTCCGGCGGCGCCGCTGATTGCGCATTCGATTGCCGTGGCCATTGCCCTGGCCGTCATAACTTATCTGCATCTGGTGTTGGGCGAATACGCACCGAAAGCCTTGGCGATTGAAAAAGCCGAAGCCATCTCTCTGGCGACGGCGCGTTCGATGGAATTGTTTTACCGCACGTTCAAACCCTTCATCTGGCTGATCAATTATTCCGGCATCAAGCTGCTGAACGTCTTCGGTTTTGAATTCCGCCCCGGTCATCACACGGCTTACACCGAAGAGGAAATTCGTCATCTGATCAATCTCAGTCATCTATCAGGTCATCTGGAACAGGACGAAAAAGAGTTGATCCACAACGTCTTTGAATTTTCCGACCTGACGGCTCGTGAAATTATGATTCCGCGCACCAAAGTCGTCGCGCTGGAAATCAACGCGGGCTTCGCCGAAGTCGTCAATCAATTCCAGATGTCCGGTTATTCGCGTTTGCCCGTTTATCAGGAAAAGTTCGACAACATCATCGGCACTGTACACAGCAAGGATGTTATGGGTTATATGCTGCGTCAGGACGAATTCGACCTGAACGAAATCATTCGTCAGCCGGTATACATTCCTGATTCGGCCAGGCTGGGCGATGTTCTCAGCCGCATGCAGCGCGATCACATACATCTGGCAATCGTCGTTGACGAACACGCAGGGGTCGAAGGCATTCTGACGCTGGAAGATTTGCTGGAAGAAATCGTCGGCGAAATAGAAGACGAGCACGATGAAATGCTGGTTGAAAAACCTGTCGAGGAAGGCGAACACGTACTCAGCCTGGACGCAGGGCTTTCAGTTCGCGAAGCCAATCGCAAATTCAATCTGAGCCTGCCCGAATCCGACGATTACCTGACGATCGCAGGATTTCTGATCACGCGCGCTGGCCGCTTGCTTAAACAAGGCGATTGCGTCGAACACAATGGCGCGCGCTTCACCGTCGAACGAGTCGCCCGCCGCCGCATCACTCAGGTCAAGATGGAGCGAATGGGCGGAGCCGCTATCGAAAAATTATAGTAACTACTCAGGCCTTAGAATTGACTCGCAACGAAAGGCATCAGTCAGATGACGGAACAAACGGAAATAACGGAACAGACAGAAGTTCACCGTTTTCTTTTCCGTTTTTTTCGTTATTTCTGTTTGTTCCGTCGTCTATTCAAGCATTTCATTATCAGGCCGCTTGATAGGCTGAGCAGTTACAAATTATAGACATTACGAATTGGCTGCGCCTTTAATTGCTTAGCCCAGCGAAAGCGTGTTACTAAATCTGCGCTATGACTCTGACCACAGTTGCCGTTCTCACTCTGCTGATTTTTTTCGCCGCTATTTTGTATTCGTCAGTCGGGCACGCCGGAGCGTCCGGTTATCTGGCCGCGATGGCTTTGTTTGGCCTGGCGCCAGTCGTCATGCGTCCAACCGCGCTGTTGTTGAACATACTGGTGGCGACTATCGCGACTTACAAATTTCATCGCGCGGGGCATTTCGTCTGGAAATTATTCTGGCCTTTCGCGCTGGCTTCGGCTCCGTTTGCGTATCTGGGCGGCAAAACCAAACTGCCTGATGTTTACTACAAATATCTGGTCGGAGCCGTGCTGCTCTATTCGGCTTACAGATTCATTCGCAACCCGCACATCGGAGACGAAGAGGTTCAAAAATCGCCCGCGCTGTGGCCGATGCTGGTTTACGGAGCCTTGCTTGGATTGCTGTCAGGATTGACAGGGGTGGGAGGAGGGATTTTCCTTTCGCCGATGTTGTTGTTTATGGGTTGGGCAAAGACGCGTCAGGTTTCGGCGGTTTCGGCGGCGTTTATTCTGGTCAACTCGATTTCAGGATTTGCCGGATTGATGTCGCGAGCGCCAACCGTGCCGAAACAAATTTCCTTTTTTGCGATTGCGGCGGTCATCGGCGGATTCATCGGATCGGAATACGGCAGCCGCCGAATCGCCGGAGCGAATCTGAAACGGCTGCTGGCCGCCGTGTTGATCATCGCCGGAATCAAAATGATTCTGACGTGATTTGTCTCAACTCAGCAAAGGCAGCTTGACGATGAATGTCGTTCCTTCGCCGGACTTGCTTTTGGTTTCTATCTCGCCATCGTGCGATTCGACAATCCATTTGACGATGGACAATCCCAATCCGAATCCCGCCGCGCTGCGGTCGGCGGTGTTTCCTGAGCGGCGAAAGAACCTGTCGAAGATGTGAGGCAAATCTTCATCCGGTATTCCGCGTCCGCTGTCGGCGACAGTGATGACGGCTCGGTCGTCTTCAACTTTCAAACCAAGCGAGATTTTGCCGCCCGGCTCGGTGTATTTGATGGCGTTGTCCAGCAGATTCAAGAGCAATTGTTTGATGCGTTGCAGATCGGCGTTGATGGTGACTTCGGTTTTCGGCGAATCGTAAATCAATTCCTGTTCGCGCTGATGGGCAAGCGGCACGATGTAATCAGCCATCTGTCGGCAGAGTTTGTCCAGTCCGACCGGTTCACATTTCAATTCGACGCGACCGGAATCCGCTCGCGCCAGCATCAACAAATCTTCGATCAATCGCGAAAGCCGAACTATCTCTTCCAGATTCGATGTCAACACGCGCTGGTATTCTTCCGGCGAACGTTCGCGACGGAGCGAGATTTCAATGTCGCCGCGCATGACAGCCAACGGCGTGCGCAATTCGTGCGAAGCGTCGGAGGTGAACTGCTTTTGCCGTTCAAACGCCGCCTGCAATCTGGAAATCATATGATTGAAGGTCGCCGCCAGACGGCCAATTTCGTCCATTGTGGCGGGCGTCGGCACGCGTTCGGTCAAATCTCCCTGGGCGATCTGTTCGGCGGCGCTGGTGATTCGATCAACCGGGCGCAGCGCTTGATTGGCCAGCAACAAACCGCCGAAACTGCCTAACAACAAAACTCCGGGTATGGCGATTCCCAATACGATCAAGGCCTGACGGCGAGCGTTTTCCATTGCCTGCAGCGAATGGCCGAGCCGTATGAAAAAAGTTCCCTCGTCTTCCAGGTCCTTCACTCGTCTGGTAGCCACGCGCAGAGTCTCTTTTGATTCCAGCTCGACCAACTGAAAATAAGTCTTGCCGATTTCCAACTTCATCAATTGTTCACGATCAACAGGCAAGCGGTCTTTGGGCGAAGCCAGATTTTCATCGGTGACTTTTCCTCGTTCGTCAATAATTTGAACGACGTGCAGAACCAGTTGCAACAATTCTTCGTTGCCGTCGGTGTCCTGCGCCAAAGGATGATCCGAAACATCTGCGCCAGCGCCTATGGCCATTCCAACTTCCAGCTTTTCGATTTGGTAAGCCAGAGATTCGTCAATTGTCGTCAGCAAGCTGCTGGACAGGTAAGCGTAAATCGCCACTCCGAAAAGCAGCAGTACCACTGAAAGAATTGCCAGGTAATAAACGGTGAGTTTGTATCGAAGTGAAAGCATGGGGGTCAGGTGGGATAGTCGAAAGCGGGAAACGAAGATGTGAAAAGGCGGTATCGGCTTCTCATTTCTTCGTTTCCCGATCCTTGTTCAGGCTTTGGTTTCAGCAACCATTCGCGACGGCGCCGCCGGGGTTTTGAACATATACCCGATGCCGCGAACGGTGTGAATCAGTTTGGGTTCAAATTGACGGTCAATCTTATTTCGCAGGTAATTGATGTAAACATCAATCACGTTGGTCAGAGTGTCGAAAGTCTCTTCCCATACTTTTTCGGACAAAGTTTCGCGAGAAAGAATTTCGTCCGGATGGCGCATGAAAAATTCGAGCAGAGCGAATTCCTTGTTTGTCAGTTGAACCTCCGCTCCGCCTCGCGCAGCGCGCCGGTTGATCAGATTCAGCGTCAAATCGCCGATCTGAATCCTGGTCGTATCTTCGGTCATGGTTCGCCGCAACAAGGCGCGAATGCGCGCCAGCATTTCGGCAAAGGCAAACGGTTTGGTCAAATAATCGTCCGCGCCGCTGTCCAGGCCTCTGACTTTCATTTCCGTGCTGTCCTGTGCGGTCAGAATCAGAATGGGTGTTTTCAGACCGGCTTCGCGCATCAGGCGGGAAATCTCTAAACCGTCGCGCCCCGGCAATCCCAAATCCAGAATGATCAAATCGTAATTGCCTGCTTTGGCCATCTCCAATCCGGATTCGCCGTCATAAGCTGTTGCGACATCCATCCCCTCTTCCTCAAGCCCACGCTTGATCAAATCAGCCATCTTCTGTTCGTCTTCAATCACTAAGACACGCATAACCATCATTTCAACTCCTTGGGACTTGGTTAAAATACATTTCGACCATTGCGTTCGATGGCTCAGCCGTAATAAGCGATGCCTTTCGTATTAAAAACAAAAAGCAATGAATGTAAAACTGGCGTTGGCCTGATTGATCAGGGCTGAGCTGTCAATGCAATGATCTTTCAATTTGTCGAGGGGTCGTTGGTTGTAATTTACACAAAATCGCTGGCTGAGAGCAAGCATGTATTAAGCTAATGTCAGAGAATCGCGAATGGCTATGTCAAACTTGAAACTTGACTGACGACGTCAACCAGTCCAAATAATCATCTGAGCCGGATTCGACAGGCAGAGCGATGATTTCCGGCGTCTGATAGGAATGGTTCCGTTTGATTGCATCTTCTATCTGCGGATAAGCGGATCGAGTGGTTTTGATCAACAGCAAAGATTCGCTGGCTTGTTCGACCTTTTCCTGCCATCTGTAAACGGAAACCATCTGCGGGACGACCTGAACGCAGGCGGCCAATTCGCGTTCGACCAACAGCCGAGCCAATCGTTCGCCATCCGACTGAGTTTCCGTCGTTGTAATGACAACCAGAGCTTCGGTCATCGCTCCGTTTCCTCCGGCAACTCTGCGGAGATGATGTCTTCGGGCAAAATCTCCTCAGTACGCCCCTCAAAGAAGGCGTCGTAAAGCTCCTGAGCGCGCTCGAATTCGAATTCCGGCACAAGCAAAGTGATTTCTGAAAATCCGCCCGGCAGTAACAACGGTTCCAGTCCGCCGAAATTACCGCCCTGCAATATCGGGGTAATGCCGTTGTTTTCCAGCAACTCTGCGACCAACCCGGCGCTGACCGAGTTCGGAAAATGCGCCAGCGGCAAAAAATTGATTTCCTGCTCTTCGTTTTGCTGATTCATAAATCATCCTCAAGCCAACCATTCGCCGCGATAAACCGCGCGAGCCTCTCCGGTTTGAACGACAACGTCGTCTTCGCGCCATTCGACAATCAATTCTCCGGCGGCGGTGACGACTTTGACTCGCCGATCAGTCAGTTCGTTGATCATAGCTGCCAGAGCCGCTCCGCACGATCCTGTTCCCGATGCCAGCGTTTCTCCGCAACCGCGTTCCCAAAACCTGACTTCGATCTCGCCGCGATTGATCGCTCTCACGAACTCGACGTTGGTTCGATCAGGAAAGGCCGAATACGTTTCAATCGCCGCTCCCAACCGCCGCCAATCCAACCGCTCAAAATCATCCACAAAAATGCTGCAATGCGGATTGCCCATCGAAGTCGCAGTGAATTCAACCGTCTCGCCCAAAACTTCCAGCGGCTGCCCGATCACTCGCTCAAGCGGTTGAGGCAAGACGACTGGTATTTCCTGACTGCGAAATCGCGGCTTTCCCATCTCGGTTTCAAAAACCAATCCGGTTTCGTTTCGCTCAACAGGCTTCAAAGTTTTGACGCCTGCGCCTGTGGCAATTCGCGCTTCCGGCTTGTCCCAGTTTTCAATCAAGTAAAGATAAGCTCCGACGCAGCGAGTTCCGTTGCCGGAAATCGGAGTTTCTCCGCCATCGGCATTGAACAATCGAACTTCAAAATCGGCTCCGGCCTGCTTGCTTTCCGGTTGCGGCTCGTCGAGCAGCAATTCCAAACCATCGGCTCCGGCTCCGAAATGCCTGTCGCAGATTTGCCGGGCAAAGCTTTCGTAATCGGATGTCACTGCGCGCAACTCGCTTTCGCGCGCAATCAGAAAGTCATTACCGAGGGCTTGGAATTTGTGGAAGCGCATCGGATTGCATTGCCAAAATGTTTTACATTTCAAAAATGGATTCAATTTCGCGCGAGCCGTGAAGCACTCGGATGATTTCGACGCAATCGCTCAACGGGCGATAGAAAGTAATGTAACGCTTGACGGGAAAACTTCGTAGACGAGGGGCAATTTCAGGCCTTTCGCGTCCGGCTTCAGGATATTCGGCGAGAATTTCAAATACCTTTTCGATTTCGCCCAACGTTTTATCGGCAGCTTCAACATTGTCTTTAGAGATGAAAACCCATATCTCGATCAGGTCTTCCTCTGCTTGCGGAGAAAGCCTGTAGCTTTTCATCGTAGGCTCTTCTTTCTTTTCAAGGATGCGTTCCGTTTTCGCCCCTCGGCTTTTACGTGTTCAATAATGGCGGACGCCGATTCAAAGGTCTTGCCCTCGCCGTTCTCTAACTGATCGAGACCTACTGCGATTTCCTGTTTCAGTAGCTCAAGGCGAAGTAGTTTCAGGTCTTCCTGCTGTTTCAAAAGCCGCAACCCCTCGCGAATAATTTCGCTGATTGAAGAATAGGAGCCACTTTCGACTTTTTCGACAACGAATTTATCGAGTTCAGGAGTAAGTGAAATGTTCATATTCATCTCCCCAGCCAACAAAGTCCGACTTGGCGCAGAAGAATTGGATTAGTCTTTGTGGGTCCGAAAAACGACCGGACTCGTCAACCAATCCAAACTCGTAACAGCAATTCCCGAATGATTCCAGCAAAGATTTCGGTATTTCCTTCGGGCTGAAGAAAGATTTTGCCGGAATTGATTCGGCCATCATCTCATAGATCAAATATTGCCTATCAGCACATGACATTTGCTTCAACAAACGCCAAGCTCCATTGCTGATCAACATTTGTTTTCTCAACCTGTCATTCTCCTGATGCTTCCAACGCACATACTCTCTTGCCTGTTCAATTCCAACATCCATGTAATCTCTACGATAAAGTTTGTCTGTAAACAAGGGAGGATCAAAGCAGGATTTCCTGAAATACTCAAAAAGCTTTCTGCCCTCTCGTTTACAAATCTCCGCTACCACTTCTTCAGTCGCATCGGGTGGAATCGAAAGAATCTCTCGACTGGATTTGCTGTTGGCGTTGCTGATGGCCTCACGAATCAAGCCCTTTAACTTTTCGACCGGCAGCTTGCCCGGATGAGCAACCAGAGTTGAATCATCCAGACAGCCGTAATCTTTGCGACTGTCGTCGTCAATTCTTGGATAGGCTTGAGGGACTGTCTTCGTGGACTTTGCCATCGGATCAAATCTCGAAGTGGGTGAATTCCTTGAATTGGTGGAAGCGGTCGCGGATTTCCTGCGGCTTCAGCCTGACCGCTATGATTAAGCCGACTTCTTCAAGGCTTCAGGCACTATAGGTTCTGATGACAACTCTATCCCATTGTCTTTCTCGACAAAGTAAAGCTCGTCACCAGACCGTACTTTCAACTTACGCATAATTCTTTTTGGCAATACAACCACCGCCTCGCTGCCAATGGCAGTTATCTGAGCAGATTCAAATTTGGTTTTATCGGCCAAAGTGATTTTGGCGCCTTTTGGCAGACGACCGCGACCGAAGAAATCAATGACTGATTGTCGTGCCGCCGTCTTATTGACGGCAAAGACATCGAATTCAACGCCGCTCGGCAATTTAACCAGATAACGTCGCTCACCCTCTTTTTGACGCGTCAGCTTCGCATCACCGACAATTCGCAATCGCTGTCCGGCATATTTGCCTCGCGTACCACGGCTGAAATCAACTTCCTTCTTCATAAGCTCTCCGTTCCTGCCGCGTAGGTTCGCGAGCAGAGATGATCCGGATTTTCCCATTTCGCTCAGCGTAAGTCACCACCAATAACTCACCGAAAACTGATTCTCCAATGATATGGTAACGCGGCTCATCCACTGAATGATCGTGATCAGGCG
>CAYRQB010000241.1:0-9310 GCA_964426025.1 uncultured Heliomicrobium sp.
AAAAGCGAAATTACTTTTGTGCCTTTTGTGTTTTTTGTGGTTAAAAACGGATGTCGCCTAAACGTATTCGATCTTCGATCCGCATTCTTTGCAGAACTTCGGTTTGCCTTCCAGTTCCGTTCCGCATGCTTTGCAATGCAACTTGGCGTTCATCGGCTGGCCGCATTCCGGGCAGAACTTGCTGTTGGACACTGTGCCGCAGTTCGCGCACGAAGCGCCGACAATCGAAGGCGCGTTGGCTGCATCCACCACGGGGTTAACCGCCTGGCGACTGGGCGCGGAATGAACGGCTCCGGCGCTCATATCAGTTTGCGAAGCGTAATCGGTTTGCCGGGCGCGTTCGTGAAGTTGTTGGCGCGCGGCGTTGGCTTTCGATTCGGCGTGGCTGGCGGCAAATTCTTCTTCGTAGTTCGGCGCGCAGCCTTCGCATAATCCCGCCCCTGCGTTCCAGCAGACCTCCGGGCAGACCCATTTGCCGCAGCGCGTGCATTGGTGAAAATGCTGTTTGGCTTCTTCGACGGCGACGGCAAAGGCGTCGTCGTGGGCTTTGCCGCCAACGGCGCGTTGAATGTGATAGGCGCTGTTGCCCGCACTGGACAAAATGCCGCCGAAGATATTGCCTGCCGCTCGCAACAAATCACCCGCAACGCCCGTCACCGAAGTCTGAAAGCGTGACATAAATCCGTTGCCGCATTTGTCGCAATGAAAGCGGAATTGATAGCCGCGATCCGTAGAAAGATCGTCGAAATTGGCGGTGAATCGAATAAGTGCCACGATGATTGCTCCCTGGTTGTTTGAGCGGGGGACGGACTGGATTCGGCGCGCATCATAACTGCCGACGCAAAGCGGGGCAAGAAATCTTTACCGAGTGTAATGTGCCGCTGACATTTGCCGTCATGAGAATTATGTTGACCCATCCGAAGCCATTTCTCTATACTTCAGCCGTCAAAGAAAGCCAATAATCATTCAGACCTGATTCTTTCAACGGCATAGCTGCCGTTGAGGGTCTATTGGTCATAAGCGATCAGAGATGATCAAGCGGCGAACTTCACTGGCACGGTCGAATCAGAAATAAGAAAGACAAACATTCGTTGAGGAAGTATCTCGCGAATTCGGCTTGAAACTCGTCGTCAAACCCCACGCCTTGTTTAACAATTCCGCTGGCCGCTTTTGTGGAAGCCCCGTCTCTTCCTGGCCTGAGCGAAGCCCTAACAAATGGTGCCCCAATAACTGACTCTGTCCGGTTTCCCAGAAAATCGGCGCAGGGCAGAGGAGAATTGTCATGCGACCCTCACGCAAACTCTTACGGCTGTTTTTCAATCTCTCACTGCCGATTGCTTTGATCGCCTCATTGACTGCATCGGTCAAGGGGGCTGATCCGGGATTGCCTTTTCCGGCAACTTCATCGGCCAGCGATCAAAGACTCGGTTCGATTCTCGTCTACAACGTTTACACGTCCAGCATCACCAACTTCAACGGACAGAACTCCCGATTGACGCTGACCAACGCCAGCGAAACCGCTTTCGCCAATGTCCATTTGTTCTTCGTGGACGGAGCGACTTGCTCTGTGGCTGATTCGTACATATGCCTGACGCCGAATCAGACAGTCAGCATTCTGGCTTCCGATCTGGATCCGGGCATAACGGGTTTTATGGTTGTGGTGGCGGTGGATCGGCGCGGTTGTCCGGTCAGACATAACTTTTTGATGGGAGACGCTTACGTCAAATTCCCAACCGGCCACAGCGGCAATATCGCGGCTGAAGCTTTTGCCGCTCAATACGACACTTTCGTCGGATGCAATGAAGCTTCGTCAACGGCGACGCTGTTTTTCGCCGCGCCCGGAACGCCGGACAGTTACAATTTTTTGCCGCGAACGGTTGGCGTTTCCAACATCCCTGATCGCGGCAGCGATAACAACACCTTGATGATCCTGAATCGTTTGGGAGGCAATCTGGGAATTGGCGCGGCTGGCATCGGCAGCGTTTTCGGCATTCTTTACGACGACGCTGAAAACGCCTTCAGCTTCACGTTTAACAGCGGCGCCTGCCAGTTTCGCAGCATATTGTCGAACAATTTTCCGCGAACCGCGCCGCGCTTCGACACGATCATACCGGCTGGCCGCAGCGGTTGGATAAAGCTGTCAGCCGACAACCCTGCGGTCGGATTGGTCGGCGCAACCTTCAACAGCAACATGAGCAACAACGCCGCTCCGAACGCTTTCAACGGCGCGCACAACATGCATCACCTGACTTTGAACAACACTGGCGGCGGAGCGGTCAGCGTCACGATTCCGGTTTTTCCACCTTCGTGCTGATTTGCGTGGGGAATCAGCTTCGCAGCCACGAGCGGTTGAAGTTCGTAGCTGCGTTTTTTGTCAGCAAGAAGTCTGTTGATCCCTGGTCAATTCACTTTTGGCAAAAAGAGATTCTGAGAATTTTGCTGTTGCGGCTTTGGATCAGCGGTGAAAAGTAAAAAGCCACAGCAACGAAATTTATTCGGTTGCTGTGGCTCAAAGAGCAATTATGTCAGTCGGGATTACAGCCCTTTCGAGGCGATGTATTTGATCAGGTCGCGGACGCGGCAGGAATAACCCCACTCGTTGTCGTACCACGACAGAATCTTGACCAGATTGCCTCCGATGACTTTGGTGTAATCAGCATCCACGATGGATGAATTGGGATTTCCACGGAAGTCAGTCGAAACCAACGGCGAGGTCTCAAAACCAAGGATGCCTTTCAATTCTTCGTTGGCGGCGTTCTTCAGCGTGGCATTAACTTCTTCGGTCGTCGTCTCTTTTTCAAGCTCCATCACAACGTCAACCAGCGAAACGTTTGGCGTCGGGACTCGAACGGAAATGCCGTCGAATTTGCCTTTCAGTTCCGGCAGAACCAACGCGACAGCTTTGGCCGCGCCGGTCGAAGTCGGAATCATCGAAAGCGCACCGGCGCGCGCGCGGCGCAAATCCTTGTGCGGAAAATCCAGAATCACCTGATCATTCGTGTACGAATGAATCGTCGTCATCTGAGCTTTTTTGATGCCGAATTTGTTATGGATGACTTTGGCAACCGGGGCCAGACAGTTGGTTGTGCATGAAGCGTTCGACAAAACGTGATGTTTAGCCGGATCATACACGCCTTCGTTGACGCCAAGTACGATGGTCACGTCTTCGCCTTTGGCCGGGGCGCTGATGATTACTTTTTTGACCGGGCCGCGCAGGTGTGCGGCGGCTTTGTCCCTGTCTGTGAATCGCCCTGTTGATTCGATGACGATTTCAGCGCCGACTTCTTCCCACGGAATCAATGCCGGGTCTTTTTCGGCAAAGACGCGGAAGGTGTCGCCCGCCACTGTGATCGAATTATCCGTGTGAGTGATTTCCTGTTCCAGATTGCCCAGAATCGAATCGTACTTGAGCAGATGCGCCAGAGTTTTTGTATCGGTCAGATCGTTGACCGCGACGAAATCAATATCTTTGTCTCCCAGCGCCGTCCGCAGAACATTGCGTCCAATGCGGCCAAAGCCGTTGATACCTACTTTGATAGCCATTGTTCTTCTCCTGTAGAGTTTGTTTTTAAGGATGAGCGGTTCAAGCGGCGTGATGGCGGGTGTGCCGCCGCGCTTGAAGTCCGGCAAAGTAACTTAGCGAGTCTGGCCTGTCAACCTTTGATGGCGGCGCGCGAATGCTTGTGGCAGTATCCGTCGCGGAATCCGAGACGCGAAATTTCGTTCAACAAGAGAAGTGATGTTGACCTGTAACAAAGGAGATGATGGATGTTTGCAATGCGAATGATTATTGTTGTCCTGATGGCTTTTTTCACCTGCCAGGCCGATTCAGGTCTGGCAACTCAGAACACAAATGATGTCCGCGTGATGAGTTTCAACATCCGCTACGGCACGGCGAATGACGGCGACAATCATTGGGACAAACGGAAAGAATTTCTGGTCGAAGCGATCAAGGCGTTCAACCCTGATCTGCTCGGCACACAGGAAACGCTGGGCTTTCAGCGAGATTACCTGGCGGAAAAATTACAGGGTTATGACTGGTTGGGCGTTGGCCGCGATGACGGCAAGGAAAAGGGTGAAATGACAGCGCTGTATTTCAAGCGCAGCCGTTTCGAGAAACTGGATGGCGGCCATTTTTGGCTCAGCGAAACGCCCGACGTGCCCGGCAGCAAAAGCTGGGACACGGCGCTGACGCGAATGGTCAGTTGGGTCAAATTGCGCGACCTTCGCCAACCGAAAGCCAAACCGCTGATCTTCCTCAATACTCATTTCGATCATCGTGGCGAGCAGGCGAGAGTCGAATCAGCCAAACTCATTCGCCGGAAAGTTGAAGAATTCTCCAGGACTTGTCGAGTGATCGTTACGGGCGATTTCAACGCGGGCGAAGACAGCGGACCATATCAGGCTTTTTTTGGCTCCAATGACGGAAAGCCTTCGCCAGTGCGCGATACGTACCGCGCGGCTCATCCGGCGCGCCAAACGAATGAAGGAACTTTTTCCAGCTTCAAGGCTGAAGCGGTTTCAGGACCGCGCATTGATTGGATCGCAGTTTCGCGCGAATGGCAGGTGCTCAAAGCTGAAATTGACAGAACTCAACGTGATGGGCGAACGCCGTCCGATCATTTTCCTGTGACTGCGATTTTGCGTCCGGTTACTGCTCAATCAGCTCGATAGCGATTGTGTCCGGCCCTTCGATCATCGCGGCTTTGCTTTTGCTGTTGCCGAAAGGATGAATCTCTTCCAGCACTTTGACGTTTTCTTTCCGTAATCGTTCCAGCGTCGCTTTCAGATCAGAAATGCTCAACGCAATGTGATCCACAGCGTGACCGCGCGTGCTGACCAGTTTTGCCGGTCGTTGTTGCGGGTAAATGATCAGGCTGATTTCGCCGAAGCGCACGGTCGTCGCCGGAGAACGAATCACGCCGAGCGGTTCGCTGGGCGCGGCAAAGGGAACTTCGCACGTCCCGCTTCGCGTTGCGCGGCTGACGGCTCCCAGATGTTTGACGTACCAATCGGCGGCGCAAAGCGGAACGGCGCTGTAAAGATGCGTATGGATGAAAGCTCGCGTGTTCGAGGTGTTGATTTCAACCAGCGCGCCGTCGGGAGCTTTCATGTAAGCGAAAAGCAGGTTCGATCCCAATCTGGTCATCGGCGTGGCAAAAGCGACGCCGCTGTCCAGATGCTTTTGGTAATCGGATTCCATCGCCGTGCTGCCCCATCCGAAATGCCAGATGGCGCTGTCTGGCTGAGTCGGCGCAGCAGTTTTCACTTTGTTGAATAGCAGAAAGATGTTTTCGCTCTGAATTCCGTCAAAACCCGCCAGCGTGGTTTTCTTCGTCACGTCGAAAGTGCGGATGTAAAAATCAATCGCCTTTGCCGGATCGGTCGAATTCAGGTGGACGTGGTGAAAGCGCGCGGGCGCAACCGATTCCTGCGACGAAATCGCCAGCGGAAACAGTGGGAACAGCAGCAGCAAAAAAGTCAGAGCAGCGGATAATCTCATCTTTATCTTCCTCTCATTGCAAAACCAACGAACGAATCATTGTCAGCCATTGCGGATTTCACTATACTTACCGACCGGTAGGCAATGCTGTTGCCGGTCTTTTACCGCTTTCTCAAAAGAAAACCAGAAACAATATCCGCAACCGAAGCATAAGCGATCCATCAAACCCAATGTGAGGCTCAAGGAAAAGCTATGGACGACACCCGTAATTCCCGCAAGAAAGCCAGCGAATCCAAACCCGAAGTTTCCAGAAGAAAATTCATCGCCAAAGCGATGGCCAGCGCCGGAGCGACAGCGGTGATTGTTTCAGGCAATGGCAAATCAGTCGCAGCCGCAAATTTAGAAGGCAATGATAAGCCGATCAAAATTCCGGATGAATTTGCCAAAGCTTCTGCGACACCCGGAGTCAAAACAGCTTTTCCGATGACCGGCGCTCAGGTGTTTGCGCGGGTTTGCAAAGAAGAAGGTCTGGCCGCGCTATTCAGTTGTCCGGGGAATTACAGCATCGTCAACGCCATCGCGTTGGAAGGCATTCCGACCTACTCAGGCCGTCACGAAGGCGCAATGTGTCATGCCGCTGACGGATTTTGCCGCGTGACAGGCGAAGTCGCCGCCGCTTCCGGCACTGAAGGGCCTGGCTTCACGGATATGATCAACGCCATCGCCGCCGCCAATGCCGCGCGTTCGCCGGTGCTGGTTCTGGCCAGCAACATGACCATTCGCCACGAAGACACCGAGGCGGGCATTCAAATCGGTTACCAGCAACCGACGACCGAAGGTTTAAGGAAATACGGCAAACGGTTGATCACTCCGGCGCGAATTCACGAATACGCCGGTTACGCTTTCAGGCAGTTGCGGACGGGCGTTCCGCGCCCTGTGCATCTGGATTTTCCGGCTGAAGTGACTCGCGCCAGATTCAATTCGGGAAGCGATCTTGATTACTTTTACGACAAGACCCGTTACCGCACGGATTCCAAACCTCATCCCGATCCGAAAGCTCTGCGCGCGGCGGTTGATCTGCTGAAACAGGCTCAACGCCCGATCATCGTTTCCAGCAACGGAGTTTTTTACAGCAAAGCCTGGGACGCGTTGAAGCGCTTGGCCGAAAAAGCTCAGATTCCGGTTGTCGAATCGGGCGCGGTGAAAGGACAGTTTTCCGATGCCAGCCCGTTGTCGGCCAATGCCTCGCCCAGCGCGTTGGCCAGCGCGGACGTGGTCGTGCTGGCCGGTCAATATTGCATGCCGACCGTCGGCGAATTCGCCTTCGGCCCGGACGCCAAATACATTCGCATTGATCCCAACGGCGAAGACATTGGGCGCAACCTGCCGATTGATGTCGGCATGATCAGTTGCGAAAAAGCCGCGCTCGAAGCATTGGCCGACGCCATGCCTTCGATGAAGCACGACGCCTGGGTGGCGGAAATCGCTGCGGCGCGAAAGAAGTTCGAGGATGATAATGATGCTCACTACGCTCTGGGCATGAGTTACACGGACGCAGTTCATCCGGCTGTCATCGCCAAAGAGTTGGCGGATTTTATGTATCGCGGCAAACTGCCCAAAGAACAGACGACCTTCGTTTCCGGCGGTTATGGCATTGCTCGTTACGTTCGACGCAGGTTGAGAGGTTATCGTCCGGGGCAGATTCTGAACGGAGCTTATCAATACGGAGCGATTGGGCCGGATGTCGGTTACGCTTTCGGCGCTGCGGTGGCGGTGCAAAACGGCATCGGCGTGCAGGCCGCGCACAAAGGCTCGCCGGTCATTTGCGTGACGGGCGATGCCGGATTCGGTTACACGGCGATGGAACTGGAAACCGCATCGAAATACCGACTGCCGATCATCGTCATCGTTTACAACAACAACGCCTGGGGAACCTGGACTGGCAACAGCCGCAGCCCTGTGACCCTGAGCCTGCATCTGTTTCAGGAAAACGTTCGTTACGACAAACTCGGCGAAGCTCTGGGCGCTCACGGCGAATACGTCACCAAACCGGGCGATTTTCGCGCTGCGCTGGAACGCTGTTACGATATTGCCGTCAAAGAAAGCCGCCCGTCGGTCATCAACTGTCAGGCGAAGAAAGAATTCTGGGTCAAGTCGCAATACGAACCGGGATTTCTTGGCACGGTCGAACCGGGCTGCATGTCGTATAACCATTGATCACAGGTAAAATGCCCAAGAGTCATTTGAACCTAATCAGAGAGAAGCTTCAGGCTTATGCCGACCGAGGCGTGTTTCGCGGTTTCAGCGAAGGCAAGAGCGGGAAGTTCACATTCGTCTGGCTGATCAATCATCAGATGGAATTGCAGGCCGATACCGCGAAACAGTTGCTACGCTTCCGGCAGTTGTTGCCAGGCGTTCCGGCTAAATCTGCGATGTATGCCGAACTGAGACGTTTTATCGAACAAAGGCATGACCGCGAATTGCCGGAACATCGCCGCGTTGATCGTCGCCGGGCTGAAGTTTCGTGTTCCAATCGGGCGGGAGTGGTTTCGCTGACTCTGAAGGTCAAAAACAATCAATACGCATACGGAGTCAATCGCATAGTCAATCTGGTGCATGAATTGTTTCTGCATTTGCGTGAATCTCATCCCGAATATCTGGTGGAGAATTTCGATGTTCCTCAGGAATAACAAAATCGCCGTTCGGCGATGGGCGGTAATCGGTTTTCTTATTGCGCTGGCAATAAGCTGGCGCGGCGCTGGCGGCCTCAGCGATCTGAGCTTTGCTCAGGAACCGCGCCGCAATCCTGAAGCGCAAAAGCTCAAGAACCCTGAACCGAAGAACGCCGAATCCGTCGAGGCAGGGAAGAAGTTGTACCAACGCTACTGCGCTTCGTGCCACGGCCCGAACGGCAAAGGCGATGGAGGCATGTCGCTATCGGGCGGAACTCCATCTGATTTAACCGATGAAACCTGGGATTACGGTTCGACTGACGGAGAAATTTTCGTCGCCATTCGCGACGGCGTATCGGCGGACATGCTGGCTTACAAGGAAAAGCTCAACGACAAACAGATGTGGCAAATCGTCAGTTACATTCGCAGCATCGGTCCCAAAACCAAAGAAGATAAATGATTCTGCAATGGCATTAAGCTACGGCGGATTTCAGATTCCCTGTTCACTAAAATGCAGTCAGAAGATATGAGGCAATTAAAAACACCGTTCAAGATGGATAATTCCGATGAGCCGGATCGTTTGACGGATATTTACCGCGCAGCAGCAAAAATCATCTGCGAAAAAGGCTACGACGCAACTTCGATGAATGACATCGCCGAAGCCGTCGGAATCACCAAAGCAGGCGTTTATCATCACATCCCCGGAAAGAAAGACCTGCTGTTTCAGATTATGAGTTTCGGAATGGATTCGCTGGAAGAGGAAGTGATTGCTCCGGCGCGAGCCATCAAAGACCCTGAGCAAAGATTGCGCTCCATCATCACCAGCCACGCCAGATTGATTACCAGTCGCAGCACACCGGAGGGTTCAAATCCGGTCACCATTGTGGTTGACGAAGTCGCCGGGCTGACTCCCGAACATCGCAAAGTGATAAACAAACGCAAACGCGTTTATGTTGATCTGATTCGTCAGACGCTACTGCAACTCAGGGAGGAAGGGAAATTGCGCGATGTGGATGAAACCGTCGCGGCTTTCAGCCTGTTGGGAATGATTCTTTGGCTTTCGCGTTGGTATCAACCCGACGGACGATTGACCTGCGATCAGGTTGCGGCGGAAGTTTCCAAGATCGCTCTGGGCGGATTGCTAAAACCGCAGGCAAGACTCAATCGCCGATGAACCGAATCGGCCTTTATAAAT
>CAYRQB010000242.1:0-9177 GCA_964426025.1 uncultured Heliomicrobium sp.
GGTTCAATAGGGATGATTTTGTCTCCGTTGAATGCGTTGGTTGGGCCGAGCGGCAGGTCGTGCGTCAAATGTGCCACGCCCGACAGCCGAATTGCATTGACCATGCCTGTGGCAAGCGCATCGGCGCGAAGCTTTGTTTTGAAACTGGGGTCGTTGTAACGGTTCAGCCAAAGCTCAAAGGCTTTCACCGGCTCGGTCAGCGGATGAAATGGCACTCGTTGCCAGCCGCTGCTGCTTTCCACATAAAGCCAATTGTGAAGCGGAAACGGGAGTTGAAAGCCGTAACAGTCGAAATCCAATTGGCCGAACGTGGCGAAGGCTTCGTAACGTTCGGGAATCATCTTCGTCTTTGAGCCAATAACTCGTTTGGCTCGCAACGCGTTCAAGGCTGGAATCTGCAATTCATCCAGCAACCAGGTTTCGATTAGTTCGGCAATCAAAACATCCACTTGCACAGGCAATCGCAATTCGCGGACATCGCCCGCGATGACTTCGATGATTTCGGCAAAGCCATTCCGCGCGGCGTTCCGGCGAAGCAGTTCCGCCAAGCCCGAATCGTATTCGACCGAGTACACCTTGCGCGCGCCTGCCGCTGCCGCGAAAAACGACAAAATGCCGCTGCCCGCTCCGGCGTCCAGAACGACATCACCGGGTTTGACGACCCGGTTGATGGCTGCGCGAAAAGCTTCTGTACGCTTTACATCGCGCAAACACATCGAAGGAATTTCGGATTTGGAAAACAGATCGTTTTGCATAATTTTAGACTGCTCACGCTCGCCCCATTTCCAGCAAGACCACGGCAATGGCGGCGAAAATCAGGCCGATGATTTCCAACGTGGTGACTTTGGCGCTGGTCATCAGCAAGCTCCAGCAAACTCCGATGGCCAGATGAATGACCGTCGCCAGCACGACTGCCGCGCCAAAGGAGAAATGATCCAGTTTGAACAGCAATCCGAGCGAGGCGATGCTGACCGACCAGACTGCATACGCCGCCAGCAGCCAGCCGAAATGTGCGGCCTTCGCCCATTTGTAAAGCAAGATGTCGCCGACTCCGCTGGTCAGCCCAATCAGGACGAGCAACGCATAGACAACTGCCAGATTGTTGTTGTTCAGACTCATGATTAATCAGCGTGATTGTCTGGCCGGGCGATTTGCGCATTGGTGGCGCGCCCGACAATCACTTCTTCCAGCGGATCCCATTCGTTGTGAACGTTGACTAAACTCATCGTTACTCCTGTTGATTCAACTTATCCAGGTAATGCACGGTTGGCATTGGAAAGCCGTTAAAAGTTGACGCCAGCGCCGTCGAATAAGCGCCCGCGCAATGCACTGCCACGCGATCGCCGACGCGCAGTTCCGGCAGCCGCAACCGCTCGAAGGGCAAATCGAAACTGTCGCATGTCGGTCCGGCAAGGTTGTAAATCTGCTGTTCACGCTCCGGGTTTCCGGCCGTCACCGGGTACGGAATCTGCCCGCCACCGATGCGCGCAGCTTCCAGCAATCCGTGATAAACGCCCGCATCCAGATAAGCCCATTGCCCATCGGCGCGTTCGGCCAATCCGGTGACGGTCGAAATCAACACGCCCGCGCTGGCGGCAATGGCTCTGCCGGGTTCGATGCTGAGGATGCAGTCGCTCGAACTCAGCAATTGCGGCAACATTGCCTGAACCGTTTGGCCGATGGCATCCAGCGACAGCGCATCATTGGTGTAAGGCGCGGGCAAACCGCCGCCCAGGCTGATGAAGGAAAGCGGCAATCCGTTTTGTCGCGCTTCGGCGACTGCCTGCAGGCAAACCGCCAACGCCGCGCGCCAGGTTTCCAATCGTTCGCACTGCGAACCAACGTGAATGGTGAGGCCGTACGGCTGCAATCCGCGCTCGCGGGCCTGCTGAAACAGCCGAACAACTGCCTGCGGTTCCACGCCGAATTTGCGATTGAGCGGAACGATGCTGCCTTCGTTCGGCACGCTGATGCGCAGAACGATGCGGCTGCCGGGCGCGTGTTCGGCAATTTTGTCCAGTTCGTGAACGCCGTCAGCCGCCAGCACGTCAATTCCGCGTTGATGCAAAAAGCGCAAAAACTCTGGCGCTTTGATGGGATGCAGGCAGATGATTCGCTCCGGCGCGACACCCAATTGCAAAACGCTTTCGGCTTCGCTGCGCGAGGCGATTTCAAACCCGGCACCTGCTATCTGCACCGCTTCCAGCAACCGATGGTCGGGATTGCATTTCACGGCATAAAACAATTCGGCCTGTGGCAGCGCGCGACGAATGTGGTCTATGTTGTCGCGCACCTTGGCGGTGTCTATGACCAACAGCGGCGTGGGTAAATGTTGCGTGAGGTTAAAGATGTTTTCTCGAAACATGGTTGTTTGTTAAACTGCTTGCCGTTATGAGTACAAAATGGAATCAAGTCGCAACGTTGGTTGAACAAATGCCAACAGAAAAACAGGATGCAATTGCAACACTGGTTCGCGCCTGGGTTGAGAGTTCGCCGGAATTCGCTAAACAGACGGTTCAACCAACTGGAAAGCGTCGAGCTGGTTCTGCCGCAGGCCAATTCGTCATTCCGCCTGAATTCGACGATCCTCTACCGGAAGAAATGTTGGCAGTGTTTGAAGGTCGCCTCTGAGCCGCAATGAAACTTCTTTTGGACACCCATATCTTTCTCTGGTTCATCCTGAACGATGAACGTCTGACTGAATCGGCGCGAGTCAGCATTGAAACCGAATCGAACGAAATCTTTCTGAGCAGCGTTTCCGTCTGGGAAATCGCCATCAAATACCAATTGAACCGCCTGCCACTGCCCAGGCCTCCTGCGGTTTTCATTCCCGAACAACGCGCCATCAATCGCATTCAAAGCCTCCCGTTGGACGAAGCCAGCGCCGCTCATTTGCAACAACTGCCGCCACATCACAGCGACCCATTTGACCGAATGCTGATTTGCCAGGCGCTTGTTCACGATCTGACGCTGGTCAGCGCGGATGCAAAGGTTCAACAATACGGCGTCAAGCTGTTGACCTGATCCAACTCACCACGATGCCTGCGAACTGCGTTTGGCGGCGATGGCAATCACGACTTTGTCAAAAGCCAGTTCCGCCCAGGTTTTGATTGAAACGGTTTCAATGGTCGTCTGGCGCGGATCGAAGCCTGCTGCGGCGAGCGCTGCCGCAATGTCCGCTCCATCCACGCTCGCGAAAGGGAAAGATTTATCTGCAACCTGATATTGCCGGGATTGGCAGGGGGAAAGCAGAATTGCTACACCTCCTTCATCGCAAAGCGAGAGCAACTGGCCGATCATTTGCTGCCATTCCTCTTTTGATTCCGTCGCCGCATCCACGCAATAAGCCGACAGAACCAGATCGTAGTTCGCGCCTTCACCAAGTGGGTCCGAACGCCGCAAATCGCATTGTTTCAGGGCTGTGACCTTTTGCCGCATCAACTGTTTGCGCGCTTCGATGCCCGCCGGAGTCGCCCGCGATGAAGTTTCCAGTTCGAGCACATGCTTGATATTGATGTCCCAGTTATGGGCTTCCGGTTCATCGCGCAGCCATTTTTGAATCTCGTTCAGATTTGCAGGCAGGTAATCGGCCAGATGCAATTCGCCGACATAAGGCGCAAGCGCCGTGTGCAGATGCACAGTCGGCCCACAACCGACATCTATCGCCCGCGCAAACGTGCGGCCTTCGCGTTTGAGAAACGCCACCAGCCGTTGCTGAAAGGCTTCTTCGTCGTCCGGAATGAAGTCTTGACTGTAGTATTCGCGCAGATATTCCCGCGGATCCCACAAAGCGTCGTAGATGTTTAGTTGGTTATCCATGTTCATATATCAAAACCTGAAGTTCGCGCCGACGGTCGCTTGTCCGCTGCCTGCGGTTGCGAACAGTTGCGCCCGCTGATCGAAATCCAGCGCGAGCTTTGCGGCTGCGCGCTGGATGGTTCGGCTGAGTACGCCTGCGGAAACCCGAAATCGCCCTCGCTCCCACGCCGTGCCCGAAGCTTCGGCGTGGTAATAGCTGAACGTCGGCGCCATGAACGCGCGTTCAAACGACGCATAGCTTTTCACGCGCCCGTGAAACCAATCCGCTTCCGCGCTGATGGCGGCTACGGGAGAAGCGCCGCTCGTCCGCACTTCGTAATACACGCCCATTCCGCCGCAGCTTTGGATGGCGTGCGCTCCGCGTTCCACGCGGCGGCAGGCTTCGAGCCGAAGGGCAAAGTACGGGTCTTCGCCGCCCGCCCATCCGTCCGCCGCCACTTGCCAGGAATAGTTTGGCGCGCGTTGCAAACTGCGATTGAGCGTCAACACAAATTGCGTAAACGGTTCGCCCTGCCGGTTGAAGATGCGTTCGGTTTCGATGAAGACCGAAGGCGGCGCGCTCTGCGCACAGCCCGAAATTGCGCACACCGCTGCGACCCAAACGACAATTACGAACGCTTTGAAACTCGGCATTCCTTCCTCAATGGGGCGAAACCTGGGTTAAAGCTGATTTGCTTTAACTGACTGGAATGCGAGCGAGGCGGGAAAAACAGCTCATGAGGTAGGAAAATTTTTTTGTTGGTGTTGGAATAAAGTGGACAGGTAGGTGACTGATTCAGCGTTGAGCGGGCAACGCACGGATTTCGTTTTCTAATGGCGCGCGCCAAAAACGAACTGTTCCATCCCAGCTTCCAGAAACTAACAGACGACCATCGTTTGAAAATTCCAGAGAGGTAATTGTGTCAGTATGTGCTTTTAGCGACATCGCTTCCAGGCCAAGCTCCACATTCCAGAATCGAATGGTTTTGTTTTTGCTGCCGCTGACAAGCCGTTTGCCATCTGGAGACCAAGCAAGACAAGTAACGTGATAAGAATGTCCTTCCAGGGTTTTCAACAATTGTCCATTGTGTGCGTCCCAGATTTTTATCGCTGAATCTTCACCAGCCGTGGCGAGCTTTCGATCGTCGGGTGAAAATTCCAGGGACAGAACCGAGCTTTTAGGATGCCCAGGCAGACGCAACAAAAGCTTCCCGGAGATCGGGTCAAAAATGGGAATACCGGTGGCAAAACCGCCGACTGCCAATTTTCGCCCATCACGCGAAAACGCTAGAGCGTGGACTACCTGGCCACCGGAGTTGGCGTGTTCGCCTGAGCCATACAATGTGCGTACTTCACTACCATCAGGATCCCATAGTTTTACGGTATTTCTTTGACTCCCTGAAGCGATCAATCGCCCATCAGGCGATACATCCATAGACCATATCCCATCCGAAGAGCCGGACTTTTGAGGACCGGCATTCGACAAATGCCCTGTGAACTCAGAAAATTTTTGTCCGGTTTGCGCATTTAGCACACCTGCCAACCCAAAAACATAGGAATACGCCAACAAAGGTGTTTGTGGGATAAATTTTAGCGATGTCGTGTGTTTTCCATTGGGTATTGTCAGCCTGATTTTTGCTGATTCAATTTCCCAAACACTCAGATTGAGAGGCCGTTTACAAGCGCCGGAAGAGTAGGTTTCGCCTGTGCCCAGCAATCTTCCATCCGCGGATAAGGAAAGTGTTTCAACCGGGCACTGGCTAGGCATACGCAGCATGGTTGGCTGGAGAAGGTTTTTAACATTCCAAAGTTTCAATTGAGAACCATCCCCTGTAACCAGGCCAAGTCCGTCAGGAGTAAATGCTAAAAACGCCACCTCTTTGTCATGCCCCATGATTTTCGCCAGCTCACGGCCAGTGGCGATCTCCCACAGTCTGAATGAACGATCAACGCTGCCGGAAGCCAGAATTTTTCCATCAGGAGAAAGCGCCATTTTCCAAACATGATCCGAATGCCCGGAAAAAGCGCGAATGATGTTGCCTGTCGCAAGCTCCCACATCTTGACCTCAGGGTCGGAACCACAGGCGAGCAGGTATTTTTCATCCGTCGTCACGGCCAGATGCATCACATCCACTTCCAGCCCCTTGAGTACTTGCTTCAGCCTCCCGGTATTGACATCCCAACACAGAATGCGTGTGTCATCGCTTCCGGTAAAAATTGTTTGGCCGCTTTGGGAAAAAGCGATTGTTCGTAATCCTGCCGCCTTCTCCTTGAAGGCTCGTAATTCTTTTCCATTTTCAACACTCCAAAGTTTCGCAACGCCGTCTTTTCCTGCCGTCGCAAATGTTTTGCTGTCAGGTGAGAATGCCACAGCAAAAACAATCTCGTTGCCGTGACCGTTGACATTCAAAATCTCCTGTCTGGTTGCCAAGTTCCAAAGCCGTGTGATTCCTCTCGAACTCGAAGTGGCGAGCAATTTCCCATCGGGTGAAAACGCGATTCCGCGGATTATTTCACCAGGTCCTTTGAACGCTGCAAGTTCTCGCCCACCCCCATAATGATAAAGTCGTATGGTTCCTGAAGTCAGTGCCGCCGCAATCGTCCTACCATCTGGCGAAAGCGCCATTGCGCGTATTACGTCCAAGAAATCAATCTTGAGTGTTTCGGCGTTTGTTAAATGCCAGAGATAACGCCATTCAAAGCCACGCAAATCTTCTTCACCGGAATTGGGCAGCCAATTTGATAACGTTTTTTGCATTCGTGACGGAAGGCCATCGTGCCAATCTTGCTGTGCCTTTTGCATCTCCGCTGCGTAAAGCGTCCGTCGTTGAATGCGGCTTTGTTCTTCGGCGCGGCGTCTTTGGTGAATTTCTCTGCCGGTGATGCCAACCAAAGTTGCGGCGGCAAGGATCAAGATCGAAATTGGGGCTTTACGGCGTTTGAGGTACTTACCTGTTCGATAAAACAGCGTCGCTTCGCGGGCGATGACGGGTTCACCGTTCAGGTGGCGCGCGATGTCTTCGCTGAACTGGCGGGCGGATTGATACCGTCGGAGAGGTTCTTTTTGCAGAGCTTTGAGGATGACGTTGTCCAGATCGCCGCGCAGTTGTTTTCGCGTGGCGGCGTCAAGCTGAACAGACACCTGGCTGGGACGGGCGGGTTCGTGCGTTTCGATCAGCCGGATCAGCTCCTGTGGCGAACGCGAAGTCGGGTTGAATGGCCGCGCGCCAGTCAGCAGTTCGTACAGCAGCACGCCCAAACTGTACACGTCGCTGGCCGTGGTGATGCGCTGGCCGGCGATGTGTTCGGGACTGGCGTATTCCGGCGTCAGGAAATTCAGCAAGGTCGGCGATTGGCCGGAAGCGTCGTCGGTCGGATTGAGAATTTTGGCAATGCCGAAATCCAGCAGCTTCACTTCGCCCGCGTGTGTCACCAATATGTTCGATGGTTTCAGGTCGCGATGAACGATCAGGTTTTGGTGAGCGTATTGCACGGCTTCGCAGACGGATTGAAAGAGCCTCAACCGTTCGGCGATGGATAGTTTTCGCTGGGCGCAGTATTCAGTGATGGGCACACCGTCCACATATTCCATCACCACGTAAGACCAGCCGTCTTCGGTGACGCCGCCATCCAGCAAACGAGCGATGTTCGGATGTTCCAGCGCGGCCAGCACGCGACGTTCGATATTAAATCGCCGATTGATTTCGGAACGAATGCCGCCCGGCCAGACCATTTTGATGGCAACGCGCTTTTCATAAGCGTCGTCGGCACGTTCGGCCAAATACACTGCGCCCATGCCGCCGTGGCCGATTTCGCTGACAATGCGGTAAGGGCCGATGCGGCGACCTTGTTCGTAACCGGGATCGAATTGGGTGTTATCAAGTCCGAATTCGACCAGCGCAGCTTCCTCCAAAAAATCGCCGGATTCGTCGAAATCGCGGAGCATCTGTTCCGCAGCCAGGCGGATGGCATCGTCGCCGCCGCTTTGTTCGGCGATGAATTGCGCACGCGCCGACGGTTCGCGCTCCAGCGAAGCTTCAAAAAGTTCTTTGACTTGTCGCCACTGGTCTATGGTCATCGGTCAAGGTTAGGGTGAGAAATATTGCCCATCCATTCTTCGCAAGTATAATGCGGACGAATCGGAGCAAACAGCTCACGTCTGCGGCACAATTTTCAATTTTTTGATGGAGGTTTCGGCCTTGTCCTCACCCGATTTCACAACATTGTTGATGGCTTGGCGCAACGGAGACAGTCACGCCGCCGAACAAATTGCGGAGTTGGTGTACGCCGAATTGCGCCAGCGCGCGAAAGGCTATTTGGCCAGTGAACGTGGGTATCAAACGTTGTCAGCGACGGCATTGGTCAATGAAACCTTCGTTCGGTTGATCGGCGGAGCGCAGGTGGAATGGCAATGTCGCGCGCATTTTTTCGTCGTTGCGTCGAATGCCATGCGGCGCATCCTGATTGACGCGGCGCGTCATCGGCGAGTCCGCCAAAACGGCGATCAACGCTGGGTGGAAAACGAAGAAATCACTCCGTCCCCAGCAAATTTTTTCAATCGCAAAATAGACTTGTTGGCATTGGATGAAGCGTTGCACGAACTGGCGCTGATTGATCCTCGCGCCACACAGATTGTCGAGCTTCGTTATTTCGGAGGATTGACCGAACAGGAAATCGCCGATGTGGTCGGCGTTTCCCTGGCAACGGTCAAACGCGATTGGGCTTCGGCAAAAGCATGGTTGTATGGGCGGTTGAAATCAAACCACAGCAGCAGTGCGGCATGAGCCGTGTCTTCAACCCGATGCTCAAATTTGATTGTTCTGTTGTTAAAAACAACTGCTCACCCGAAAACCATGCTGCCGCCCAGATTGCCTTCGTACATCAGCGCCGCAACGATTGCGAAAGCCAGCAGGAAATACAACGCACCGGGCTTTTCATCGCGCAGATGAATTACACCTCGCCAAATTGCCAGGCCGATGAAAGCAACGGCCAATGAAATCCCTATCCATTGATGTTGAGAGATGATTTCGGCTGGCAATCCGGCTTCGATCTGCCGTTTCCAAAACCAACCAGCCGTCGCCGTCATCGGAGTGACAATCGCTGCGTAAAACAACATCCACCACGCCGCGTGCGAAAGCGACACGCGGCGCGCAATTCTTCCCAGCAGATCGCTGCCAACCGAAGCCGGAACCAGCGCCGCCGTGAAATTGACCAGAATCGGATGCAGGTGATGCCATGAAATTTCTGCTAACAGCGGTAAAGGCATTTTGCGATGACTCCCTTCTTGTGTTTTGTCGTTTTGATCGGCGGTTACTTCGCGTTGCCAGCGCGCGCTCGCAGCACGGGATAATATTGCGAAAAGACCATGCTGCCGCCGGG
>CAYRQB010000243.1:0-9163 GCA_964426025.1 uncultured Heliomicrobium sp.
CGGTTCGGTCGGCAAATGTTTTGGTTACGGCGCTCAGGGCGGAACATTGATTGTGCAGGGCGACGCAGATTCGCGCGCTGGGATCAGGTTGTCAGGCGCCGATTTGATCATCGCCGGACGTTTGCGCGAACAGTTGAGCGATGATCTGGGCTGCATCGCTTCGCGCGCGAACATCAAAGGCTTCGCATTTGAATATATGACTTCGGGGCGCGGTCTGGTGCTGGGCGATCCTGGCCCGTGGCTTTGTTCGGGCATGACCGGCGGAGTGGTTTATCTGAAACTCGACGAGATGATGGGACTCGACGAAACAGCGCTTCGCCGCCGTCTGGCCAAAGGCGCAGAAGTCGAAATCCTTCCCGTCACTGGCGAAGACGAAAGCAATCTCGGCGAACTGCTGAAGAAATATATCGGCCTGCTAGACCAGCACGAACAGAAAGAAGAAGCCGACGCAATCCGCCGCCTGCTTGGCGATTGGCAATCTTCGTTTGTCAAAGCTATCCCAAAGAGGAAGTAGAAAGATTGATGTCGTTACTGAAGAGCGCCGAGTGAAAGCGAATTGGCTGTCACTCGGCGCTCTCGCTTTAACGGATCATTGACTGGTTTGTGGCGAAACGTATTTCACCGCGTCAAGCCCGGCCAATGTTTCCAGCTTTTCAATCGGCAATCGCCCGATGACGGCCTTCGACGATTTCGGATTGAGAATGATTTCAAAGCCGAGTTTCTTTAACTGTCCAATCGTCGCGTTCGATTTGTTAGTCAGCCAGATTTGAAGTTCGGCCTTGCCGTCTCGGACGAAACTGGCTTCAGCGGCTGTTGGCGTTACTGCTTTCCTGGCCAATCGCTCGACAACATCCGCAACTGATGGGTGGAGTTTGGCCAGCGCCGCTTGCCGTCGTTGTTCTCCAGGCAATGGCTTTGTCGGATTGGCATTGCTGGTTATTTTTCCATTCAACGCAAAATTGAAGTTCAATACGCCTCGAGCTTTGACCGGCACGCCGGAAAGCTCAGTCGGTTTGAAAGTCCATTGTTTAGCCGCTTCAACAGCCGCCGCACGAAGCATTGGGTGGCCGCCGATAGCCTTGGCATCAATTACTTCACCGGCTTCATTAATAACGACCTGAACCTGAACCGGGCCGCTGGCTCTGGCGGCTTTTGCCATTGCGGGATAAGCGGGTTGAACCTTGCTGACTGCGCCGCTCTGTAATACTCCGCCGGAGACATTGATTTTCTTGGGCATAGGCGTTGAGGCTGGCATTGCAGCCGGAACCGGTGGAGAAAATGCAAGATTGCTATAGGCTGTTTTCGCTGGCCGCTGCAATTTTGCCAGCATATCCAATTTCTCGAAATCTTTTCCTTCAATGCCTTCGCGGCTGACGCCTTCGGGCATTTCGACAGGCACGTCAACTCGGCGAGGCGTCCCGCCTTCGGTGACGGTCATCTCTTCGACGGCGACGAAGGAAGTGAATTGAGTCATCAGACGGTATTCCAATCCAAGCTGGGTGATGGCTTCTTTGACTTCTTCTTTCGCGTTGCCGTTTTGAATGCCGGAATAATCCTGCTTCATCAAATCGTCAATTCGCGTTCGCGCCCACAACGTAGCCAGCACGTCGTGTTCAGGTTGCGAGTCGGGGAACTCGACCGGAATTTCTCGCGCAAAGTTCTGGCCGCCGACTCTGCCTGTCAGCCTGACAACTCCGCGCGTGCCGTAAGTGTATCGCCCGGTCAGCGCCAGCGGTTTGGCGCTGAACAGATCCGGCAAGCGTTGCGGATAAACATCCGCCACAGGCAATCCTCCCCAATCAATGCGAATGTCCGTCAGCAGCGGATTGCGGACGCGTTCGTGAAAACGTTTGGCCGCCGCCGAACCGTCGTCGTTCAATCCAACGTATTCGACTTCGCCGCGTCCTTCTTCGGCCATTTTGTCCAGCAGGAAGCGATTGACCGATTCGCCGATGCCGAAAGCGAAGATGCGCGCGTTCGGATGTTTCTGAATCTCGCCGACGATTTCCATGTCGTCGCCGACGTAACCATCAGTCATAAAACAGACGATGCGGATGTGCTCCTGCGAATCGGACGGAGCCAATGCGGTTTTGATCGCCGTCATCATTTCGGTTCCGCCGCTTCCATTGCGGGACGCGAGAAAATCCTGCGCACGTTTCAGGTTTTCCCGCGTGGCTGGCAATGGCTGAGGAAACAGGACGTGCGTATCACCAGCGAAAGTAATCAGATTGAAAGTGTCCTGCGGATTCATTCCGTCAATCGCCAGATTCATGGCTTCTTTGGCTTTTTCAATCGGGAAGCCCTGCATCGAACCGGAAGTGTCCAGCACGAAGACTATCTCTTTCGGAGAAACGTCAGCGGCGGTGACGCGCTCCGGCGGTTGCAGCATCAGCGTGAAAAAGCCGCCCGCTTGGCCGCGATGCGTCATCACGGCGTCCGCGATTTTCTTTCCGGCTACGTCAAAGCGCAGGATGAAATCTTTGTTCGGAATCGTCTTTTGATTTTTCAATCGGACGATGGCGGCGTGAGCATTGACGCGCTGCTCTTCGACTTCGTGAGCTTTCGATAGCAGCGAATCAATCGGAACTCCGGCGTCCAGTTTAACTTCGATGGAAATGTCGTGACCTGCTCGCGTGCCTTCGGGCGTGATGGGCGGCGTGATCCGCGAAGCGTCAGGCACTTGGCTGGTGTCCGGCGCTGTGTTTGGATTCGGCTGAGCTATGGGTTGCCCGGGAATGTAACGCGGCCCGACAACCATCGCGAAAACGAATTCATAAGAGCCGTCTTCGTACTTCAACGTTTCGACGTAACTGATCGTCACTTTGACAGTCGCGCCGGGCGTGATGTTGGCGACCGATTGCGTGAAGATGTTTGGCCGTTCCTGATCCAGCAAACTGGCGACCTGACCGGCTTCGCGAGCGGCTTCGTAAATTTGCCGGGCTTCTTCGCGGCGTTTGATTTTGCCTTTGACCGTGCGCTCGCCGACGATCATCGTCATATCGTCAACTGCGGCGTTGACCGGCAAAGGGAAAACGTAAACGGCTTCGATCTTGTCGTTGAACGGATTTTGAAATTCCTGCGTGACGGTTGTGCGAGCCAATTGGCCGCTGATTTCGGTTTTGACTTCGGTGTGTTTGAGCGGGCATTGGCTAACAGGCTGACCTTCTTTTCCGATGATTTGCAAAGCGCCTTGAGTGATTTTTCCGGGTGCGGCTTCGACCGTGTTGTTGTTGATCGAAGCCAGCCCGGCAAAGACCGAAAAGCTGAGGACGCAAATTCCGGCTGCGAATAACAGGCTGAAGACGACATTTCTATTCTTGGTTTTCATCATTCCCTCCAAAGTATTGCTGAATCCTGGGCACACTTATCCCCGCGCCGTGCAAGGCACAGGTCAATCGGGGCAAATGCTATCTGGCAAATGGCAATCGGCTGATTCGACGCTCAGAGCGAGTGAAGAGTTCCGAACTCTTCGTTGCTGAGAACGGAAAGGTTGGAAATAGCTTGCAGTTAAAAGTTGATGAGTCATCGTGAGAATCGGTAAGATGACAGCACCTGTCGAGGCTCAGTGGTGAGCCGCGTTCGGTCTCAAATGAATCATTCGATCTAATCGAGAGGTATTAATCGAGAGGTATTGAAGTTATGAGAACATATCGAGTGACGTTTTTTGTCTTGAATGCAATTCTATCAATTGCATTCTTTAACGTAGTCAAAGCTCAACCATCATTTACTGTTCCCATACTGGCTAACGATATTGCTTATTCGCCTATCTCTGACAGAATTTATGCTGGCGCAAACAGCCAATCTGCTCAATATGCGAACTCCATTGCTGTAATCAATCCGGCAAACGGAGCAGTGGTTACCTCTATTCCAATTGGCCCAAATCCGAGAACGCTGGCGTTTTCAGATGATTTTCGTTTTCTTTACGTTGTGGTTGACGGTCCACGCGTGAAACGCATTGACATTCAGCGAGGCCAAACAGATCAGGATTTCGCTGTTGATTTCGGACGCGCCGGTTGTGTTACAACTGTCACCCAAATACGCGTGATGCCAGGTCGCTCTGAAACTGTGGTCATTTCTTTGGCCTGTCCCGGCTTCAGTCCGGCTCATGATGGAATTGCCGTTTACGACAATGGCATTCGCAGGCCGCAAATTTCACCAAGTTCAACCGGAGCGCGCAGATTCTGCTTCGGTTTTTCGCCGGACATCCTTTGGGGATACAACACTGACGATGATAGTTTCAGTCTTTTCAAGTTCAAGATAGATAGTCAAGGTGTTTCTATCGAAAAACAGGTTGGCAGAGGTCTGACGTTTGCTTTCAATAAGTCAGTCGAGTTTGCAAACGGCCTGCTATACACACAAAACGGAAGAGTAATTGATCCTGAAAGAAGAACTTTTGATGGACGTTATTACGCCACCGAGGTGATATTCGCTTCTGACTTTGCCCTTGATCCAATCGAAGGAAGCGTTTATTTCGCGGAACGTGATGGACGCGATTTCGTGCTTCTTTCCTTTGACCAGAAAAATTATAAACTTACAGGGTATTACAGGGAGTTCATCGCAAATGCTAAAGTGGACGACATAGGTAGGTTGATTAAATGCGGAAGATGGGGATTGGCTGTCTCTTCGATAGGTTTTTCCAGCAGCATTGTGATGTTCCCCTTTTCTACGCTTAAAGCTCGGCCAGCCTATGTTCCGCCGCAACCGTCTCCTTTGAACGATCAGGTCAGACGCATTCCATTGCCGTCCAACAGCATCGTATATGACGATGTTCATCGTTTGTTGCTTGCCAGCACCCCAAACTGGGCTGGAGAGATAGGCAATTCCATTGTCCCTATTGACCCGTTTACAGGAACTGTTGGTCAGCCTGTTTACGCAGGCAGTGAACCCTGGCAGATGACAGTTTCAGATCAAGGACAATATTTGTATGTCGCGCTTTATGGTGGTCGAGCAATTACCCGGTATCGGCTTCCCGATTTAACTCCAAATCTGAAATTTCCGATATTTACCAATGTGCCGCAATTCGCGCAGGGATTTGACCCAGGAGTTCCGATCACGGTCATAGAATTATTGCCAGTTGTTGGCAATCCTGAATCGGTCATAGTTCTAAAAGGCCTCCCTAGTTTTCCGATACCGGGGACGAATGGATTGGCCATTTACGACAACGAGAAGCAGCGCAGAGTCAGCAGCCTGGATGGCTTTTTCCCCGGAATCATGCCGATTGACACTATTTCGTTATCGTCAACTGGAACGACAATTTATGGTTTGGAAGCAGAGATTCTGGATGGCAACAACTTCACCACAACTACGATTGAGCCTGATGGCGCTTACCTTAGAACCTGGAAAAGAGATATTGGCAACAGAGACGTCAAGCTGAGATGCCAAAACGACCTTTGCTTTACTGAATCAGGAATAATTATTGATGCGATTGCCCAAATGCGGATAGGGCGATTTGATTTTGGCCTATCTGGCCCGAATGCCTTCTATCCAGTATCGGTCGCTCCTGATCCATTGCGTAACCGTGTTTATTTCATCAGCCCCGATCAAACCGGCACAACACTGTACTCCTTCGACAATCTGACACAGAAAAAGACCGGGACTTACAGATTAAATGGAGTGACGGGACCTGTCGGCAATTTTCTGTTATGGGGTAACGATCAGATTGCTTTTAATACCGATCGGGAAGTGGTTCTGGTTCCGTTACGTCTGATTGAACCGGATTTGCCTAGATCTTCTGGCACACCGCGTAGACCAATCACTCGCGATCAGCCGCGGCGCATCGGAGGTAATCAATAAGCTGATGAACCACCTATCCTTCTTCGATAACCTTGAGTCATAGGTGATTGTCTCGTGTACCGCATCTTGTTTGTCGTACTGTTTCAGTTGATGGCCAGGGCGTCTACCTGATCCAGGCGAATGATGATGCGGCTGTGAGTTTGATTGCGGACTTCGACGGTTTCGCTGCCGCTCATTTTGGTGACGATTCCGGCGACGGTTTGGCCTTTGATGAAAAAGGTCAGCCCCTTTTTCTCCTTCTGACTTTGTTCGATCAATTCCTGATAAACCTGCGCGCTTGTTCCTGCCTGAGCCGATGCCGTTGAATTGCTGGCCAACCTTAGCGCGCCAATCAGCGTTGCCGCCAGCAAAGCGACGATCAATGTTTGACGTGAAAACTTCATCTCTTTCCTCCTGCCTGATGAAAAACTTTCCGTAAAAACAATTGACGCTCTCGACCGCCGGAATGCTTTGGCGGCAAGAGCGTCATTCAAGTTAATGGTGCCTTCACGATTTGGATTGTAGCCAGACGGCCAAAGCAATTCATGATGCTTTGGTGATGTTTTGGTGACGAATCAAAAAGCCTCAATGAGCCGCGACGCCCGCTGCCAGATGCTTTTCGTAGGCTTTCGTGTCGAGGATTGATTTGATTTCGGCGACGACTGCTTCGACTTCGTCATCGGTGTTGAAGAAATGCGGGCCGATGCGAATGCCTGCTCCGGGGCGGAAATCCACCAGCACATCGCGGGCTGAAAGTTCACGAACGACTTCTCCGGCGTGCGGAACGTCCAGAATCACCGAACCGCCTCGCTGGTCGGCGCGGCGCGGAGAATTCACGCGCCAGCCTTGTTCGTCGGCCAGTTCAATCAATCGCGAAGTTTGCCGAATGGATTTTTGGCGAATACGTTCGACGCCGATTTCGTTGATCAGGTCGTAGCCGCTTTCGGCGGCGTACAGCGTGGGAATCGCCGGCGAACCGTGCAGGAAGCGGTGAACGTCTTCGGCGTAATCCATCTCCGGCGCAAAGGCGAAAGGCATGCGATGCGCCGACCATCCGGTGACTTTCGGCTGAAGCTTCTGTTGCAATTCCGGTTTGACGTACAGATAACCGGCTCCCGGCCCGCCGCAAAGCCATTTGACCGAACCGCCCGTCGCAAAATCCACATCCAGTTCCTTGACGCTGAACGGGACAGTTCCTGCCGATTGATACGAATCCAGCACGACCAGCGCGCCTACGCTGTGAGCCTTTTCGACTATGGCTTTGACATCCTGAATGTAAGCGCTTTTGAACAGCACGTGAGAGATGGGAACCAGCAACGTTTCTTCGTCAATCGCGTCAACCATCCGCTGGGTATCAATCGTGATGCCGTCATCGCTCGGCACTGTGACGATGCGCGCGCCAGAGGCTTTCGCGTGAGCTTCGTAAACATACATCACCGACGGAAAGTTCATCGCTTCGTAAACTATTTTGTTGCGAAGCCCGGTCAGATCGAAGCAGGAAATGATAATCGCCTGGCAGACCGAAACGTTCTGATGCATGACCACCGAGCCGGGATCGGCTCCGATGATGCGAGCGATTTTGTCGCCGACAGTCAGCGGCATTTCCCACCAACCTTCTTCCCAGGCGCGAATGCCGCGCGTCGCCCAGGTTTCGGCGTAATCGTGCAAGCGGTCATAAGTCGCCCGCGGCATCGCGCCCAGCGAGTGATTGATCAGGTAAAGCGTCTTGTCCAGAATCGGAAACTCCGAACGGTAAGAAAGAAGTTCGTCCATGAAATTACCTCAGAGGAATAAAGAAGCTTCCCGCAAATCACGCTGATTACGCCGATGAAGACAAATCATTGAGCATCAGCGCCCATCCGCGTCATTTGCGGGCAAAAAGATTTTATGACATCGGCCTTTCGGCCAGATTCAGAAAGTCAAAAAAGTTGTTCAGGTCAAGGTAATCGCCGACGATGTGGCGCGCTCCGGCTTGATTCAAACCTCTGGCGCGTTCGCCACTGGCGATACCTACGAAATCCAAACCGAGATTGGCAGCCGTCCTGACATCCCACAATCCGTCGCCGACCGAAACGATTTTGCTGAAGGCGTTGTGGCCGTAATGTTGCCGAGCGCGGTCAATCGCGGCTTGGACGATGCCTTCGCGCGCGTGAGCGTCTTCGGCAAAACCGCCGGGGAAACGTTCGACTTCGATTCCGGCTGCGGCCAGTTTCAATTTGGCCGATCCGTGCCAGCAACCGGTGGCGATGGTGATGACCCAATCATCATGTTGTGAAAGATGCGTGACCATCCGACGAGCGCCAGGAATTTCAGCAAAAGATGTTGCATCCATTTCGTGATGTTCGCGCAGCAGATCGAAGAAGCGAGTTTTCAATGGCGACAAATCTTCGTCAACGGGTTCGCGTCCAAAATGATCGAGGAAGATTTGCCGTGTGATGCCGGAATCGCTGACGTGCGGGCAATTCGTCCACGAAGCGCCGATTTCGGTCACGCCGTGAGTTTCAGCCACTGCGCGCGTGAAGCAAATCTGATCAACGTGGCTGGTATCGGTCAGCGTGCCGTCAATATCGAGTATGGCAAGTTTCATTTCTATTGGAATAAAAACCCTCTCCACGAAGTCACACGAAGAAAACACGAAGAAGGCGAGAAAGAATTTTGCTGGTTTTCGTGAAACTTCGTGTGTCTTCGTGGAAAAAACAAATTCAGTTTTCAGTCAGCATAGTTCGCGCTTCCCAAAGTTCGGGAAAGAATTTTTTATCGAGCGTCATTTTCAGATAAGAAGCTCCGCTGCTGCCGCCGGTTCCCATGCGCACGCCGATTGTGCGTTCGACCATTTGAACGTGGCGCAATCGCCAACTGACTATCAGTTCATCGAATTCGGTCAGGCGTTCGCAAACGTCAATCCAATCGCGATGGCCGCGTTCGTCGCGATAAACGGCCAGAATCGCTTTAGCGCGAGCTTTGTACCTATCCGCTTCGCTTGGGCTATCCGGCAAAGTCGGCATGACTCCCAGCGATGCCAGCGCATCGAAAAACACATCGCGCAGCGACGGTTCATTCAGCCGACGTTTCAACCGCGCGTACATTTCCGGCGAAGCTTCGTGATGGCGGAGCATCTTTTCGTCTTTCATTCCGCACAGGAATTCGATTTCGCGAAATTGTTCGGATTGGAATCCGCTGGCCGGGCGCAGTTTGTCGCGGAAAGCCAGAAAGTGCGTCGGCAACATGGTTTCCAGAATCGTGAACTGTTCGACCAGCACGCGAGCGATTTCGGTGCAACGACGCAACAACCTGGCGGCCTCGTAAATTTCGTCGGCTTCGGCGCTGTCAGCGGCTGCTTTCAGATTGGCGATGACTGCGTCCAGTTCGTGCAGCAATTGTTTGAACCACA
>CAYRQB010000244.1:0-9162 GCA_964426025.1 uncultured Heliomicrobium sp.
AGCGTGATGGCCGTGCGTTTCTGATCCCCGCGACGGGCTGTGTGATCCAGAATCCAGATGAATTCGCGCGCGGCGTTCGGAAAATCGTCCAGTTCAAACAACGCCGTCGCCAGATTGGTGTGCGCGTAATATTCGGCATCGCCTTTCGGATTCGCGGCCAGCAGAGGTTTCAGCAGATCAACGGCTTCCTGAAATTTCCGCAGTTTGACCAACGCCGAAGCCATGCCTACCTGATGACTGGCGTTTTTCGGATCAAGCTCGGCGGCGGTTTTGTAATGCTCCAATGCCTTTTCAGGCTGTTTGGGCAAATAAAGTTCAGCCAGTTGTCCATGCAACACGGCGCGGTTCGGTTCGGCCTTGATCAACTGTTCCAACTGACTGATGGCTTCTTCGGCTTTGCCCGAATCAATCAAAGCGGCAGTCAAACCCGCGCGGGCTTCGGCGTTGTCGGGTTCGGCGCTGACGACTTGCTGAAACATGGAGATTGCTTCGTCGAACTGTTTGGTTTTCGCCAGCAAAGTCGCCAGCCGCAGTTTCGTTCGCGTATTCGATTCGACTGCCAGCGCGGCGCGCAAATCGGCGGCGGCTTCGTTCGCTTTGTTCTGCGAAACGAAAATCTCTGCGCGATACAACAATGCCAGCATGTTTTTCGGCTCGCGCTTCAATGCTTCATTGAGCGCGGGCAATGCTTCGTCGAATTTGTTGGTGACGGTCAGCGCTACGCCGAGCAAGGCGAACGTCGCCGCGCGATCGTCTCCGGCGGCAATCGCGGCTTTGGCTTCGGCGATGGCTTCGGCGTGTTTGTTTGCCGCCAGCAGTATCTCAGCCAGCGCGGAATGCGCGCGGGCATTTTGCGGATTGAGTTCAACGACGCGGCGAAAAGCCGTTTCGGCTTCGTCAGGTTTTGATTCGGCCAGAGCGATTTCGCCCAGCATCATTTGCACGCGCAATGAAACCTGTTTGACCTGATCCGATTCGGGGTATTGTTTCAGCGCATCGCCGACGCGAGTCATCGAAGCTTTCACCTCTGTCAATTTTCCCAGCGAGTAATAAGCCGAAGCGCGTTGGTATTCCGCTTGCCATAATTCCGGATCGAGTTCGATAGCTCTGCCGTAAAGCTCGACCGCTTTGACCAGATCGCCCGCTTCGTGCGCCGTTTGCCCTGCGTTAAACAATTCAGCGGCTTGTTCGGTTTTGTCTTCGGCCTTCGATTGAGCCGAAGCCTTTGGGGGCGCAGGTTTGCGCTGGCGACCGGTTTGAGCCGAAACGACAGCGGTCATCAGTAAAGCGATAAAAAAAGTCAGGAAAGTTTTGGACACCTTGAACACCTTATGAATTGAAGTAACGCGGTCATCATAGCATCGGTTTGCATCGCCTGCGATGCCTGATATGATCCCGTTCACTTCACCGAAAATCATCTACTGAAAAACCGGAGGCACTGCTGATGTTGAATCGAAGAACGTTTCTGCAACAGGCCGCTTGCACCGCCGCAGGCGCTGTAGCTCTCAATACATTGAACTTGATCGAAGCCAACGCCGCCAACAAGGTGTCAAAAATCGGCGTGCAGCTTTACACCGTCCGCAGCGAAATGGCCAAAGACTTCGACGGTTCGCTGAAAAAGATCGCCGAGCTTGGATTCCAGGAAGTCGAATTCGCGGGTTATTACAATCGAACGCCGCAGCAGATCAAAACCCTTCTCGATCAACTTGGATTGACTTCGCCGTCAACGCACATTCCGTTGGCTGAGCTTCGCGGCAATCTGGCCAAAACAATCGAGACGGCCAAAGTCATCGGCCATCGTTACATCGTCTGCCCGTGGCTGGAACCGAAAGACCGCAAGACGCTGGATCAATACAAACAACTGGCCGCGACGCTCAACAAAGCCGGCGAAGAATGCAAGAAAGCAGGCATCCAGATGGGTTATCACAACCACGATTTCGAGTTTTTCCAGATTGACGGCAAAATACCTTACGACCTGTTGCTGGCCGAAACCGACAAGAATCTGGTCAAGATGGAACTTGATCTTTACTGGATCGTCAAAGCCAATCAGGACCCGGTCACTTATATGAGCAAGCATCCCGACCGGTTCGCGATTTTCCACGTCAAAGAGATGGACAAAACCGAAAAACGCGGCATCACCGAAGTCGGTCGCGGCGTGATTGATTTCAAAACCATCTTCGCCAAAGCTCCGAAGGGAGCAATCAAACATTACTTCATCGAACAGGACACCACGCCCGGTTCTCCGTTCGACAGTTTGAAAATCAGCATTGATCATTTGAAGAAGTTGGAGTTTTAACTCGCGCGTGGCATCTACAACACAAGTTCAAGCGGGCGTTCAACCGAACGCGTCGTCGCAGTCGCAAAACTCTTTGTTTAACAAACTTGCCTCCCCGGACCTGCAAATGGCTTTGGTCGTTTTGATCTGGGGAGGCAATTTTGCTGTGCTGAAAACGGCTTACACGCAAATCGCCCCGCTGCCGTTCACCGCGCTGCGGTTTGGGCTGGCGACGTTTTTGATGCTGGCTTTGTTGTGGTGGCGCGAAGGCGATCTTCGCTTTCCGGCGGGCAGTTTCAGGAAATTCGTCTGGCTGGGATTGATCGGCAACACGCTTTACCAAGCCTTTTTCGCCAACGGACTGGCTCGGACGACTTCGGCCAATGCTTCGTTGATTGTCACGACCACGCCTGTCGCGGTGGCTCTGGCCGGAAGTTTGATCGGCCTTGAACGAATCACGCGTTACACGGTGATGGGGCTGGCGTTGACGCTTGGCGGAATTATGATCGTGATGGGGACTCGCGGCGCGGCGTTATCCTCGCGGACGATTGTCGGCGATCTGCTGATTCTGGCATCGGTCTTGTGCTGGTCTTCTCTGGTGCTGGGTATGAGAACGGTGGTGACGGGAATCTCATCGCTACGCGCGACGACGCTGACTATGGTTACCGGAACGCCCGGATTGATTGTATTGGGCACGCCCGGTTTATTGACAACCGACTGGTCGCAAATTCGCAGCGCCACGGTGTTCGGACTTTTGTATTCGGCTGTGCTGGCGCTGGTCGTCTGTTATCTGCTTCATAACCGCAGCGTGCGATTGATTGGCGGAGTCAAGACGACGATTTACGGTTGCGTGATTCCCGTGATCGCGGCGTTGATCGCCTGGCCTGTGCTTGGCGAAAGACCGACTTGGTTGCAGGCCGTCGGAGCTTTGTTGATCATCGGAGGCGTTCTGGTGACGCGGCGCAGATGAAGTCTTTGATTTACTTTGCCTGCTTGACCGAATACCATTTCGACGCTCAATCACAGGCGGGAAGCCAACTAAACCGCCGCCCCAAAATTGTCAGGCTCAATTAAATCAGAGCAAGCAATATTGTGACGAATGGGAAGTAGACAGGATTGACAAGATTGACCGGGATTGGTTTCAAATCGGTTCAATCGCAGCATTTCATCCTGTTGAATCCTGTAAATCCTGTCCCAAAGTTTTCTGGTTCGATTTATAGCTTTTAAGAAAATAACTTCCCGCGAATCACGCCGATTACGCGAATGAAAAGGATTTTTTACCGGTTTGAGAGCCCGCTATCTTATTGGCCAGGTTAAAGCTATTGAATAGCTTTTTCCAAAGTATCTGCGCTCATTCGCGTCATCCGCGGGAAAAACATTTTCTTGAACTCTATAGCATTGAAGAGGCGAATTGTCATGAAAATCGGATTGATCGGGATTTGTTTGTTGATCTGCGCCGCATTGCTCTGTTCAGCCGCAGCGCAATCCACCGAAAGGCTGACTTATGACGAAGCGATGGCGCTGGAAGACCCGGCGGAACGCATCGCCGCCCTGCAACGAATTCTGAAAACGCGCCCCGCACACGAACAAGCCGATTCCATGCGCGAAGCGATCGTCGCCAGTTGGGCGCAATTGGGCGAAGTCCAGCTCAGCGAAAACAATATCGAAAAAGCGGTCGCCGATTTCCGCCAGGCCATCGCGGCTTTGCCTGAAAAAGTCACAGACCTGTTTTTCCAGGAAACTGTCATTCGAATTCCGCTAGCTGTTTCGGTTCGCGGTTATCGCAACGAAGCAGTCGTTCTGGCGCGATTGTTGGAAAATCGTTTTGCCAGGGAAGCGCCGCGGTTGGCCGCGATCGGCGAATTTTTCATGACGGTCGAGGCTCCGACAGACGCCATCAGGTCGCTGGAATCCGCGGCCAAACTTTCCGAAGAAGAGTCGAAACTTCACCGCTCGCTCGGCGCGGCTTATCGAATGGGTTTGCAGTTGGATGATGCAATTGCCGAATACCAGTTGGTGATCGGTCTGGATGCGAACGACAAACGCGCTTATTACGAACTGGCCAATTTGTACCGCGCGCACGGAGCTTACTCGGACGCGGTAAATCTTTACCGCAAACAGATCGAAATCGAACCGAAGCACACGCCTTCGTTCAAAGGTCTGGCGCTGGCTAATCTGGCGCTGGGTAACGAAGCGCAAATGACAGCAGCGCTGAACCAGGCTCGCGATTTGCGCGGTTCAATCGAAGAAATCACCGGCGACATATATCTGCAAACGCAGATGGCTTTTTATTACCTGGCTCAGGGCAAACTGAACAAGGCGCGGGAATCTGCCGAAACCGCGCTGATGGTTGAACCGCGTTACGCCTGGGCGCGATTGGCCGCAGCAGAAGTTGATCTGGCCGAAGGAAAAATCTTCGAGGCCGAACGCAACCTGCTCGCCGCCGAACGTTACGCCGGATTTCCCACGCTGTTTTTCACGCGCGGAAAACTTTATTTGTCGGTTGAAGATTTCGATGGCGCGATCGAACAATTTGCCAAAGCCTTCAGCGTCATCGGCAATGCCAACGGCAAAGATCAATTCGCCACGCGGCTCGGCGGTTCTTTGGACATCAAAGCCGACAGCGCCAAAGAACTGCTCGCCCGCGAACATCAAGCGGGAATCTTCATCGCTTCCATGCCGACTTTGCCCGAACATTTCAGGCTGGCCGAATCGCTGATGCGTTTCAACACCTGGTTGAACGAAATCAAAACCGCAGCCACGAATCGCAAAGTCACGGTCTCCAAAAAACAAATGGAGCAATTGGATCGCGCGGCGATGGATTTCATCGAATCGGAAAGCGTTCGCCGTCCGTTTCGTTCGCTATACGTGGCGCAGAAACTTTCCCATGCGGGCATCGCCACCGGACTGGCCGTTGAATTGTCAGAACAGGCGCTGGCCGTCGCGGACATAGCTGTGGACGTTGATGGTTCGCTGAAGGATTATCCGAATTACGACCGCGTCGGACGTTTGCAAATCTTTCGCGGGCGAGCGCTTGACGCCAAAGGCTGGGCGTTGTTCAAAGCCGGACAAAATGAAGAAGCGGCGGCGGCTTTGACAGAATCCGTCAAAGCTTATGGCGATCTGGCCGAAGGCAAAGGCGCCTGGTGGCATCTGGCCGCGGTCAAGGAAACAATGGGCGATATGAACGGAGCGCTGGAATCTTACATCGCAGGTTACGAGCCGCCTGAAATCGCTTCAACCGCCGATGTGAAGCGCGCCGTGATCGAAGTTCTTTATCGCAAGGTCAACGGTTCGCTGGATGGTTTTGAAGATCGTTTGCGTCAAGCGGGGATCACGACAAGTTCAAACATCAGCGCTTCAATCAGCCCTGCTCCGCCGCAACCCAAAGCCACTGAAAAATCCCGCGAGGCTTCCAAGCCGATCAAACTGCAACCCAAAGCTCCGCGAACTGTTCAAACAAAGGAAGAGGCAAATCCCAAGTCAGAGCAGCGAAAGGCTGAGTTGATTGGAACTTTGCCGATTGATCAACCGAGCATCGAGCGTTCAGTCGGCTCGCCGTCGGAAACTGCGAAGGAAACGATAAAAACTGAAGAGGGAAAAGAAGAAGTTTTGAAGGTGGAAGATGAACCGAAAGTTGAAATGCCGCCAATCACGATCAAACCCGTCGAGCTTCCGGCGATTATGGAATCGGACCTGCCGCGAGTTTTGACACCACTGTTCGGCATTGAAACCATCTTCTCGCAATTGGAGAAGGCCAAACCTGTCTTTGCTTATCCGGCGGATGAAGACATTCCGCCGCCGCCCGCCAAAATTCACACACGCCCTCGCCGCGTTGTCATTCCAGGCGAAAAGACCAAACCTGAAAATCTGTAATTGCGCCGATCCGTTGAATCAAAGCCTGTCATTTACGCATTCCTTGCATGCGAAACTTTATCGGAGCTTTTCTTACGACGTGGCGCTGCCGGTTTACGACGTTTGTGACCGTTCAGATGACCGTTGCCATTTCCATTGACTGAGTTCTTGTACTCATCAACCCGCTTGCTCAGCGTATTGCGATGAATGCCCAACTCATCCGCGGCTTTGGATAGATTGTTGTTGTTGCGGCTGACAACTTTGAGGATGAACTTTTTCTCGAATTCCTTTACGGCTTCTTCAAAAAGAATTCCGCGAGTAATCATTTGATCAACCAGTGATTCCAGTTCCGCTTTCATGGCCTATTCCTCATCAACCAGTGAATGCCGCGCATGAAGATAGCTACGCCGCGTCGAATGGACGTATCCAGTCGAATTCGGGCCTACATCAGGCAAAGCAGTAGCAGCCAGCCTGAAATTGTGTGGGGTAAAACGGCAGGCGCAAACTATCCCAACGGGCAACGTTTTAATTCAATTATTCAATCGTTAGTTCAAAATGCTCAGCCGCTGATTGCAAACGGCAGTTGGTGGCCGGTGATCAGTCTGTAGGCTTCCAGATACTTGGCGCTTGTCGCATCCACAATCTTGTTTGGAAGCGAAGGCGCAGGCGGGCGTTTGTCCCAATCCAGTGTCTCCAGGTAATCGCGCACAAACTGTTTGTCAAATGAAGGCTGCGTTTTGCCGGGCGAGTAAACGTCTCGCGGCCAGAATCGGGACGAATCGGGGGTCAGGGCTTCATCAACCCAGACAATCTCACCATCGCGCAACCCAAACTCGAACTTCGTATCGCAAATGACGATGCCGCGCGTTTCGGCATAAGCCGACGCTTCGCTGTAAATCCGCAAGCTGATTGCTTCCAGCTTCTTCGTCAACTCATCACCGATGGCGGCAGCCATTTCTGTTGTCGAAACATTTATGTCGTGTCCCTGCTCGGCTTTCGTCGCCGGAGTAAAGATCGGTTCCGGCAATTTGTCTGATTCAACCAAACCCGGCGGCAATTTGTGACCGCAGATTTCGCCGCTTTGCTGGTAATCCTTCCACCCCGAACCGGCCAGATAACCGCGAACCACGCATTCAAACGGGATGACATCAGCGCGGTTCACATACATCGCCCGGCCAGTAAGCATGGTTTTCGATTCAGGCGAAAGCCTTTGCTGTAAATCAGCAGGAAATTCTTCAATGTCGGTCGTGACCAGATGATTCGGAACAAGCTCTGCAAACCGATTGAACCAAAACCGCGACAGTTGCGTCAGCACTTGCCCTTTATGCGGAATCGCATTCGGCAACACGCAATCGAAAGCCGAAATCCGGTCAGTCGCCACTATCAACAGGTGATCAACATCAACATCGTAAATGTCGCGCACTTTGCCGCTTCGAAGAAATTTCAATGAAGCGATACGGTCGTTTTCAGCGACAACATTTGGCACGGCACTCATAAAACGCAAAAAATCTCCCCGAACGATTGAACCGCCGAACCGCTTGAACGTTCATTCAATCGCCAGTAGAGCTACTTAAAAGATTTGTTTTTGATTGATCACCGAGGTGCATCGCTTTATCAAAGCGATGCTGCATTATTCGCGCGGGTCATCTGCTTGTCAAGATATTGGAGTTGAAAGAAGGCTCTTTTTTCAAAGTTATTCGCATGATTTTTTCGATGTGTCGAAACACGCCATCTCATCTCACAACTTTCAAGCTCCGGGCTAATGATCATGCTCGAAGTCATGATGGTTTGAACAATTTTCATTGCTTGCCCGACGCACATTCGCAACGTATGATAATTTCCGAAGTCGCATTCAACCCAACGAAATCGAATCATCTCGCAGCCATAGCTTGAGAATGCTGCGAAGCTATTTTGCCTATCAGGTTTATTTTTATGAACATATCAAAGCCATCCGATACCGCTACGAAATCCATATCAACAGGTCAGGAAAAGTTGTTGATCGTCGAAGACGACACGGCCATTCAACGCATGATCAGCGATTATTTCCGCCACGTCGGTTATGAAGTGATAACAGCCAGTGACGGCGAAGCCGGAGCACGAATGGCGATCAGCGACCGTCCAACGGCGATGATTCTGGATTTGATGCTGCCCAAACTGGACGGTTTGAGCGTCTGCCGACAGGTTCGCGAACGCAACTCATCGCTGCCGATTATCATGCTGACGGCAAAAGACGATGTGGTAGATAAAGTTGTCGGATTGGAGATGGGCGCGGACGATTATCTGACCAAACCTTTCAGCCTGCGCGAACTGGAAGCGAGATTGAAAACAGTTCTGCGCCGCACTCGCAATCGCCCCAGCGACGACGAAGACGGAGACCAGGCTCCGATCATTCGCGGCAATCTGCGCATTGATCCGTCGCGCCGCGAAGTGACCATCGCCGGCAAAGCCGTTGAACTGACACCGAAAGAGTTCGAGTTGCTTTCGCTTTTCGCCGCGCACCCTGGCCGGGTCTATTCGCGCAAATTCCTGCTGGAAAATGTCTGGGATTACACCTACAGCGGTTACGACCGTACGATTGATTCACACATCAACCGTCTGCGCGCCAAAATCGAAGAAGACCCGGACGAACCGAAGATGGTTATGACCGTCTGGGGAGTTGGTTATAAATTCAACGATGAGTATTAACTGCACAACCGTGTCAACGCCGCGCCCGGTAGCAAACGGGTTTCTCCGCGATTCGCTGATTAACCGCTTCACAATGCTATAGCTTTTAAGAAAATAACTTCCCGCGAATCACGCCGATTACGCGAATGAAAAGGATTTTTTACCGGTTTGAGAACCCGCTATCTTGTTGGTCAGGTTGAAGCTATTGAATAGCTTTTTCCAAAGTATCTGCGCTCATTCGCGTCATCCGCGGGGAAAAACATTTTCTTGAATTCTATAGATTGAAATCACCCTTATGCTGTCCGATCTAAATGAATTTCATCTGGTCTTCAAGGCTCTGCAATTTTCGGCAGACAAACATCGTCATC
>CAYRQB010000245.1:0-9157 GCA_964426025.1 uncultured Heliomicrobium sp.
ACCAGAATCCGGTCAGCCATTCCAAGTATTTCAGGCAAATCTGACGAAACCATCACAATGGCAGCGCCTGCTTCGGCCAGTTCGTTGATCTCGCGATAAATTTCCGAACGGGCGGCGACGTCAACTCCGCGCGTCGGTTCATCCAGCAGAAAGACCTGCGAATTGGCGAACAGCCAACGCGCCAGCAGGGATTTTTGCTGATTGCCGCCGCTCAATCTGCCGACGGGTTTGGCCGGAGCGGGCGGTCTGATGTTCAGTTTTTGAATGAAGCTTTGAGCGGTTGCCGTTTCCAGTTTGCTTTGCAAGCGTCCGCCTTTGACCAGAGCGCGAACGTTTGCCAGCGTGATGTTCGTCGCCAGCGGCAGATTCAAACAAAGCCCGGTTTGTTTGCGATCTTCGGTCAGCAGGCTCAGCCCGCGCGGGACAGATTTGCTGGGACGCGATGAGAGAAGTTTTTTTCCATCTAACTCAACTTCTCCGCTGTCGGCTGACGTGGCTCCGAAAATTGCCTCGACCACTTCCGTGCGGCCTGCTCCGGCCAGACCGGCCAAACCGACGACTTCTCCGGCACGCGCTTCGAAGCTGACGTTTTCAAATTTCGGATGCAGTGACAATTCGCGAACGCGCAATTTCACTTCGCCGATTTTCGCTTTGCGCGGCGGAAAGATTTCTTTCAATTCGCGTCCAGCCATGTGGCGAATAACTTCATCCGTGCCGATTTCGCCCCACGGCCCTGTATGAACGGCCAGTCCATCGCGAAGTATGGTGACGCGGTCGGCGATTTCGTCCAGTTCTTCCAGCCGGTGAGAAATGTAAATCACCGCCAGGCCACGCTCTTTCAAATCGCGTATCAGTCGAAACAGTTCCTTGACTTCGTGATCTGTCAGCGAAGAGGTCGGTTCGTCCATGACGATGACGCGCTTGGCTTCGACGATCGCGCGAGTGATTTCGACAAGCTGCCGGTCTGCCGCGCTCAAACCGCCAAGACGGGATTTTGGATTGAGCTGGAATCCGTATTCATCGAGCAGGCTCTTCGCTCGTTCGTTCAATTCGCGACTGTTGATGAATCCAATTGAAGCGGCTTTCATAGGCTCGCGGCCAAGAAAGATATTTTCGGCGACGGTCAGATGCGGCGCCAGCGAGAGTTCCTGGTAAATCATCGCAATCCCTGCGGCCAGCGCATCCGCCGGACGATGAAACTTGACCGTCTGGCCGTCAATCAGAATTTCTCCGCCGTCTGGTTGATGAACTCCCGCCAGAATTTTCATCAGCGTGGATTTGCCCGCGCCGTTTTCGCCCAGCAATGCCAGCACTTCGCCGGCCTGCGCCGTGATGCTGACTTTGTCCAACACTGTGTTGCCGGAAAATGATTTTGTTATGTCGCGCATTTCCAGCGCAGGGGATGCTGTGTTCATAGCAATCGAACGATCAGTACCGCGTTGGTCGTCGTCTGAGCCAACGGAAGACTAACAGATGCCCGAACCAGGCCGCTTGCACCAGAAATGCCGGAAGCCAGACGTATGGCCAATAAGCGACGAAGGTGTTGGCCGGTTCGTTGAAAAAGCGGCGATAAGGCGTGGGCGCGGAAAGTATGGCGACGCCGACGATGTTGATGAGTAGTGCGAATCCGGCCAGATTGAAGAGCCAGATCAACAGTCGCGGTGGTTGGCGGAAGATAGCCCAAAGTCCCAAAACCAGCGCCAGAATGCCAGTGACGATGTCGAAGTTGCGGCCTTCGTAAGTCATCTGCACAGGAATTACGCCTTGTTGATAAAGTTCGTGCAGCCACAATTCAACCGGAATGCGAAAGGCCTGAAAGCCGATCAACCAGCCAATACCTATGCCATTGATCAACCGTGTGCCGACGGGCGAGAAAGCCAGAATCAAAGTCGCCACAGAGAATGTCATGGCCAAAAGCAGAAACGGTGGCGGACGACGGTCGAATTCAGTTAGCACGCCGGATCGGGCAATCAGCGTCGAACTGCCCAACCAGACCACTGTCAGGACAAATGCTATTGCCAGCCATCGCAAAGAAGTCCGTTTGGATTCAAACCTCTCTCCGGCGCGATGAAGTGTGATGATGAACAGCAGAGCCATCACCGCAACCAATGCGAGAACTGACGCTTGCAGGGTAAACGAGATGTTGGGCATAAAACCCTTTCCGCGGTTGACGGACTTACTTGATCAATCGCTGCATTTCTGGAGTTTCCAGATTGTCCTTGGTCAACAGTTGGACTCCGGTGTCAATGCGGCGTTCCGGAGTCTTGCCAGCTTTTTTATCCACGATGGTTTTGACGCCTTCGTAACCCATCTTGAACGGGTCTTGCAGCACCAGCGAATCAATACCGCCTTCCTTGATTCCGCGTATCAGATCGGGGCTGGCGTCGAATCCGACCAGAGTGACTTTGCCTATCAGATTGCGCTGGCGAATGGCGTTGACCGCGCCGACGGTTGAAGTTTCATTCGACGCGAAAATGCCGTTCAGGTCGGGATTGGCAGTCAGAATATCTTCGGCGACCGACAGAGATTTTGCAGCGTTCGATTCGCCATAAAAAATGATCGGGATCAATTGAATGCCTGGGAAATCCCTGGTAATCGTTTCGCGGAAACCTTCTTCACGCTCATCTGTGGAAACCGATCCTTTCTTGACTCCCAGAATCGCCACCTTGCCTTTGCCGCCCAGCTTTTCGCCCATGCGTTTGGCGGCGACCGAACCGCCCTGACGATTGTCTGTGGCAACATAAGAGACGTAATTTTCAGACGAGATGCCCGAATCGAAAATCGTCACCAGAATGTTTTCGCGTTGCGCGCGATCGGCAATCGGAACCAGCGAATCCCCGTGCGACGGAGCCAGCACGATTCCGTCAACGCGACGACTGATCATGTCTTCGACGATGTTGATCTGTTCCGAGATGTTGGTTTCCTGCGCCGGGCCTTTCCAGATAATTTCGACGTTGAAATCTTTGCCGGCGGCGTCGGCTCCGGCTTTGACGCTCTGCCAGAAGAAATGCGAAACGCCTTTGGGAATGACGGCGACAGTCAATTTGCCGTTGGAATTTCCACCGCTTTTATTGCAAGCGGCGAATGTCAGGATTGTCAGCAGCGAAAACGCTAAGAAGATGGTCAGCTTGGTTTTGTTCATGATGGTATTGTGATTGGCGTGGGATAGCGCCGCGCGCATAAGCAAGCGGCTTTCCTCCTGTTAATTGTCGTGAAGAGCAGCGACTCCTTTGATGTAATCAGAACCGTAATGATCTTTGGCGAAACCGTCAGGAACTTCGGCCAGCGATTGGTAACGATGCGTGATGAATTTCGAGACGTTGATTCGACCTGATTCGATCAATTCCAGCGAGCGGCGATAAGTCGTTGGCCGTCCGTCTTCCTCGAATCCGCCTGAAGCGCCGATGGTGGCCAACAGCGTAGGTTCCAAGAACTGCACATTGTTCAGCACGCCCAGGTCAACTCCGTGATGGCCGTGACCGTACAAAACCACCGTCGCCTGTTTGCGCAACAAACCGGGCATCTGTTTGAAAAGCTGAGCGATGCCTGCGGATTCGATCAGGTGATGAATGCGTTCGCCGTGCGTCAAATCGTTGACGGCTTCGACCAGATCAACCGAAAACGGATCAATTACCGTCGCGCCGTAATCCGCCGCCAGTTGTCGTCGTCGCGGATTCGGTTCGGTGACAATCAACAAACCGTCGAAACCGACGACGTTCCGCAAATACTGAGTGAAGAGCAAACCAGCCGGTCCGGCTCCGCAGATCAGAACCGATTTGATCGGATTCGATCCGCCGAATTGATAACGGGCGGGAGTTTGCTGAATGACGCCGACTGTGTGAATGATGCAGCCCAATGGTTCGATCAGCGCGGCTTGTTCCAACGGCAGATCGCTTTCGATCCGCACGGTGTTGATTGCCGGAACGGCGACGAATTCAGCCAGCGCGCCTTGTAGACCGGTGATGCCGTGTTCGGCGTACCGGGCGCATTGGTGAGTGTTGCCGGTTGCGCAATATTCGCAAAGCTCCGTTTCGCCGAAACTGAGGCAGTTCCAGCCCTGATCCACGACGACGCGATCGCCGACCTTCAGGTCTTTGACCGCGCTGCCGATTTCGGCAATGACGCCGCTGAATTCATGACCCAGAACCTGCGGCTGTTCCTCGAATGGGATGACGCGTCCGGCAGCGTCGGTGTTGTAATTGGCGTGGCCTTCGTAAATGTGGAAATCAGTTCCGCACAATCCGACAGCTCCGACGCGAAGCAGCGCTTGATCCGGGCGCGGTTTGGGCACAGCCAAATCTCGAAGTTCCATCTTGCCGGGGGCTGATACTGTCAAAGCTTTCATCAACTCGCTCATTGTCGAATGCTCCTTGCTTTATTGATCCAGATCGCTCAAATCCAGCCGGTCTTCGGCTTTCAGTAGCTGAAACCGCTCGATTGTTTCTTTGACGCCTTGCGACAATGGCGTATGCGGGACTTCGCCAAGCGCAGCGACAATCGCCGAATCGTCCAGCGCCGATGGCATGGCGATTCCTTCAGCGGCGACGGTGATCAATCCTTTGGCCGAAGGTATCAGCTTTTCAATCTCTTCGACCACGGCAGCGACGCGAACCGTTTCGCCGTGCAGGTTGAAGACGTGCGCGCCAGTCAGTTCAGCGGTCGCCGAACGAATGAAAGCATCTGCGCAATCGGCGATGTAAAGGAAATCGGTTTCTCCGCCGAAGCGAATGTGAAACGAGCGTCCGACAACGGCGGCTTTCATCGCTTCGCGATTTCCTCGACGCGCACCTCCTCTTTCCCGTAAAGGACGGCGGCTTTCATCGCTTTGGTCGGATCGGAAGTCATTCCGAAATCGCGACCGGCTCCGTATACCGTCAACGGACGCAGACCGACGTTGCTGATGCCGTTGTCCAGAAAGTAGACGCGGGCGTTGTCTTCGTTGCAGCGTTTGAATGCGCCGTAATGCGTGTTCATCCCTCCGGCGTCTTTTTCGGTGACGGGTTGTCCGTCTTCCGGCTGGCCGAACACGGCGGCGGAACTGGCGTAAACGACTCGTTTGATTCGTCCGCCGGAATTTTTCGCCGCTTCAAAGACGTTGATCGTTCCGATGACGTTGACCATTGCACCGTGACGCGGATTAGCCCGGCAAACTGGAACCTGCAATCCGGCCAGATGAATGATGTGCGTGATGCCGTTTTGTTCGGCTGCGCGAGAAACCGCGTCGCTGTCGGTGATGTCGGCTTCGACGAATGTGGCTTGCGCAATTTCGTCTTCGTCCATAATCAACCGCAACCGTTGGGGATTTGCGTTCAGATCAAAAATTGTAACGCCTGCGCCTTCTGCAAGCAGTCGTTTGACTATCCAGGCGCCGATAAATCCGTGCGCGCCTGTCACCAGGAAATTTGATTGAGACATCAGTGCTTTTGCCTTTTCTGATAAAAATTGCGTGAAGGTAGGCGCGCATCATAGCAAGCGAGAGGGGAATTGAAAATATTGCGCTCGCTCTTGAGACGATCAAGTGGCTGGAAAGGGAACTGCGGCAACTTACAAATCGGCAGGAAGAGCGCTGCGAAGAAAAGTCATTTGCCTTTCTTGATGCTTTGCAGGAGTCGTTCGGCGTGGTTGCGGGCTATTAAAGGAACGCCTTCGTCTAATCTGATGTCTTTCAGGATTGGCACGAAACGGTCAGGATCGGCGATGTGTTTCGATCGCAATTCGCTTTCCAGCATTCTCAATTGCGCCGGAGTCGAAATCGGGTCGTTGGAGCGAACCGTTTCCATCTCGAAGGCTCTGGTTTCCTGAATGGTGATGTTCTGAAAGATTTCCCGTAGCTTTGTCATTGCCGAATGATCGGTGTAGTTGAATTTGACGGTTCGTTCTTTGCCGTCGCGCGCCATCGTTATGGTGACAGTGCCCAAATGCGAGAAGTCTCTTTTGTGCTGGTAATCTTCGGAACTGGACAGGAAATTCAATTCAGAAAACAGCGATTGGATTTGCGCCATCAGTGCAGGAGACACGTCCAGATCGTTGACGATTTCATCTGTGTCTTTTCGTTTGAACCGAAAGGTTCCATGTCCGCTGCCGTCGAATTCGACTTCCTGGCGCGGCGTGGTGAACCGCTCGTTTTCAAACAGGTAATAAAACCTGATGGGCGATGCTTTGCCGGTGGCATCTTTGCCGGTTCGATTGATCTCAATTTGAGGCTGTGCGAATGCTTCGGTTTGAAGCGCAACGAATGTGAACGCAAAAAAGAATGCAATAGTGAGAGTACGCATAGTTGAATGTTCGTCGGCGGTCAGCAGCGGTCAGCGACCATCAGCCGCTGACCGCTGCTGACGAACTTATTTTCTTCTGACTGTCTCTGCCTCAGGTTGTCAGTTTCTTTTTGCCGAAAGGTTCGGCCAGGAAACCTTTGGCCGCTTCCTGAGCGTTGTCGTAATTGTTGCCGTTGCTGATTGCCTTGTTGTATTCGGTGATGGCGCGTTCGCGCTGGCCGACCATGTCCCAGCAATTACCGGCGTAAATGTACGACCAAACCTCAATCCATTCCGGCCTCAGAGTTCCGTTCAGCGTCTGTTCAAAAGCGTCGAGCGCTTTCTTCCAATTGCGCTGAGCCATGTAGAGCAGTCCAAGATTGTACCAGGCCCACGAATTGCCGCGATTCAGTTTGATGGCCGCCTGAAATTGCTGTTCGGCTTCGACGTATTCCTGTTCGCGGAAATGTTCAATGCCTCTGCGAACGATGACGCCTTCTCTGAGCGATTCCGAACTGCGAAGTAGTTTTGTGTCCGGATCAACCACGACTTCGACCGGGTTGCTCTTGGTGATGATGTCGAAATCCGCCGAAGTTCCTTTCAGCAACAAGGTCTGTCTTTCATTGCCAGCCTCTGTTTTCAGGACGATGTCAACGGGCATTTCAAAAGTATCCAAATCCTGTTTGACAGTGCCGGGAATTCTGAAAGTTGCGTCCTTCGTTCTCAGTATTCTGTATTCGGCGCGGAATTCAGGAACGCCAGTCGAATCAACCCACTGGCCGAAAAAGAATCGCAGGTCGCGTCCGGCAGCTTTGGAAGCGAAGGCCTCGAATTCATCGAGCGTCAGATTCCTGCCGTTATATGCCACGTAATAATCCCGCAGCATCTTGTCGAATTCTTTTTCGCCCAACAATTGCCGCAGCATATTGAAGACCAGCGCTCCTTTATGAAAGATGACAGAGCGAAACGCCGGAGACTGATCGTCCAACTGTTTCGGAGCATTGCGAATGGAAGCGGATTGTTCGAATGCCAGAGCTTTTTCCAATTGAGCCTGAACCGCCTGCTGGAATTGCGATTGATTCAACTCTTCCTGTTGATAAAGCAAAGTGCTGAATTCAGCCAGCCCCTGCGACAGCCAGGTATCATCGAACGAACGAAGGCCGACGGCTTGTCCCCACCATTGATAAGCGACTTCTCGCGCCAGCTTTTCATCTATGCCGGAAGTCAGCGCTCGCGGCGACAAAAACATGATTCCGGGGCCGGAATATGTTTCCAAAGTTTCTTCGTCGGTTTCGGCAATCAGCAGTTTATTGCCGAATGCGTATGAGCCGAATTTCGTCGAATAAAACTCCAGATGTTTGCCAACCACATCAATTGCGTGACCTGCCCACTTTTCATCTCCGGGTTTGACGTAAAAATCAACGGTTACTCCGCCGAAATTCGCCGTGCGGATCAGGTATGTGCCAGCGGCAAAATTGCCCGGAAGCACTGGCTTCGAGCAAACGAAGGAGTAAGTCGAGTATTCAATCTTGCTTTTTGGATCAACCGATGGAACGGCGGCTACAGGTTGTTCGCTGTATCCGGCCACCAGAATGTCTTTCGGGACTTTCAGATTGATTTCGTAAGTCGCGCGGTCAGCCGCGTATTCGTGAAAGGGAAACCAGCGAGCGGCGTAGAAAAGATACGACCCCGAATCTCCGACATAAGCCAGCCGAGCGTTTGCGATCGGCCCACCCTGTGGAGATTCCAGCGGGCCTTCATAATCGAAGACCAGCGTGACTGGTTGACCGGATTGAGCGACGCTTCCCAGATCAATGCGAACGTTCATATTTTCGCGATTGTCCTGAATGAATTGCAGGCCGGTGTCTTCCTGCTCGGGAGTTTGAGGTTGATCTTCTTTCGTCAAACTGGCTTTGGTCGTGCTGGCAGGCTTGGATTCTTTCTGATTGCGCGCTTTCGGGTCTTTGTCCGATTGGCGTGTCAAAGTGGGAGCGCCAACAGTTGCCGTTGGCGGAGCGTCCGCGCGCACTATGCTTTTGATTGTCAGCGATCCATTCAATTCGAAAACCGCCGTGCGAGTGTCGGTCGTTGGAACGAATCGCACTTCGGCTCTGGCTTTCAACAGTTGTTCCGCCGGAATCAACTCAGCGTCAATTTTGTAATGTTGAACGTCGAGATCGGTCTGGCCTTTTTGTGCGTTGACGCCGGATGTCGTCAGCGTCAATGCCAACGCGCAAACGGCTGTCGCCAATATCCCTGGCAAAATTTTCCTCTTCATCTCCTCAGCCCCATTGTTGTTGTTTATCGTTGTACTACTTAATTGGTGCGACGATTATAACATCCCCGACCGCAATTTGAATCTTCGCTGCCTGCCTGAACGTCCGGACGGCTTAAACTTGCAGTTAGGAAACCGCCGCTGAGTCGGTCGTTATGGCATAATTCGCACGGTTTGATTGACGAGATGATCCGCTTGTTGAAGTTTTACCGATACATCTTTGGCTTGGAAAATTACCTGCTGCTGGTTCGGGCTGTTCACTCGGCCTGGCTGGTCAGGAAGTTTTTGCCCGAACGTCAACCGTCGCCTCATTTCGCATCGGCTCTGGAGGCTGTCGAAAAGATTTATCTGTCGCCGCAACCGGGATGGAAAATCTCAGATGAAGAAAAGATCGCGCGATTCGCGGGCTTTGTCGTCAGCTTTCCGTTCAAATGGGGCAAATGCGTTCAGCAATCTTTGATCGTCTACCGACTGTTGAACGCTTACGGCATTCCGGCCAAAGTTTGCTTCGGAGTCAGCCGCAATCAGGATTCAAACGATGGTCACGCCTGGGTAATGTTAATCGGCGAACCAGAGCGACCTTTTGCCGAAGCTGTTGACCCGCGCGAACGATTCAACACGGTTTACA
>CAYRQB010000246.1:0-9152 GCA_964426025.1 uncultured Heliomicrobium sp.
GAGCGCCGGCCTTCGAAGCCGTAGGTCACAGGTTCGAGCCCTGTCGGGCGCGCCACATTTCAAATTCGAACTTCCATAATTCCCAACTCAATCACGCTTCACTTATCGCAAAGCCGAATTCAGCAATATGGTGATGTCGCGATAAACGTTGTTCCACTTGCTGTTCAAATTCGAATCCAGCGGAACGCGAAGCCATATCTGATGCGTTGTGTTGAAATCTTCCTGCACCTTCAGGGCGCTGGTTCGCATCGTGTTCGGATTGGAAGCGTTGGCTCGCAAGTTTCGTAATGAATTGAGCAAGGCCCCCATGCTACTGAACAATTGCTGTTGTTCGGCGGTCGGCTGACGCGCTCCGATGAACGTCGTTGACCCGTCCGTGTTGATCAGGTAACCGAGATTTGCGGCATACTGAAAGCGAATAACTTCGACTTGTTTGGCGGCGTTATCCGCCATGGTGGAAATTGACGATGTTGGAACTGACGGAGTGCCAATATCGGGTTGCGACGGAGTCGGCGGCGTAAAACCGGGTGATGGAATGCCCGGAGTACCGGTGTTTGTGCCGGGTGTAGTAGTTGTCGCCGACACGCGCGCATAACGCTGCGCTCCTGCCTGAGAGGGTATATCAACCGTCAGCCTGACCCTGCCGGATTTGTCCAGCAACTGCGCTCTTTGAATGGAGCGGCCACGATCATCCAGACAAATCTCCGGCGCAGGAGTTAAGGTCATTTGACGCAAAGCCAGTTGAGCTTCGGGACTGCGGCTTAATGGAGGAGTTCCGCGCAATCTGATTCTGACTGTGTTGCTGGAAATGTTTTCGTGGTGAGTGTAAACGCGCCAACCGGGCGAAGGCGCTTCGGCGTTGACTCTCAACAGCACAGTTCCATCGGCTTCACGCACTGCTGTTACGTCGTATGGACTCAATGGGCCTGGAATCTGACGATTTGGATCGGGTGTAGGTGTCGGACGAATAATGGGAGTAGTTCCAGTTCCGATACCTGTGCCAATTCCGGTCCCAGTTCCCGGAACTGTGCCTATACCAGTTCCCGCCCCTGTTCCGGCGCCAGTTCCCGGAATTGGCGTAATATTTCTCAGGCGGAAGGGGTCGCTGGCAATTGAAAAAGGCTGAACCAACTCAATTCCGAATCGCTCGCCGGGTTCAATCGAAACGTCTTTGCCTTTCATCAGCAGAACAGCCGTCAATCCTGCCGCCGCGCCAATTCCGCTTCCAAGCAATGCTCCGCCAGTCACAGCGCCAATGCCAGCGCCGATGCCAGCGCCGCCGCCAATAAAGACGATGTCACGTTTGACTGTCGAACCGGCTTTGATCAGTCCTTCTTCGTCGAGTCGTTTGCGATCTTCGGCGTTGGCGCTGGTCAGTGTTCCGCGAACGGGAACAGGCCGGCCATCCGGCGAAAAGAAGTTGTCAAAAACGATGCCGATGACACCGGAGCGATGCCTCCATTTCGCCTTGCTGACGGAAGAGACGTGACCTTCAATGCTGATTCCTGCAGGCACAAGAGTTCTTCCACTTTCATCCAGCACAGGTCGCGCAACGTGGGCGCGAAACCGGTCAGCTACCTGAGAGTTTGCTGAAGACAGCCGGGTGTCCATCTCCAGAATTATTATTGTTCCTGTGGGTAATGCCGTTATTCCGGCGGGCAAAGGCGGAGTGCTTTCAAGGTCGCGCGCTGGAGCGCGGCCAAGTCGTTGCGCCAACACGATGGCATCGTGGGTTGAAGCTGCGCTGACGACCAATGACAAGAACGTCACGACAGTAAAAGCAAACTTCAGACTTCGTGTCATAAAAACTCCTTGTGGGTACTGCAATCAGTCATCAACTCAAGGAGGCAATGGCTGAACGCTGACTGCCTGTCATCTGGTTATTGTTTCCCCCTAGCTGTTGGGAAAACTCTCTTGTTTCACTTTAGCTTTTTGATTTCCACACCTTGAACGCGCTTAGTTTACACTTTTCACCGCTGCACACAAATGCAGCACAAAAAAGTTGAGGCGCACCCGAAGGCGCGCCTCAACCATTTTAGAGCAGAGTTTTGCGATTACTGACCGGCTTGCGGAACGATCAGCAGCACGACAACCAGCGTGAAGATGACCAGCGTTTCGATGAACACCAGGCCAAGAATCATTGGCAGCGGAACTCCTTTGAACGCTCCGGGGTTGCGAGCCAAACCTTCGCAAGCCGCGGCTCCGACGCGTCCCTGGCCCAATCCGCAAAGACCAGCGGCAATGCCGAATCCGACGACCGCGCCGATGTAGCCGAGTCCTTTGCCAAGACCGCTGCCGCTTTCAGCCGCGGCGGGAGCTTGAGCAAAGACGCTGACAGCCGAAAAAAGCACGACCATCAAACTGATAACCAAACGAATCACATTACGAGTCATTGTTTTTCTCCTCAAGAATTTAGTTGTTTGAAATGATGAGCAACTTCGGCGCAATCAGTTTGTATTGAATGAAAAATGAAAGACCTGAATGCGTCTGATTGCAATTGAACGATGCGTGACCGGTTTGGTTTTGGGCAGCCTCGGAATGAATGCGACATCGGGTCTGCATTGCATATCCTGGGGGATTGCAAGCGCCTCACAATGTTTTCGCTTCGGTGTTAATTTGAAGTTGCCCGGAATCAACGCCAGTTATTGCACCTATCAAAGAAAGACAAACCGCCTGGTTTGCCGATAAAAACTGATAAACGTTTTAGTGCGCTGCAGCCGGTTGATGACCGTGAGCTTCGCCGTGATGATCATCATCGTGGTGAGAAACCTCTCCCAGATAAACCATTGAAAGCAAGATAAAGATGAATGTTTGAAGGAAGAAGGTCAGCAGTCCAAGCGGCATCAGCAATATCGGCAATCCCCATTGAACCATGCCGGAGATTGCTCCGCTGACCTGTTCTTCGCCGTATATGTTGCCGAAAAGACGAATGCTCAGACTGAGGATGCGCGCCAGATTGCTGACGATTTCAATTGGGAACATCAGAAACGCCAGCCACGGAACCGGCCCCAGGAAGTGTTTCAAATGACCAAGCACGCCGTTGTTTCTGATGCCGACGTAGTTGTAATAAAGAAACGAAGTGATCGCCAGCGCCAATGTGACATTGAAGCTAGCAGTGGGCGAAACCATATCAGGCAGCATTCCCAGAAGGTTCGACAGCAGAATCAGGATGGCGAAAGTCATGACCACCGGAAAATGTCTCATTGCGCCGGGACCGACCAGATCGGCCAGAAAACCACGTATGGCTTCGACGGCAACCTCAAAAGTTTGCTGTCGGCTGTTTGGCGCTTCAGTGGAAAGCTTGCCGCGCAAAAACCAGAGTACAACAACTGAGACAAATGCGACGATGGAGAACATCACGATCTGTGTTGGAATCGGCAGATTGCCGTCGGCCACGTACTGATCGAAAGTCTTGCCTTCGCCGGGCCAGTGCGGGCCGAATATCTTCAGCGCGCTGTAAATCGGCGGCATGATCTGTTTTTGAATTTCAAAAACAGTCGGGCCAAGCAAATGATTCACCTCTTCGACAAGCCACGGGACGTGTTCCCCGTGCGCCGCAGCGTGTCCTGCGGCTTCCGCGCTGTGATTGACAACGGCTGCGCCAGACTCTTTCGTTGTCGCTTCGTGATCTTGCAGAATGTTTAGTAGAAACATAATTGCGAATTATTCCTGTGATGAATTTCCGTTTTCAGTTGGCGATTTGAAGCCAAGGTATAGTTGATAAACTGATTCCATCATCACTCCGCCGACGAATGCCGCAAAACCTATTCCCAATCCCAACGGATGAGCCAAGCCGGTCCAAACAACGGAAACTATGACAAGAGCAATGACGAAGTAACGCAAGATGAACTTTGAAGTAGTGAACGAAGGAACTCGCCCGGTTTGTTGAGCTATAACCTGATTGAGCATAGCCTGCAGGCTGCTGTGCAACCAACGCTTGTTTAGCAAGCTCAGGATTCCGCCGAACAAAACGCCCAGAAACATTCGCCAACCAGACCAAACCAGACTCGTAATTGATGCGGCAAAGATAAAAATATAAGTATTGCGAGCGAATCGCCGCTCTACTTGTTCCAGTTCGCCTTTGCTTTCATTATCGTCCATCTGCGAAATCGGGATATTAGTTGTTCAAAACTTTTTTGGCAAATGCTCGAATTGCCAAAACTCCTCTCGCGAACGACTGACAATCCGAACTCAACCGATACCGTCACTCTATATCGTCTTCGCCATTGTCTTCGCCAAAAGCTATGCAGTTCAACCACGTATTGTCTTGCACAAGCTCACGCCAAACCATAAATGTTCTGGTATGAATTGGCTCTTCACGCTTGCTCAATATTCGATATGACTGTCTAAGCCTGAACTCTTTGGCAATAGCAATTGAGTCGTTGCTCGATGATAAGAAGATTTTTCTTGACACACATGTTGATCGAGTTTATAAGCTATATCTAGTGTGTTAATTGCTCTAGACCACAAGAGATAAATCAACACTTCATCTTGTGGTCAGGCTATCAACGAGAGAAAGGAGAGACACCATGCCAGCCAAGAAAGCAGCTAAGAAGGCACCGGCCAAGAAGGCCGCCAAGAAGGCACCGGCCAAGAAGGCCGCCAAGAAGAAATAACTTTTCTTCCGCGTGTTAGATTCACGCGCTTAACACTTATTGTCGAGATTTGATTTAGTATAGGGGTGGGCAACCACCCCTATTTTGCTTTATACCCACCCGAATGAATTTCCAGTTGATACCATCCGAACTTTATCAAGCTTGATCCAGGCGGTAGTCATTTAAGCAGATGTGAAGACTGAGACTCTGATGAGAAGAGGTGTGTGATGCCGATTGAAGAGCAATCAGCAGATGCGATAGAGCTTCTGCTGATCGCTCTTCTTTATTTTTTGTCGAAGTGCCAAAGCAAGCTAGAATACTTGCGCCTCGATTCGTGACGATTAGGTTTTTTGTGCCAATGCGCGATTGATGCGCTCAACCGCTTCATCAATTTCAGCGTTGTTTTTGAAACCGATCACCACCGCATCCACAAAGCCACAGGTCATTGCGTAACGGATCGCTTTTTCGCGGTCTTCAGGTTCTTTGAAGGCTCCTTCGCCGACAAGTTTCATGCCGATGACGCCCCGGCCTTTGTCGTGCATGGCTTTGATCTCTTTCATGGCTTCGGCGACTTTGCCTTCGGGGTGATGCGGGTTTGTCGGATGATCGCCATCAACCAGATGTCCCTGGGGGTTGACGCGCGCCAGTTGAACTTCCATCCAATCGCTTTGAGCCGCTTCACGCAATGCTGTCAGGCCGTGACAGGAACAGCCTTTGATTTTGATCCAGCCCTTGTGTTGGGCTTCGTCGAAAGCGTCCATCAGAGCTTTCTGGTCGGCAACCCAGTTGCCTTTGGTCGCGCAATGGATCAGCAGACTGTCAATGTAATCAACTCCGAGTTCTTTGCGATACCGATCAATTGTTTTCATCGGATCGGCTGTGGTTTCGGCGCGCAACGGTAATTTGGTCTGGATGAAAACCTTTTCGCGCGGAAGTTTATTGGCCTTGATGGCTTCGCGGACCATCTCGTGAGTTTTGTAATTGTCGGCGGTGTCAATGTAACGGACTCCGCGGTCGTAAGCATGTTTGATCAGTGCGTTGAAACCTTGCTGACCCAGATCGCGTTGAGTTTTGCCGTTGACCGTGCCGGTTCCCAGTCCGACACGAGGGATTTTGATTTTGTCTTTGTTCAATCGTCCGAGTTGCACCCAATCGCTGGCGGTGCGGACTGGTGCGGCTTCGGCGGCTGACAGCAGTTCTGCGCCAAGCGTCGTGACGGTGATTGCTTCGGCGGATTGACGTAAAAAATCGCGGCGGCTAATGCCTGTTTTGTTTGGATCGCTCATGTATTCCTCCGACAAGTTTGGTTGAGTTGAAATTGAAGTGATGACGTCACGGTAAGCGCGCCGAAAGAATTAGACAACTAAATGCCGTCATCTGGCAATGGTTCGACGTGAATTGTGGCTATCACTTTGCCGAACTCTTTTTCCAGTTTTTCTTCGACCGCTTCGGTGATGGCATGAGAAACGATGTGATCCTGTTCGAGTTTCGGCTCGATGTGCATATGCATTTCGACGAACATTTTTCCGCCATGCATTCTGGCGCGAATATCGTGAACGGAATGCACGCCAGTGACGCTTTCGACTGCTTCGGCAATGCGCGCGGGCGGAACCGGTGAAGCGTCAACCAGCACTGGCACGGTGGTTTTGAAAATCTGATAGCCGTTCCAGGCGATGAAGGCGGCCACACCAAGCGAGACAGCCGGATCAAGCCAGACATAACCCATCCTGATCAAGATCAATCCGGCCAGCACAGAACAACTGACCAGCACGTCGCTGCGCGTGTGAATGGCATCGGCAATCAGGAACTCGCTTTTCAGCCTTTGACCTTCGCGATGTTCAAAGACAGTGACGAAGATATTGACCAGTATGGTCGCAATCATCACTCCCAGTGTAAGCGCGGAAATTTGCGGCGGAGCATGCTCGCCATTCAGCAAACGGGAAAATGCGCTGAGGCTGATTTGATAACAGGTGACGAACAGAAAACCAGCGATGACAAATGCCGCCAGCGTTTCAAATTTGGCATGGCCGTAAGGATGGTCTTCGTCAGGTTCGGCGGCGGCGTATTTCGTCACCACCAAACCGACGATGTTGTTCAGCGAATCAACTGAAGAGTGAATGGCGTCGCTGATGACGCTCAGGCTGCTGGCCAGAATTCCCGCGATCAATTTGCCAACAACCACGATCAAATTCAGTATCAGAGTGACGAGAAGAACTCGACGGACTCCACGTTGGTAATCGTTTGTTGAATGGCCGGAATTGCTTTTCACTGTAACTGTGGTTTTGCGTTTGCGCTATTCACCCGAAATGTTCGGCCATCTTACCGCGCAGGAAGGCGACCGATTCGCGCAATTCTTCCATGCCGTTTTCGCCGTCTTCGATAGAAATCCAACCATCGAAACCTTCGGCTTTGAGCGTTGAAAAAATCTTGTCGTAATCGTTCAGACCTTTGCCGATGACGCCGTGTCTCAGATTTTTGGCGTAACCCATCGAACCATCCTGCGATTTCAAATCTTCAATCGTGCCGCTGATCAAGTACCGATCCGATGCGTGCATTGTGACGACTCGATGTTTGACTGCGGCCAGCACGTCCAGCGGGTCTTCGCCGCAGATGATCGAATTCGAGGGATCGAAGTTGACGCCGAACCAGGGTGAATCAATTTGATTGACGACTTCCAGAAAAACGTCCAGATGCTGAGCGAATTCGGGAAACTTCCAGTAACCGTCCTTATAATGATTTTCCATGTTCAGGACGATGTTGCGCTCTGCGGCGTAAGGAATGACTGACTTGATGCATTCGACCGTGTAACGAACTCCGTCCGCGCGCGAAACGTCTTCGCGGCGCTGCCCTGACAGCACACGGCAAAACCGCCCGCCGAGTTGCGCCGTCAAATCAATCCAGAACCTTTCCTTTTCCAGTTCTTTCTCTCGCGCTTCGGCGTCGTGCTGCGTGAAATCCGGCGAACAGCACATCATCGGAATTTCCAACCCCTTCGCATCGGCGTGCTGTTTAACCTTCGCCACGTAATCCGGCTCGAAGCTGGCGAAAAAGCCCGGATACATTTCAATGCCGTCAACGTCCAGCGTCGCGGCCAGGTCAATCCAATCGAACAACGACATAGTGCGAGTCACGCACAAATCGTCCATAAATGCTTTCGGAAAAGCGCTGAGTTTAGCCATGCAATTTTGAAAACTACCTTTCTTGATCGTTCAGATTTGCTTTGTTGCTTCGGTAAGGTTGAAAGTCACGCCCCCAATCCACGCCAATGATTTCCAGGCGAAGCGATTCGCCATTCACGGTCACCACCACATAATGATAAGCGTTCATACCCGGCTCGTAACCTGGTTTGGCAATGCGTTCGAGCGAGACTTTCTGTTCGGCGTTGTCTTTGATGTATTGGCGCGTGTCGGGATCGCCAGCGTAATAATACAGCGGCGCTCCGCCTCCACCCGTCAGCACGTGATCCAATCTGTGTTTGCCCGCGCCGTCTTCGTAACGTTCAACCCAATGCTCGAAGTAATGTTCGTGCCCGTTGAAAAAGATTTTGACGTGATGCTGACGAAACAGCGGCATGTATTTTTGACGGATGATGCCTGTCGGTAATTCCACTTTCGCTCCGCCGTGAGGCCCCGACGAAAAAGCAGGATGATGCGAATAAACAAACACGTTGCGGTAACGATTGCGATCCAAACCTTCCAGTTGCGATTTGATCCATTCAAACTGTTTTTCATCTCCGGCGATGTTGGAATCGAAAGCGATGAAAAACGAATTGCCGTATCCGAACGAAAAGACCGGATAACCCGTCATCCTTCGCGGCGAACCATCGGGCGGAATCAATTCGGCATTGGCGGCGTAATAATTTTTCAAGCCAATTTGTCTTTGCGGATCTTCGTGCACGGGAGCGCTGGTCACGTCGTGATTGCCCGGCGCCAGAAAGTAATGAACTCCGCCCTCCTGAGTCAGTCGGTTGATCAAATCAACGTAACTGACATTCCACTGGCGATTGATGCGGCCATTGGCTACGCCGTCGCCAGTTTGCAGGACGAATTTCACCGGGTGATCGGTCTTCTCCAACTTCCTGATCGTGGCGACGGCGGAATTGACTATCAGCGAATGCTCGTACTGCTGCTCGAAACCATCGCGCCGTCCGCGCGTGTCGCCGTAAACGATGAACGAAAACTTTGTCGCGCCCGCCGAAGCCGCTTCGCCCGGCAAAGGATTGCGCGGCGCTTTGATGGCACGAACTGGTTCATCGGAAGGTTGTTGCGCTGCAGCAGTTTGTGCAGTTGCCATCAAAGGCAAGCAAGACAACAGCAAAAACAAGGCAAAAGTTTGTCTAAGTTTCATTGTTGATCCTTGTGGGTTAAGCATTTGGTTGCAAGACAGCTTTCACGTATTTGCCGTCGTGCATGCCGTCGAAACAATCTTTCCAGTCTTCCAAAAACGCTACGCGGCTGATGATCGGTTTCAGGTTGATCTGTCCTGAAGCCAGCATTGAAACCACCATTTCCCAGTTTTGGAAAGTGTGGCTGAAACTGCCTTGCAGCCGAACGGCTT
>CAYRQB010000247.1:0-9130 GCA_964426025.1 uncultured Heliomicrobium sp.
TGTCGTGAGCCTTTTCTCAATTAAGAATGAGTCCACGATGTCGTGAGCCCTGACATGTACCAGGTTTAAGCCAACAGAGAATGCCAAAAGGGTAAACACGCTAACCCTGATTGCGTGTTTACCCTTTTGTGCAACTTCGACGAATTGTCGGAACTGGCTGCCTACTTGCTTCCCTTTGCTCCGGCGGCATTCTTCAGCGCTTCGCTGACGCGGTCGAAGTTGGTTTTGTAAACCCGCAAATTGGGATCGCCGGTTTGCTCGCCCAGCTTGACGGCTTTTTCGTAATTGGGCTTGGCCAGATCCAGCTTGCCGTTCTTTTCGTAAAACTCTGCCAGGCTGTCGTACACGTTGGCCGACGCCGGGTAATGTTCGACGTTCCATTTGAAAGCGGCGACGGCTTCTTCCATTTTGCCGTTCCCCATCAATTGATAGCCGAGTTGATTGATCATCGCTTCGGGCGGCAGGATCGTGTAATTGAACCGCGCCGAAAGTTTTCGGTAATGCTTTTCCAGCGTGCTCAAACCGTCGGCGGCTAACAGGTTCGGCGGTTGCCATCCTTCAAACACTTTTCGGAAAGCGGCGTAATGAGTCGGCATGACGACCGAACCGTGATCTTCGTCTTCCATCAAGGCCGACGCCCAGCTAAAACCTTTCGGCGAATTTTTGGAAAGAATGGTTTTGAATTTTTCAAAACCGACTTTCGCTTCGCCGCCTTCGTTGGCCAGCGTGAAATAAAGCGTGCGGTTGAGTTCTTTCCGATCCTTGAAAAAGGCTTCGGCTTTGCGCGACACCAGATGATCGTCCCAATGAAAGGTCGGGCTGACGGCAACGTAGCCGTTGAACAAATCTGTTTTGGTCAGAAAAGCATGCAGAGCAAACAAACCTCCGAAAGAATGACCGGCGAAAACTCTATAAGGTTGAGTTCGATACTGGCTTTCGATTTTCGGGATCAATTCGGTTTCGATGAACTTCAGGAAGTTGTCGGCTCCGCCGGAAGTCGGCAGCTTGACCGGCGAACCGTCCTCGCGCTTCATCGCGGCGTTGGTCGGCGTCAGATCGCGCGTGCGATCAGTGTTGGTGATGCCGACGACGATCATTTCGGGCATTCGCCCGTTGCGAGCCAGAAATTCAATCGTCGCGCTGGTGTGAACGATGTGACCGTCGCCGTCGGTCAAATACAGAACAGGATAACGTTCGGAGTTTCGTTCGTAACCGGCTGGCGTGCGAATCAGAATGGTTCGATCTTCGCCAAGCGCTTCGGATTTGATGACCAGCCGATTGGCCAGGGGATAATTCTGTCCAAACGCAGTTGTTGTCAACGCGATCAAAATTGAAAGCGACGCAAACAGGAAAAGTCTTTTCATAATCACCTCCGTTAAATTAAGAACTGATGTTACGCGGTAAGGAAAACGAGCCTTGAGCTTGACTTTGTTTTCGTCCCTATCGGGACGAAGAAGCTGTCAAGCACTATGCCTTATCTGTCATCGCGTAAGCTCTGTTAAGAATTCGGTTGTTGGTTGCTGGCAATGTTCGCTCGACAGGAATACGAAGTATAACCATCAATGAAACCGTACGGGGGCGGACTTTGCCGTTTGGAAAAGAGTTTTACGAGAATTTACATCTGAGCGCGGAATTGTCTGTCATTCAACCGGCATTGTCGTTTTCCCGTCACTTGCCTAAACTCAGCGTGCTTTCATTTTTCAAAACCGATTCCGCCCGATTCCGAAGGAGAAATTCCATGCTTCCACGCCTGCCCTGGCTGGTTTTGGCATTTGTTGCCGCCCTTTTCATCAACGGCTCGACAACAGCTCAACAAAGTAATCCGAATAATGTTCGGCAAATTCCTCCGCCTGGAATAGAGATTTCAGCCGCCGACCGCGTCGAACTCGAAGCCGGAGTCTTCAGGCTTGGCAGAGAGATTGCCGACCTGCGCGAAGAGTTGAAGGCCAGACCAGAACTGCTGGAACTGCTGCCTGACGTTCAGATTTTCCACAACGCAGTTCGTTACGCGTTGCAATACAACGAATTTTTCAAACCGGAAGATGTCAAAGCGGCGAAATGGCAAATCAAACAGGGAATGGAACGAGCTTACGATTTGCGGCAGGGACGCGCCACATGGATTGCTCAAACCGGTTTGGTAGTTCGAGGTTACGTTTCCGAAATTGACGGATCGGTTCAGCCTTACGGTTTGGTCGTGCCGGAAACTTATCAGCCAAAGCTGCCGCATCAATTCAGGCTGGATGTTTGGTTTCACGGACGCAATGAAAATTTGAGCGAGGTCAATTTTCTGGCCGAACGCCAACGAAACGCCGGACAGTTCACACCGCCAAACACAATCGTGTTGCATCCTTATGGCCGATATAACTGCGCCAACAAATTCGCCGGCGAAGTTGATTTGTTCGAAGCTTTGGCCGCAGTCCGCAAACATTATCCGATTGATGAAAACCGAATCAGCGTGCGCGGTTTTTCGATGGGCGGAGCCGCGACGTGGCACATCGCCGCGCATCACGCCGCGTTGTGGGCTTCGGCTGCGCCGGGCGCAGGTTTTGCCGAAACGCCTGAATACGTCAAAGCCAAATTGGACGAGGTGCCGTGGTACGAACAGAAGCTGTGGCATTGGTACAACGCCACCGATTACGCCGCCAACCTGTTCAATTGTCCGACGGTCGCTTACAGCGGAGAACTTGATCGTCAGATCCAAGCCGCTCAGGTGATGGCTCGCGAAATGAAAGCCGAAGGAATTGAACTGACGCACATCATAGGCCCGAAGACCGAACACAAATATCACCCGGACGCGATCAACGAAATCAGTCGCCGCATTGATTCGATCGTCGCCGCCGGGCGCAATTCCCTGCCCCGCCGCGTGAAGTTCACGACGTGGACTTTGCGTTATAACCGCATGGCGTGGGTTCAGGTTGACGCGCTTGGCGAACATTGGCAACGCGCTCGCATCGAAGCCGAAATTCGCAACAACGCTCCGATTCAAATCACGACGCAAAATGTGACGGCGATGACTTTGCAAATGGAATCCGGCCAATGCCCGCTGGACAATTCGCGGCGGCCAACCGTCGTCATTGACAGGCAGGAAGTCGCGGCTGCGCCGGTGATGTCCGACCGTTCGTGGACTTCGCGCTTTCGCAAGCTGGATGGCAAATGGACGTTGATTGAAAAGGACGAAGAAGGATTGGGCAAGCGACACGGTTTGCAGGGGCCGATTGACGACGCTTTTATGAGCAGCTTCGTTTTCGTTCGCCCGACCGGAAAAACAATGAATGACAAAGTCGCCGCCTGGAGTTCATCGGAAATGGAACGAGCCGTCATTCAATGGCGCAAACATTTTCGCGGCGAAGCCCAAGTCAAAACCGATTCTGAAATCAATGAAGCAGACATCGCCAACAGCAATCTGGTTTTGTGGGGCGACCCGACCAGCAATTCCGTGTTGGCGAAACTCATTGGCCGATTGCCCATCGGTTGGAACGCGCAAACGGTCAAAGTCGGTGAACAGACTTTCGCCGCCGCCAATCACGTCCCGGTCTTCATCTTCCCGAACCCGCTGAATCCGAAACGTTATGTAGTCATTAACAGCGGCTTCACTTTCCGCGAAGCCCATCATCTGACCAACGCGCAACAAACTCCGAAGCTGCCCGATTGGGCGGTTGTGGATTTGAGCGTTCCCGCTTCGCCGTTCGCGCCGGGGCGAATCGCAACGGCAGGCTTTTTCGGCGAACGATGGGAGTTAAAATAACTTCGATGGTTGCCGAAGTTAAAATTCCTATGTCCATTGCTCAAGCCACGCGCCCTACCAGCTTTGCTGATTGGGCTGGGCAAGAATATCTACGCCAAGTTTCCCCCGAAGCCAGACGGCTTCGGGGACAGTTTTTCACGCCTGTCGAAATCGCAGACTTTATGGCGCAACTCTACCCTGTGACTGAAGCTCAGCAACTTCGGATTCTTGATCCGGGAGCGGGAGCAGGCGTGCTCAGTTGCGCGTTGTGCGAATCAATCACTGCCAACGTGAAAGTCAGGGAAATCATTCTTGACGCTTACGAATCCGACTTTGATTTGGCTGGCTGGCTCGAAAAAAGCTTGTTGTACCTAAAAGACTGGTTGCGGCAAAAATCTGTGTCGCTGACCTTTAAAATCATTCGTAAAGATTTTGTGTTGGCGAATGCGGAAGCGTTGGCCGAAAAAGCATCCTTGTTCGTTGCCAGGCCGGAAGGCAATTACGATCTGGTCATAGCCAATCCGCCTTACTTCAAATTGCCCAAATCAGACGCGCGCGTACAAGCGGCCGAAGTGATTGTATGCGGCCAGCCAAACATCTACGCCATCTTTATGGCTGTCTCAGCGGCGTTGCTTAACTCTGGCGGAGAGATGATTTGCATAACTCCGCGCAGCTACACGGCAGGCCCTTACTTTCGGCTGTTCCGCGAAAAGTTTTTTACCAAAATGCAGCCTCAGGCTATTCATCTTTTCGATTCACGAACTGAAGCTTTCGGCAGAGATGATGTTTTGCAGGAGAACTTGGTCCTAAGGGCCAAACGCACCGATGGCTGGATTGCAGCCGCTACGCAAACGATGGTCGAAATTTCACGCAGCGCCAGCAGTCAGAATTTGGCTAAACGCGAAATTCGCCGCGTACCGGTCAGCGAAGTTCTGGATTGGGCTGGAAAAGATAAAGTGTTGCGACTGTTGCTGGCCGACGAAGACGAACGGGTTTTGAATCTGGTGCGCCAATGGCCGGGCAATTTGCAAAGTTACGGAATGGAAATCTCGACCGGCCCCGTGGTTCCGTTTCGCGCAACTGAGTTTGTCAGCCGGGATGCAGCCAATTCGCAAAATCACGCGCCGTTACTCTGGATGCATAATGTCAGTCCAATGCAAATTGAATGGCCAGTCATCGCCAGAAACAAAGCTCAGCACATTGCCGACAACGAACAATCCCGCTACTTGCTAGTAAAAAATCGCAATTACGTTCTGCTGCGAAGATTCAGCGCAAAGGAAGCGGCTCGGCGTTTGGTCGCTGCTCCATTACTTGCCGACAGTTTGGCCGCGCCATTCGTCGGCTTGGAAAACCATTTGAATTACATCTATCGCCGCAAAGGTGAATTGTCCCAGCAGGAGGCTTTCGGCTTAGCAGCGTTGTTGAACAGCGAACTAATTGATACTTACTTCCGCACGTTCAACGGCAACACTCAGATCAGCGCAACTGAATTGCGCGCGTTGCCTTTGCCGCCGCTGACTTTAATTGAACAACTTGGAGAGCGAGTAATTGGCGCTAAGACAGATTTGGAAACCATTGACCTGCTGGTCAATGGACTCTTTGAGCTTTAAGCCGGAAGGAACCGATGACCAAAATCGAGGAAGCACAAAGTATTTTGAAAGCGCTTGGGTTGCCGCCCGCTCAGCAGAACGAGATGTCCGCGCTGACACTGCTGGCTCTTTGCGGTTTGAAGCCTGACGATTTTTGGAAACAGGCACAACGCCACAGTGTCACCATCAGCAAAGACATTATGGCTTTTGTCGCGCGCGAGTACGGCAAACAGTACGCGCCGAACACACGAGAAACATTCCGGCGTCAGGTACTCCATCAATTCGTCCAGGCAGGAATTGCGGATTACAACCCTGACGCTCCGCAGCTTCCGACAAACAGCCCACGCGCGCATTACGCAATTTCAGAAGCCGCCATTGCTGCCGTTAAAACTTTTGGCACAAAAGGCTGGAAATCCGCTGCCAACAAATTCATCTCCCAGAAAGGAAGTTTGCTGACCGCCTACCAAAAGAACCGGGCAGCAAAATTGGTTCCTGTTCGCTTGCCAAACGGAACAACGCTCAAATTATCCCCTGGAACACACAACGAATTGCAAGCCGCTGTCGTTGAAAAATTTGCGCCGCGTTATACGCCCGGCGCTCATCTGCTTTATTTGAGCGATACCGCAAAAAAGAACTTACACGTTGATACCACACAATTGTCGAAGCTTGGAATCTCACTTGGCCAACACGACAAATTGCCTGACGTGGTGCTTTACGATGACAAACGAAACTGGTTGCTTCTGATTGAAGCCGTAACTTCGCACGGGCCGATGACTCCGAAACGTGTCGTCGAATTGGAGGCGATGTTTGCCCACAGCAGTACGGGTCGTGTTTATGTCAGCGCCTTCCCTGACCTGGCCGAATTCCGTAGACATCTAAAACAGATCGCCTGGGAAACGGAAGTTTGGATTGCCGAGATGCCGGAGCACCTGATTCACTTCAATGGAGACCGTTTTCTTGGGCCAAGATAGATGAACAAAAAACCTGATGAATGCGCCAGCTTGAAAGACATCCGCGCGGAGATTGACCGCATTGATCGCGAAGTCATCGCCGCGTTGGGGCAGCGCTTCGCTTATGTCAAGGCCGCCGCTAAATTCAAAACCAGCGAGGCGACGGTCAAAGCTTCCGACCGCTTCATTGCGATGTTGGTTGAGCGGCGCGAGTGGGCTGCGGCGGCGGGTTTGAACCCTGACGTGATTGAAAAGCTTTACCGCGATTTGGTCGCTCACTTCATCGAAGAAGAGATGAGTCATTGGCGGTCTGGCGATTCCAACAAGCGAGGCTGAAGATGAGAGAAGATTACAGTCGAACTGCCGAAGGCATGGCAATGGCGCGCGCTCTGGAACAGTCCGTCGCGTTCAAAGATCGCATCATCCACGATCCATTCGCCAAAGAATTTCTGGTCAATCCTCACTACCGGCGATTGGCTTCATCGCCATTGCTGGCTTACGGAATGTTGCTGTTTTTGAAGGTCTGGGCGCCGGGCGGACAGGAATTTCTGACCGCTCGCGCGCGGCTGGTGGATGATCTGGCGACGAAACTTGCAGACGAAGGCTTGGATCAAATAGTTCTGCTCGGAGCCGGTTTCGACACGATGGCGCTGCGCATTCGCGAAAGCCTCGGCAACATCAACGTCTTCGAGGTTGATCATCCGGCGACGCAGGAAGTCAAACGAAAAGTCATGGAACGCATCGGAGTGCCTGACAACCTGCGATTCGTCGCAGTGGATTTTGAAAAAGACAACTTCGTCGAAAAGCTCGGCGAAGCCGGTTTCGACAGTTCGCTCAGATCATTCATCATTTGGGTCGGCGTTTCCTATTACCTGACCGAAGGCGCGGTCGCCAACACGCTCGAACAAATTTCCAGGCTTGGCGGCGCGGGCACGAAGCTGGTTTGGGATTATCTGCTGGCCGAAGTCGTCAACGGCACGACCGCCAATCGCGACGCCATGGACAAAGCCCGCCGCGCGGCGAATCTGGGCGAGCCGTGGTTGTTCGGCCTGGAAGTTCCGCAAGTTCCCTATTACGTCGAACAATTCGGATTTCAACTGCTGAAAGATTATGAACCCGAAGAACTGCGGCAAACGTATTTTCCACAGAGATCGTTGCCGATGAATTACGTGCGGATTGTGATTTGCGAACGAAGCGAAGAATAAACAACGATGAAGATACTGCTCGACAACAGTCCATTCAGACTGAGCGCCGGTTTTCAGAGCGAACCTGAAAACGTTTGGCAACTGAGTCACGTCATGCTGGGAACGGTCGGCAATGGCTATCACTGGTCGGGCGAAGCCGGGTTGTCAATCAAATCATTCAGCCACGGGCAGGCTTATTACAATGCGGGCAGCGGCAGTTATCTGGTGGACGACGATTCGTATCTGATTCTCAACCACGACCAGCATTACACCATACACATCGAACCCGACACGCCAATCGTTTCTTTCTGCCTTTTCTTTGCCGAAGGTTTTGCCGAAGAAGTCCGCCGCAGCCTGAACGCGCGCGCGAATCTTTTGCTGGATGAACCGAACGCTTCACGCGAACCACAGGTAAATTTCTTCGAACGAACCTATCAACACGACGACGTGCTGTCGCCTTTGCTGGCAGGCTTTCGCGCCGCATTGCCGCAACGTCAGAACGATTTGGGTTGGATCAATGAACAACTTCATCTGATCGCCGGACGTTTGTTGCGGGTTCATCAATTGGCGCGGCGCGAATTGGAAATGCTGGATTCGGTTCGCCCGGCCACACGCGAAGAGCTTTACCGCCGATTGCATCGCGCCAGAGATTTCATCGCCGCCTCGTTCGCCGAAAAGATCACGCTTGAACAGGTGGCGCGTGTCGCTTGCCTCTCGCCAAATCATTTGCTGCGAACGTTCAAACAATTGTTCCGACAAACTCCGCACCAGTACCTGACCGAACGACGATTACGTCATACCGAGCAATTGCTCATCCAGACAGATGCTCCCGTCACTGACATCTGTTTGACTGTCGGATTTGAAAGCCTGGGGTCTTTCAGCACACTTTTCCGCCGTCACACAGGTTTATCTCCCGACAATTTCCGGCGACAAAAAAGGTGATTTTCGAGAAGCATAGTCAGGCCTCGACCTCATAGAATTTTTCCAGCCGAGATCAAAATTCTGTGTGGAGGGAAACAATGATCGAAAAACTGTTCCGTCAAAATCCCGCTGTTGTCATTGATGAAGACCAAACCCGAACCGAAGTTTCCGATGGTGTGTTCGTCGAACGACGGCGATTGTTATGGCTTCCGGCAATGGCGGCGGCAATGTTTGCAAAAACGTCGCTGGCTCAAGAGGCACCGAAGAAGCCGGAAGCCGTCGAAACTTCTCTGCCCGTTCAACCGGGCGAGTTGGAATGGAATGAATTTCTGAAACAGTCTCAACCGACGGCTGAACAATTGCATCGCGATTCAACACCGCAAGGTCAGGATGCTTATCTGCATTGGCTGGCTTTGATGGCTTCGCGGTTGAAGCTGGCGACAATCCCGCAAACGAAGGTCGGAAAGTTCAAGGAGCTGGAACCGGCGGTTTTCTTCGGCCCGAGTTTTCGCGGCAAACCGTTTTTCATCATCGAATGGCGAATGGAACCGGGCGCGTATCTGCCGCCGCATTGCCATCCCAACGTCAGCGTCTGCACGCTCGGTATTGAAGGCGAGGCTCGCATCCGCAACTTTGAAGTTCTGGGGCAGGCACCGGAATTCAGTTCGTCACAATCGTTCCGCGTTCGCGAAACTCATGACGAAATTATCGCTCCGGGCAGAACCAATACACTGTCCGCTGCGCGCGATAACATTCACACTT
>CAYRQB010000248.1:0-2286 GCA_964426025.1 uncultured Heliomicrobium sp.
TACGAGAAGATCGCCGGATCGTACGCCATGCTGAATCCGTTACCGAGGAGTAGATGGAACTCCCGGCCTGGATTTTTCTTGATAGAAGCCAACACGTCATCGAAGGTTTCGAGCTTCATATTCGTGCCTAGGTGCGCTCAATGTTAAACATAGGCGTTGTTGCACGAATTTACTTTTTAAGGCGAAGGCCTCTTTAGGCCTTAAAGTAAGGTCACATGTATTGAAGATTCTTCGGTAAAGACGAAAAAAACTTTGCGATTTTATATTCGTGCAACAAGACCTTAAACATATCTTGAATTCTATTGCTATCTGTGGTGTCTAATAATAGACACTGGCATAGCCTCACTTCTCGATTTTCAATGGCAGTTTAACCAGCAAGGGCGATTTCGGTTTTGCTGCAACGCGAAAGAGCGTTTGCGGAAGCGGATCGTTCTGAGTCAATCGCTTTCTTTTGGCTCCGGCGAGTTGTTCCGATCTTGTGTAAACCTTGCCTGCGCCGTCTTCCAACTCAAGTTGTTCAACTTGAGTTTCCCACAGCCTTTCCCACTTTTGCACGTCGGCTTCCGGCAATTGAATCGGATCGTAACCGCCTTCGGTATTGCGAACGGCTTTGGGCAATCCTTCAAGCGGTTTCGGTGTCACCAGCACGGTCAGAATTTCTGCGTTTTGAACCTTGCCTTCGTTTCTGAGCGGATCAACCTCGAAGTAAGGTTCATCCGAACCCTTGGGTATTTCGATAACTCGCCCGGCTTCGACTCTGTTTTCGTGGTTGACGGGATCGAGCGGATAAACAAGGTAAGGTTCGCTGACGCTGCCGTCCGCGTATTGTTCGCGATCAATCAAGTAAAGGTAACCGGAGCGGGGGACTTCTATGCTCAACCGCAACATCTGGCCGGTGGTGAACGCGGTCGAAGCTTCAACGCGTTCTGCGGTGAAACTCGACTCTTCAACTTTGCCTTTGCGGACACGCAGAATTCGCGCTGCATCTTTTTCGTTGGCTACAGGCGGACGCAAACGCCAGATGGTGATGCCGACAACGGATTCTTTTTCCGCAGCGGTCGGAATCGCTTCCTTTTCCAAAGCCGGTGTAGTTCGGCGATATCTGCCGGTTCGCGGTTTCACGCTCGGTTTGCTGGCTGCGGGCCTGTAATTGGGAGGCCAGAAACGCCGCTCGGTGTCTTTCTGATCCTGCGTGAAAACAAGCGCGCCGAATCCGACGATGACCAACATCAAAGAAGCTGCGGCGATGAGCGAAGACAATAGGCCGGGTTTGCGAATTCTGTTCATGTTTGTCTCCTTCTGTGAATTCTCAATAGGATTTACGCAACAAAGACAATTCCAACGCAATGGCGCAAAGATTCGAAGACGCAACGATGGTTTCAGTGAGAATAAGATTCAATTGCTACACGTTTGCTACAACCAAAGTTGCTTTGCGCCTTTGACACTTGGCGTCTTTGCATTAATTCACTGGCTCTGTGTAAATCCATTCTCAATTTCCAACTACGATCAATCCAGACTGGCATTATAACGAAATGAAAGAGTCGTGCTGTTACATTTGTCACAGGTAGAACTATTCAACGCCACTCGCCTTGCAATCCGAACGCTGCCCAGAAGTAAGAAGCCTGCCATTGTTTCGATCGCAACAATTGCAATTGAGCAGAGCGCAAAGCCGCCGCAGGGCGTTGATCTTTTGACAGCATGGCTTCGTAAAAATGCTTCATCAGGTCGGCGGTTGCGCGGTCGTTGACGTTCCACAAACTGACGACGACTCGCGGCGAACCAGCGTACATAAACCCTCGCGTCAGACCGATGATGCCTTCGCCTCTGACCTCTTTGCCCAAACCGGTTTGGCAGGCGCTCAGCACTACAAGATCGGTTGCGGGCAATTTCAGGTTGTAGATTTCCGGCGCCAGCAAATAACCGTTTTGCGGTTTGCCCTGTTCGTCAACCAGCGAAAGCACCAGACCTGAAAGCTCAGGGTTGAAACTGTTCAAAAAACCATGCGTGGCGTAATGGAGAATTCTAAATTGGCCGAGGTCGTCGCCGGTTGCGGTTTCGCGAGTGGCGGCAAAATCAAACGCCGATTTGCTCGCATCGCTGCCAGTTAAGGACAAAATCGTTTCTGCTTCTAGGCGCGTGTTGGGCAATCGTGGGATCGGGAAATCGCCGCTGCCAGCGCCTGAATCTTTAGCGGATTTGATTACCAGGATGCGCGACGGATCGCTTTCAACCGTCGCAACAGGCTTCTCGTCTTTCTTCTCGGATTTATCATCAGGTTTGCTGTCG
>CAYRQB010000248.1:2296-9128 GCA_964426025.1 uncultured Heliomicrobium sp.
TGTCGGCTTTGATGGTCACGATTTTGACTCTTTCGTCTTTGGCCTCAAAGACAGGGTCTGCGACGACAGCGACGGTTTTGGTTGCCGGTTTACGTTCAGCGGTTTCGCCGCGCAACACAGCCAGCGTCGTCGCCGATGGCAGAGTGACGATTTCGTGACGGCTGATCAAAGGTCTGCTCAATCGCGGATTGCGAATGGCGGATTGCGGATTCAGCGGCAATGCCGCGAAAGGGATGTACTGTAAAGCTCCATCAGCGACTACGACCAATCTCTTGTTGCCGAGAAGTGAAGCGGCGGGCGCAAGTATCAGCTTGCTCAAAGCAGCGGCTGCCTGTTTGCTTTCTGCGTCAGCGTTGGCGACGCGAGTTTGTTTTTGTCTGGCTGTTTCACCAGGCACGAATTGATTACGCGCTGTGATCAGATCGTAAAAACGTTTGGCGGCGGATTCGATCACAGATCGTTTGGGCAAGGTGAAACTGCGAATCGAATTCTGGCTGACCACCCACAGGTAGCTGCGCTCTTCGCCCAGCGAGTATTCCAACAACAGCGACCAGGGATTGAGAATTTGTTTCTGTATTTCGCTCGCGGTCAGCGGTTGCGGTTGAATCAAGCTGGCGTAGCGCGGACTGTTGCTGCGGATTTGGTTTTGAACTTCGCCAAGCTCGACGGTCAATTGTTCTATTTCTTTGGCGACGATTGCTGATTGATCGGCTTTTTTGCCGTCGCGCATAAGATTGATTTGCTGGGTCGTCTTGTCGTTGATCTGATCCTGTAAATCGCGTTCGCGTTCAACCAGCGCGGCGTCAACTCCCTGACGAATGTCTGCGCTCGCCTCGGTCAGCAATTCAACCAGCGAACGCGCTCGCGCCTGTTCGCTGACCTGCAATGCTTCGCCGATCAACTGATTCCGAATATTTCCGGGAACGCGCTTTCCCATCCGCATCAGCACATCAATGTACAGCTCGTAATATTGCTGCGCCGAAGCTCTGTATTCGGCGCGAAGGTCAGGACTGGTAAGTTTTGATCGTTGCGATTCCACCAGCTTGATGGTTTTTTCCATCTGCTCGCGAGCCTGCTTCAGCCGATTGCGTTTGCTTTCAATGCGGGCGATGCCGTAACGAACTTTTGCTTCGCGACGACGGTCTTTGACATCCGAACTGATTTGCAATGCCTGTTGATGGTAAGTCAAAGCCTTCGCCGTTTCGCCCAACTCTTCGTTGGCGAAGCCAAGATTGTTCAAAAGCGCCGCTTCGTTGTTCGGATTGCCCGACTGACGAATCAGCGGCAGAGCCTGTTCGTAATATTCAATCGCTCTGCGCTGATCGCCTTGCGATGAATAAACGCGCCCGTAATTATTCAGGATGGCGGATTCTGTCGCGCCAGCTTTGATCTCACGCGCGATTGGCAAAGCTTGATCCAATGTGGCGATTGCCTTCGGATAATCTTCCAGCGACCAGTGAGCCAGCGCAGTTGAATTGAGCACGTCGGCTTCGATGTTGCGGTTTTTGGCGTTGCGAGCGGCTGCAAGCGCCTGATCGAAATATTGCAGAGCTGCTTCTTGCGCTCCCAGCATGTAGTAACTGCGGCCAGTGAAACTCAAGACTCCGGCAGTGCGTTGAACGGATAAAGCCTGCGTGAACAAATCCAGAGCTTTTTGCTGTTCGCCCAGGTCGGCGTAATTCAGCGCGATGTTGGCCAGCGTGTCGGCTTCACCTGCGCGATCCCTGAGCGAGCGTCGCAGCTTCAGCGCTTCTTCCAGAGTCTTGATCGCTTTGCGCTTTTCGCCAACAGCGCGGTAAGCGCGTCCCAGATTGGCCAGCGTCGCGACTTTCTGGCGTGGTTCGCGGCGAAGCGGCAATGCCCGTTCCAGAACTTCGCTAGCTTTTCGCGCATCGCCAATATCTGTGTACGTCGCTCCCAGATTGTTCAGGACAGCGCCTTCGCCTTCGCGATCACCCAACGACCGGCGAATTTCCAGCGCCTGAGTGAATGGCTCAATGGCTTTGTCTTTTTGATTCAGGAAAAAGTAGCTTTGACCGATGGCTACGAGCAGATAGGCCTGATCGCTTTGTTCGCCTGTGGCTTGGCGCAAGCTCAATGCCTGATTGAATATTTCGATGGATCGCGGATAAGCCCCAAGCCGCATCTGAGTGTCGCCTGCGCCGAACAACGCCGCCGCTGACAATCCGCGCTCTCCCACTTCGCCCCACAGCTTCGCCGCTTTTTCGTACTTGTTGACGGCTTCGCGTTTGGAATCAGCCGATCTTTCTTCGGCCATTTTCGCGGCGGCCAGGTATTCTGTTTGAGCCGTCAGACGCGACCGATCCTGCTCTGTAGGCAATTGCATTTCCATCAATTCGATTTTGTATTTGCCGCGAGCGTTCTTGTCCGTGCCGGAAACCTGCGCGCGAAATTCGCCGGTTGATTCCGCCAGCCAGGCAACCGATTCCATCGCGCCTGCTCCGCTCATATCAATTTCGACAAGCTCTTTGCCGTCGGAAGCGATGAGTTTAACGGCAATATCAATGCCGGTCGGCTGAATGTTCAATCTGAAGAATTGCCCGGCATCGGCGGAAAGACGATAAGCGTGCGAATCGTCGCCCGACAGATTTTTTTCGATTGTCTGGTTGATCGTGAGCTGGCTCAGTTGCTGTGCGTGCGCGGGCGTGACCAACAAAAAAGCAATCACGATCGGCAGCGACCACAGCCGAAATGAAGCGAGAATAAATTGGCGAAGCATCGAAGCACCTCGTGGAAAAGTGACTGATTCATTAAGACGGTTACGTTCGGCTTTACGATGATGCTAGGGAATCGGTGGGTTGGCAAGGTGGAAAATAGTTGGAAACCACGTATGAACACTGATCAACACAGATCAACACAGATCAAACTGATTGAGCTTGTCACTTCCCATCTGAGTTTATCCGCGTTCATACGTGGTTTTGTTTGTCTCAATATTGTCGCGTCCTATTTAGCAGGACGGCGGGAAGACAGGCACTGTGATAACGGCGCTCGGCAGCAAACGCATCACGTGCAGATTGCGACCGCCTTCAAATGCGCCGGGCGCGGTTTGCGAACTGTCATTGCGATTATGAACCGCGCCGATGATCGCTGCGTTTTCGTTCGCCGCCCAGAACTTCATCCATCCGCTGCGCCCGGCTGGAATCACCTGCTCGAAGCGAGGCGCCGTGCGCGGGAAATTGTTCGACAGCGACGATCTGAGTAAACACGCGCCGACGTTGAAACTGAAGCTGTAAGCGTTCTCAGCATCGTCGTACAACAAACCGGTCACCGGACCAATCGGCTGAATGCCGGTTCCCCAATTTCCATCAACGCGAGCAATCATAAGCATTGTGTCATTGCCGTCAGATCGGCTGGGAATGCTGCTGACAGCCAGAACTCGCGGCAATCGGTTGTAACCGCGCGGCGAGCCATCGAAATAAAGTTCGGCAAAGGGTTTGTTCGGATCGCAGGTCGGCACGGGACTGCCGAATTCCGATGCGACGGATTCGCTTTCCAGGTCAAGGTCTCGTCGAGGCGATCCCGTGAATTTGATGTTCGCGTTGCCGATCAGGTAATTGAAACTGATGGGACAGCCTGTGTTGTTTCCTCCGGCGGTTCCCGGCGGGCCGTCAACAGCAATGGCCATCATATAACCCTGAACTCCGGGATCGAGGTCGGACATAAAAAAGCTGGTCGTTTGGTTCGGCGTCAAACAAACGAAGGCGTCTGCAATTGAACAGGTCGCTCCATCAACGAAAAACAGATGCACGGCCACGCCCAGGTTTGGATGGATGTTGGTCAGGTTGACGCGCGTGTTGTTTTGCGGATCGCCGCTGATTGCTCCGGACGTAAACAATCCGGCGAAAAGAATCGAGCCGGGTTTGGTGGCGCTGATGGCGCTGCCTGATGGAACGCAGGAACCCGGTCCCAGATTTGGTTGCGTTACGGCGATGTCCAGCGTCGAAGTATTGTTGCCGGGATTGGGATCAATTAGCGGAGCCGACTGAACATCGGATATTGCCGTGATGCTCGCGGTGTTTGTTAGCACAGGCGGTTGGCAGCGGAAAGGCACATGAACCATGACCGTAATTTGAATGGTGCCGATGCCAGGCAAAGCGACATTCTGACAGGTCGCGACGCCGGTTCCGGCTCCGGCGCAGTTTCCGCTCGGCGAATTGATGCTGATGACGTTCCAGCCTGCGGGCAATGTGTCGCTGATCGTCGCTTGAACTGAGCGGTCGCTTGGGTTGGTGACAGAGAGCGTGTAAGCGACGTCGTCACCAGCGTTAACTTTGTTCGGGCCGCTTTTGCTGATTGAAAGATCAACGGAAGGCGCTTGTTGAGCGATTGACGGTACTGCCAAACAAGTTAATAAAAGAGCGGACAAAAAAATCTTCTGCCTGTGTGAGGTGTACATTACCGGAGTCTCCTTTTTCAGCTATTTCCTGCAAATTGGGATGACATTTGCCAGCGAAAGTGAGGTTGGCGTTACTGTGCAGGGGATAACGCCGAGCGAAGTTTACGGCGTTTGGATAGACCGGTCAACGAATCATTGACCTAAATCAAAGCAAAAAACTTGGAGACAGGATTTACAAGATTTTTTTCAAGATGAACAAGATTCAAACCTGCTAGGGAACCTTGCTGGATTTGACGAGCCTGTAAATCCCGCTGCAAATCTTGTTCATCCTGTCAAAAAAAGTGTCTCAATGTTGCTTGTCCTGATTTAGTCCGGGCTTGAATGAGAAGAAGGCTTTCAGATTCAGTGGCCGGTATGTGTTTGGCAGAAATGGTTGACAGGCTCCGGCTGAGTGGAGCCGTCGAATTACCGGCCACCGAATTTTTTCTGGCTCGGTCTTAACGAAATGTCAGGCCGATTCGGAATCCGATGAAATGCGCTTCGGGGATTTCAACCGCGACGTGATCGCGGACTTCAAACCGCAAACCGACGCGTTCCTTGAACCAGTAATTCACGCCTCCGCCGAAGTTGACTCCGTTGGCGACGCCTTCCCGAAAGAACAGCGTGTAACCGCCGTTGACGAACGGAACGACCTTCCCTGATTTACTGGCTTTCAACCAATGGTAGCCGGCGTCAACAGAGAATATGCCGAAGCCTTCGCCAAAATCTTTGACCGGAGCCAGCCCGCCGATTTCGGCTCCGACGCCGAAACCGCCTTTGATCAAACCTTCGCCGCCTCCGCCGAAATGAAGCGTGCCGGTCGAACCGCTGGTGACGACGCCCGGAGCGACGAATACATAACCGTGCGCTTTGTATTCCTTGTTCGGCTGTGAGGTCGTCGTTGATGTTGCGCTCGCCGCCGATGACGGTTGCGGCGAATCGGTTTGAGCGACGATCAATACGGGCATCGCCGCCAGCAGGAAGAGAGAAGAAATAATCTTACGCATCTTGGCCTCCCAAATTTTTTCAAGTGAATTTTTCAAAACTCCGCTGCCGGGAGAGCAAGCGCGATGCCAGCAAAACAAAACCGCAAGAAGCGTTGGCAGCATTGGCTTTTCGCTTCTTGCGGTTTTTTACTTCGCCGGATTTTTCAATCACCTGTCGGATTTTTCCGGCAGGCTTTACATGTGCGTCAGCCTGAGCGGATAAATCAGCAAGCCGTCTTTTCCGCCTTTCAAATTGGTTTGCAACTCGCCCAATGTGGCGACGGGTTTGGCGTTGGCGGCATTTTTATTCAGGAATTGCTGGATCGCCAAAATCTCTGACGCGTCCTGAATCGCTCCGCCGTGTTGAGGCGTCAGCCATTTCTTGGCGGTTTCCAGTACTTCGATGCTTTTTTCAGACCAGATCAACCACAGAATTTCCGTTCCCTCTTCCTTGTCAATTGTGAACCAGTCTGCCTGATTGGCCGGGATGAAAAGGTGTTTGTCCGCTTTGAGCGAAGGCGTAGCGTCGGGAATTCTGGCCGGATCGGGAAAAAGAAAGTTGTAAGCGGGCATGCCCTTCTGAGGTTTCGGCCCTTCGTTGACGATATAAAGGTAACCGTCCTGCGAACTGGTGAACGTAAGGCGTAGCTGATCGCCAGCGGTGAATATTTTTTCTCCGGGTAAAGGCATTGGCTCTTTGTCCGGATTCTTTTCCGGATTCAATCGTACCAGCAGGGAATAATTGAGCAGACGCGGTTGAATCACCGGCGGATTAGTGCCGTTTTGTTGTTTATTGTCGTCAGGCTTTGGAATCAGAATCCAGACGGCGATGACGACGGCAATCAGCGCGATTGCGCCGATCAAATATTTCGCCAGTGAAGATTTCGGCGGAGCTTCCCGGATCGCCACGGCTTTGCCATCCGAGCCGATTTCGGTTCTGGCGCTATGAGTCATCACAGTCCCATAAGCAGGGCTTTCCGAAGTGACAGGAGAGCCGGATCGTGTCGAATGAATCGGCGTCTGGCTCGCCTGCGAACTGAGCGAGGTTGCTTCGCCCGTCAGCGCGCGCGCCAGTTCATCGCCCAAATCTTTGGCTCGGCGGTAACGATGAGCCGGATCGAAAGCCATTGATTTGATCAGAACGGCTTCGGCGGCAGGCGGCAGGTCATGGCGCAGCAGGCTGGGAGCGACAGGCAAACCATGCTTTTGCAATTCGTAAAGCTGAACCAGAGTTTCGGCGTAAAAGGGCATGCGTCCGGTCAGCATTTCGTAAGCCATTGCGCCCAGCGCCCAAATGTCGCTGGAAGCGTCCGGCTGTCCGCGCAATTGTTCCGGAGCCATGTAGGGCAAAGCTCCGGCGACTTTGGTTTTTTCCGCCGAAGTCGCCACCTGCGAATCCTTGACGGTGGCAATGCCGAAATCAATCAGCTTGATCATATCTTCATCGTCG
>CAYRQB010000249.1:0-9102 GCA_964426025.1 uncultured Heliomicrobium sp.
GGCAACCGGCGATGGTCGCGGCGAAAGAATGAATCGGATAGCTGGGATCGGGCACGATGACTTTGTCGCCGGGTTCGACCAATGCCAGCACCAGATGCGAAAAACCTTCTTTCGCGCCGATGGTGACGATGGCTTCCGCTTCGGGATCAATTTCCACGTCGTAACGACGCGAATACCATTTGGCGATTTCCAGCCTCAGGTTCGGAATGCCTTTCGACGCCGAGTAGCGATGATTGCGCGGATTGCGCGAAGCTTCGCACAATTTATCCACAATCGGTTCTGGCGTGGCCAGATCGGGATTGCCCATTCCCAGATCAATGATGTCTTCGCCGTTGCGGCGAGCTTCCATCTTCAATTGATTGATGACAGCGAAAACGTAAGGAGGTAGTTTTTCAATTAGCGGAAATCTGTAGTCCATACTTCAATTCAAAATTTTCAGGTTTGATGTTCGGGGGTCGAAATCGGTTTGGGTGAATTGACACTCGAAGAAGCCGCCAATATATTGCCGCTTCCCCACAGCAATTCATAATTAACAAAAATCGTCCGGCAGAACCGTGTTTGCCGATGAAGCTCTGAAAGCGGAGCATTTCACCGTCAAGCCTGAGGTTTCCCGGACATTTTCCATAAGGAGCTTGGCACAATGTCAGAAAGCCACGGCCACGCGTCGGAATTCAATAATCCCAACCTGGATATTCTCATCCCCACAGACAAATTGCAGGAACGAATTCGCCAGATCGGCGCGGAAATCACTCGCGATTACGCCGGACGAAGACCGGAATTGATCTGCGTCCTGAAAGGAGCGATGGTCTTCCTGAGCGATTTGATGCGAGCGATTGATTTGAATTTGACGATTGATTACATCGCCGTATCGAGTTACGGCAAAGGCGTGACTTCTACGGGCGAGGTCAAAATCATCAAGGACCTTGACGAACCATTGCAGGGACGCGACATCATTCTGGTCGAAGACATTCTGGATACCGGCCTGACACTCAGTTATCTGGTCAGCAGCTTTCGCGCGCGGGGAGCAACTTCCGTCAAGATCGCAACCTTACTCAACAAACCGGAGCGGCGCAAGGTCGAAGTTCATGCCGATTACGTCGGATTCGACATTCCCGACAAATTCGTCGTCGGTTACGGATTGGATTACGCCGAACGTTATCGCAATCTTCCCTTCATCGGCGTCGTAAAAACCTGAAGTGAGCTATCTGCCCCTGCCGGGTTTCAAATCAAAACTGATGACGGCGCTGACCTGAACCGGCTGCCCTTCAAATTTGGCAGGTTCGAAATTCCACGAGCGCGCGGCGACAATGGCGGCTCCGTTCAAATCCGATCGTCCGTCAATGATGTGAGTGAAGATCACTTTGCCTTCGGTCGAAACCAGCACTTCGACTTTGACGGTTCCCGGCAAATAAGCCGCCGTCAAGGCTCCGCGCCCGGTTCCCAGCGAAACAGCGCTGCCATCTGAGGTAACTCCCTTGTTTGAAGGATCGCTCCTTGACGACCGAACGCTGGGAAAAATTGCATGCACTCGCTTGATCGGTTTGCCGCCTTCGATGACTTTCATCATTTCATCCGCGAACTGCTGCTCTTCTTCCTTCGTGCGCGGCACTTCTGAAATGCGTATGGTTGGATAATTGAAATCGGCTTCGGCTGCTTTGCTGTCGGCTGGAATCGCCAGCGAAATGGCAGCTCGCAAATCATCCAGTGACTTCTGGCGATAGCTTTTGGCTTTTTCCTCGTCGGCTGCGATCAGAGCGGCTTCGGCATAAAGCAAATTTCTGATGTTGTATGCGTCAGCGAAACCCGCTCTGAGATTGAGCGTGCGCGAGGCGTATTCAATTCCGTTGTTGATGTCTTCAGTCGCTTCCTGTCTGGAACCGTCCGGCAGGTTGTAAGAAACTTTTCCGTCTTCTATCTCAGCGTATTTGGCAACCAGATCATGCGCTTCTCGCCAATAAGTCATGGCAATGCGATGGTAACAGTAAGCCTTGACCGATTCCTTTTGACCGCTGATTTCAGCCCGCCGCATCAGGTAATCGCGCGCGGCGGCCTGACTGTCCAGACGAAAAGCCGTCTCTGCCGCCATTCCCAAAGCTTCGTCATTGTCCGCTTCCTGCTTCAACGCCGCTTCAAATTTTGTCAGCGCCTGACGAAATTTGGCCGTCCGATACAGCGCCTTACCTTGAATCACCAGTTCCGCCGCAGTTTCTGCGCTGTCCTGTGTTACCGGCGTTATGGAGGCCTCCGGTTTGTTTGCCGAGGCCGATTTCGTGGTTGAGTTGTTTGACGGAGATTGCGCCAGACTCATTTGCGTTAGACAAACAAGCAATGACAATCCCAGCGTCACAAAAAAGTTTTTCATTGTTTTCGTTCCAAGCTTTGACAAACTACTGCTTCAAACTTTGGCTCACCCGCTTCTGAAACCGGCGGGCTGACGCCTTAACAGCCTCTTCGTTGATTGTCAGCAATCTGCGATTGCGCATAAGCACGCGACCGTTGACAATGGTGTCGCTGACATCCGAGGCCTTCGTTGCATAAACCAGGTGGGAGTACAAATTATACATTGGCACAAGATGCGGCGCACCCGGATCAATAATGATCAAATCCCCGCGCTTGCCGGTTTCAATCGAACCGATTTCTTTTTCCATGTGAAGCGCGCGCGCTCCGCCGATGGTCGCCATCGCCAAAGCCTGTTCAGCCGGAACCGCAGTCGGATCGCCTGAAATCAATTTGTGCAACTTCGCCGCAGTGTCAATTTCTTCCCACATGCTCAGATCGTGATTCGAGGCTGCTCCGTCCGTGCCCAATCCCAATCGCGCTCCGGCTTTGAGCATTGCCGGAACAGGCGCAGCGCCGGAAGCCAGCTTCATATTTGATTGCGGACAGTGAGCAATGCCGACCTCTCGCTTTGTCAGCATCGCTATCTCTTCGTCATTGACGTGAACCACATGCGCTGCCAGAACTCTGGGCGAGAGAAAATTGATCTTGTCCAGGTAAGCCGCCGGACGGGAGTTGTAGGTCTTGGCCATGTACTCCGTCTCAGTCGGCGCTTCGGCCAGATGGATGATGATAGGCGAATCCAGTTTTTCGGCCAGCGCGCGAACTTCGTTCAAATGCTCTGTGCTGACTGTGTACGGAGCGTGCGGAGCGACGGCAGCAGTTATCAGCGAATCGCCTTTCCACCGTCGCAAAAATTTTTCGGTGTAGCTCATCGCCTCGGCCCAGGTTTTGTTGTCCGGGACAGGAAAATCAATCACAGTTTCGCCAAGCATTGCGCGGATGCCGACCTTTCTGGTTTCTTCGGCAATGGCGTCTTCAAAGTAATACATATCGGCGTAAGTCGTCGTGCCACCGCGAATCATCTCGGCCAGACCCAATCGAGTTCCGGCAACTACGAATTCGCGCGTGACGTTTTTGGCCTCCGCCGGAAAAATGTATTTCGTCAGCCAGTCCTGCAAATTCAGATCGTCGGCGATGCCGCGAAACAAAACCATTGGGATGTGTGTGTGCGTGTTGATCAAACCGGGCAAAACGATTTTGCCGCGAGCGTCAATTGTCCGGCGAGCGCGATAGCCTTTAGCTTTCAACTGTGCCGAATCGCCGACATCCACTATTCGTTCTCCGCGAACGGCGACATAACCATTTTCAAAAACCCTGCGCTCGCCATCCATTGTCACCACTGCGCCGCCTGTAATCAGCAGATCAACCGACACCGCCTGAGAAGCGGATTGCTTCCGGTCGGAAATCAGGAAGACGGCGAATATCAAAACAGCAATGCTCAAAAACCTCTTCATCTGGTATTGCTCCAATGAAGTTCAGAGTTCGCGCTTCAGCGTGTTGGTAATCTGACACGATGAAACGCGAACCCTGAACAACTCTGTGCGGCTAGCGCAGGTGGAATACGCTCTGATTTATCTGGCCGCCTTTCTTTTCGACTCTACGCCATGAACTGTTGTCGTTGAGCGAAATCCAGCGGCGCTCTTCCGAACGGTAATGCCAATCCTTGTCCGACTGATAAAAGATTTGCAGCCCGCGGCCTTCGATGATGTTCAGGATTTCGTTGTCGTGATAATTCGCTTCGTCAAAATCCGTCACCGCGCGCTGCCCCATCTCCGAATAAACTTCGTGCATCGCCAGCAGCAGATCGTTGATTTCGGAATCCAGCGGAGTCGCGTTCAGGCCAATGCGCTGAGCTTCCTTGATCGTGATCGGATATGAATGCCAGGGATAATCCGAATTCAGAATCCGGCTGATTCGCTCGGCCTTTTTCTTGTCCTGCATGTGATAAGACAGGATTTCGTTGCACAGTCTGATCGAAAGCGAACTGCTGCGATCAACCGCGCCGATCACCAGCGGGTGAATGTGATTGAAAATCGAAGCGTAAGGATTTGTGCCCTCCTCCTTCGCTTCTTTGCGCCACAGATTGATGATGCGGGTGAGTTCGTCCAGGCTGACGCTGACGCGGTTGTTATTGGTGTCAATCGGCGACAGATCGTGCGTCAGCGAAGTGTCAACCGCCGACAGATAAGCCAGCGGTCCCATTTGAATTTCGTCCGCTCCCAAGGCGATCATCGTCGCTGCCGACACACAGTTGAGCGGGACGACTGCGGTTATGTTCTCGCAATAACGCCTGAGCAAATGAACTATGCGCAACGATGCAGTGCCCGTGCCGCCGTCCGATTTGATGAATAGCGTCAGTTTCCTTTGCGCTCCCAGATGCCTGAGCAAAGCGTAGAAAGTCACCACGTCGTCCTGGCAAACAGAACCGTTCGGCGCATCCCAGTAAGCGATGAACGTCGAGCCAAGACGTTTTTCCAGCGCAGTGATGATCTTCTGGGTTTCGGAAAAGAGAATGGGCGGTTTGTTGATCTTCGGTTTTGCTTTCATCTTTCTTGCGGGGGAATCGCGACCCGTCAGGGCAATGGCAATAAGTTCGTATGACAAGCTGCCAGCTTGTCCTTTGCTCCGACTGCCAAACCCAAGCAAGGCAATCTGGCAGATTGCCCTTCCAAATCTTGACTAAATGCCGTTGCTCGTCAGGGCCGCGTGAAAACGAAATTTACTACTCCCTGAACCTGAATCGGTTTGCCGTCAACCAGAGCAGGTTTGAAAACCCATTTGAGCGCCGCAGATTCCGCCGCCGAACGTAACAAGGCATGGCCTGAAATTGCTTTGGCTGCTATCACACGACCTACTTCGGAAACGGTTATCTGCACTTTGACCTCGCCGTAAGCTCCTATTTGCCTGGCTCCTATCGGATAAGCAGGAGTAACTCTGGTAACGATTTCACCTAATGAAGCGCCGGTTGAATCCCTGCCAGCCCTGCCCTGCGCGGGTTGCGGAGGAACAAGCTGTTTGTCGTTTATGACTTCAGGCAATTTGATTCCGACCAGGCTGGAAATCGGGTTGACGGGAAATGTAAAAGCCAGCCGATATGCTTTTGCGTTTACGGCGGGCAAAGCAATCGGTTTCGGCTTTGGCGATAACGGCCTGGTCAGCATTTCCGGCAACTCTCCCAATCTGGGAACGTTGTAGAACTCTCCGTTATATTCGACCACAATAAAATTCAGTTGAGGCGTTCCGTTCACTCCATTTTTATAAGTGCCGACCGTCGCCACCAGAACGGCTTTGCGTTCGTCCGGCATGACGGCTACGGCTTCGACGCAGATCGGTTGATCGGTTTGCGCGCCGGTCTGTTCGGCGCAATCGGTCATCTGCCAATGAATCCCGGCTTCAGAGCCGACGGTTTGATTGAACCACGAAACCAGCGGGCGCTGCGGTAAATTCAAATCCAGCTTGGCAACCGATACCTGTTGAAAAGAAGCAACCGCTCGTCTTTCCAGTGATGCGTCCTGCCACAACAAACCTGCAAACACTCCCAGCGCAATTACCAGGGTGGTCATGTTTATACCTCCTTAGACAAACCCTTAATTTATTGGGGGACTTCTTCGCAGGGGGGTTCAAAGGAAACTTCGATCAAATGCTTCAGGCAATAATTCCGTAATCGTGTGGGTTTCAATCTCACCGCGCAAATCCGCCATGACTATTTCAATCCGCTTGCCGCACAGTTCAAAAATAATCTGACGGCAAGCTCCGCATGGTGGCACTGGCGCGTGTGTGTCGGCGATGACGGCCAAACGAACAAAATCACTCGCTCCTTCCGAAACCGCCTTCGCTAATGCTACGCGTTCGGCGCAAATCGTCAAACCGTAAGTCGAATTTTCTATGTTGCAGCCGGTGAAAATCCGACCGTCGCGACATTCAACGACTGCGCCAACTTTGAAGTTGGAGTAAGGCGAATAGGAATGCTCTCGGGCCAGTCTGGCCAATTCGATCAATTCTTCAATAGTTTTACCTTTGTGACTCACGAGTGTTCGTTTGATAACTCCTTCTGCAATTGCGTTCGGATTTTACCTGAGATCAGGTCAATTCCAACTTCATTGTACCCGCCTTCGGGAATGATCACGTCGGCAAAACGCTTGGAAGGTTCGACGAATTGTTCGTGCATTGGCCGGACGGTTTCCAGATATTGTTTGATTACGGATTCAAACGTTCGACCGCGTTCGTAGACGTCGCGTTGCAAGCGCCGAATGAAACGCAGGTCGTCGTCCGTGTCCACGAAGATTTTGATGTCCATCAATTCGCGCAATGCGGCGTCAACAAAGATCAGAATGCCTTCGATGATGAGGATGGGTTTGGGAGCAACGTGAACGGTTTCAAGCTTGCGCATATGCATCGAGAAATCGTAAACGGGCATTTCAATCGCTTCGCCCGCGCGCAGAGCTTTGACGTGATTGATGAACAGATCGTTGTCGAGCGCATCCGGGTGATCGAAATTGATTTGATGCCGCAATTCAATCGGCATGTCGCCGAGGTTGCGGTAATAACTGTCCTGCTGGAAAAAGACTACCTTCTCATCGCTGACGTTTTCCAGAATCCGTCGCGCGACAGTAGTTTTGCCTGATCCGGTTCCGCCACAAATTCCTATGATCATCTGGTCACATCCGCACGATAATTCTAGCCAGCAGTTCGCAAAACTGTTTGCTGACGCGATGCCCCATTTCCATCACTTCGGCATGATTGATCGGGGCGTCCTCGATTCCGGCAGCCGCGTTGGTGATCAACGAAATTCCCAGAGTTTTCATGCCCATCTGTCGGGCGACGATCGCTTCCGGCACTGTGGACATGCCGACGGCGTCCGCGCCTAGAGCGCGCATCATGCGAATTTCAGCGGGCGTTTCGTAATTCGGCCCCTGCAAAGCCATGTAAATGCCTTCGGCGATTTCGATTCCATGTTCAGCCGCAACCTCCTGGGCAATCCGGCGATATTCGCGCGAATAAACTTCGCTCATATCCGGGAAACGATCTCCCAAACGATTATCGTGATGACCGCGCAACGGGCTGATCATCATCAGATTGATGTGATCGCCGATCAGCATCAAATCGCCAGCTTTCAGGCCTTCGCGAACTCCACCGGCGGCATTGGTCAACACCAGCTTATTGACTCCCATCGTGTTGAAGGCGCGAATCGGCAGAGTCACTTCTTCCAGCGAGTAGCCTTCGTAATAGTGAAATCGTCCCTGCATCACCGCCACGTTGATCGAAGTCTGCGGCAATTTACCGACGACCAAACGGCCTGAATGCCCTTCGACAGTCGAGCGTGCAAAATCCGGAATCTCTTCGTAAGGGATGATCGCCTTGTCTTCCAGCGTTTCGGCGAAGGCTCCCAACCCCGAACCGAGCACGACTGCGACGTCCACATCGCTTTTGATTCTTTCTCGAATGAACCGCGCCGAAGTCTGCGCGCGGTCGAAAATTGAACTAGCCATTAACCTCCTCCTGATAACTACTCTTTCACATAAGCCACGCCCAAAGATTTGGGCGGATCAGCGCGGCGGATCAAGCCTGCCAGCATAACCATCGTCAACACATACGGAATCATTTGTATGAACTGGTTCGGAATATTGACAGTTCCCTGCATGCGAATCGAAACGGCCTCGGCAAAACCGAACAGCAGGCAAGCCATCAAGGCTCCGACCGGATGCCATTTGCCGAAGATCAAAGCAGCCAGCGCGATGAATCCGCGACCGGCTGTCATGTTGCGCGTGAATTGCGAGCTTTGCCCGATTGACAGATAAGCTCCGCCAAGCGCGGCCAGCGCTCCCGAAATCAAAACACCGGCGTAACGCATTCTGATGACGCTGACTCCGGCGGTGTCCGCGGCTTCGGGGTTTTCTCCGACGGCTCTCAAACGCAAACCGAAGCGCGTTCGATAAAGCACGTAAACAGTCACGGCGACAACCACGAAGGCCAGATAGACGATAGGCTTGTGATTGAACACCGACGCCAACATCGGCGAAGACTCAGGACTGAAGATGAATACGTCCGGCAGGACTTCGTCTTTCGTCAATTGACGCGTCGCGCCCGTGGATTCAAACAACGCGCCAGACAACAAAGCCGGAACGCCCAGAAACAGAATGTTGATCGCCGTTCCGCTGACAACCTGATCGGCTCGATAATTGATCGTCGCTACGGCGTGCAATGCCGCGACCAGCAATCCGGCCACGACCGCCGCCAGCACTCCGACCAAAGAGCTGTGAGCGAAAACCGTCACCGCCGCCGCGGTAAAAGCTCCGGCCAACATCATGCCTTCCAGCGCGATATTGATCACTCCGCTGCGTTCGGAATACAACCCGCCCAGCGCGGCCAGAATCAACGGCGTTGACAATCGAATCGTCGAGGCAATCAGCGTGTAGTTGAAAATGTTTCTGAGCATGCCGAATCTCCGTCCGAACCGTTATTTGACCTTCTTGCCTTCCAAAACTCTGCCGTCGCCGAAATGCACGGCCAGGCCTGTAACCACGCCTTGATCGTCTTTCTTAAAAACTAACCTGATGTTTTGCGTTAATGGGAAAAACTCTGTTTCCGATGATGGAAACAATTCCTCTTTGCCGCCGCCCGGAGGCTGAAAGTAAAGCTTGCCGTTTTCAGTCGTGACGACCACCTTGCCGCTGACTTCATACTCACCAACGTAGGTTTTGAATATTTCAGAATTGACATTCGCCACGATGCGCTCAGCCGGTTTGAAATCCGGCCAGCCGT
>CAYRQB010000250.1:0-9011 GCA_964426025.1 uncultured Heliomicrobium sp.
TTCAACGCGCCCAGCGGTATGCCGCGCCGTGCCAGCGTCGCTTCATTTTCGGCTGGCGGGTTTTCCGGTTTGCCGAACATTTCGCCGCGCTGAACGGGCACGACCGGGCCTTGATTGTTCACGTCTATCGTCGAATTAAAGTACGCGAACATCTGGTAATACTCTTTGTGCGTGATGGGATCGAATTTATGCGTGTGGCATTGTGCACAGCCCACCGTCAATCCCAGCCAAACCGCGCCGGTCGTTTGCACGCGATCCATCACCTGTTCGACACGCGCTTGTTCGGGATCTACGCCGCCCTCTTCATTGATGACGGTGTTGCGGTGAAAGCCAGTGGCAACGAGCTGCGATTTAGCAGGTGTCGGCAGTAAATCGCCCGCGAGTTGTTCAATCGTGAACTGATCGAACGGCTTGTCTTCATTGAGCGCCTGAATCACCCAGTCGCGGTAAGGCCACATTTGACGGTCGCCATCAATCGTGTAGCCGTTGGAATCGGCATAGCGCGCCTGATCCAACCAGTGCCGTCCCCATCGCTCACCGTAGTGCGGCGAAGCGAGCAGGCGTTCGACTAAAGTATTGTAGGCCGCATCCTGTTTGCGCGTGTCCTTCACATCAAAGGCTTTGACGAACGCTTCAACCTCTGCGGGAGAAGGCAACAGTCCTGTCAAATCAAGCGAAAGGCGACGAATCAACGTCCGCGCATCGGCCTGCGGTGAAGGCGTGAGGCCAGCTTGTTCAATCCGCGCCAGAATAAAGCGGTCAATTTCATTGCGCACCCATTTGGTATTTTTGACCTCTGGCGGCTGAACTTTAACCAGCGGTTGAAATGCCCAATGCCCCTGATATTTCGCGCCCTGTTCGATCCAGCGCCGCAACAGCGTGGCCTCTTCCGGCGTGATCGGAGCTTTCTTCGCTGACAGCGGTGGCATCACTTCGCCCGGTTCATGCGAGGTGACCCGGCGCAGCAATTCGCTTTCGTCCGGCTTGCCCGGCGTGATTGCACGATAGCCGCCGCGATCTTTGGTTGCGCCTTCAAACGTGTCGAGACGCAATCCGGCCTTGCGATTCTTGTCGTCCGGGCCGTGGCAGTAATAACAGCGATCAGAGAGTATCGGGCGAATATCCCGATTGAATTGCACTTCCTGCGCAGCGGCAGCCTTCAATTGTGGCATTGACCAATACGCGCCGATTGCCATGAATCCGAATAGCAGGCTTAAGCAAAGTTTCAGTCTTTTCATGAGACGCTCACATTGAAATGATATATCCGATGTTGAATCGGTCATCGGTAATTCCAGGATGATCTTTCTATTTGCGGCGGCGCGCAACGCTGCGTTCTTCCCGTTGATATTTTTCCAGCAATGACGTCAGACTCGCAACGATCTCCGGTTTTTCAAGCCACAGATTGTTCATCTCGCCCGGATCAGTTTTAAGGTTGTATAGCTGACCGGCGGCTTCGCCCGGTTTGAGATTGATCGTTTTCGGATCGCTGAAACCGTGCGAGCCAAGACCAAGCGCCAGTTTCCATTCGCCCTGTCGGATGGCGAACGTGCCGTCTATTGAATGATGCACGACAGCTTCGCGAATTGCTCGCGATTGTTTGCTTCCCACCATCGCAGGCAAAATGTCGTAACTGTCTTCCGCCGCATCGTCAGGCAAGTTCACGCCGATGATCGAGGCAATCGTTGCCATCAGATCGGTCAGGCAGATCAGTTCATTGCTGACGCTGTTGGCTTTGATCCGACCCGGCCAGCGCGCGATGAACGGAATGCGATGACCGCCTTCCCAAATGTCTGCCTTCTGCCCGCGCCACGCGCCGTTGGCCTGATGCGCGAATTGAGCGATTTCACCCGGCAGCCAATGAGCGCCGTTGTCACTGGTGAAAATGATCAGAGTATTTTCCGCCAGCTTCGCGTCGTCCAGCGTTTTCATCACTCGTCCAACCACTGCGTCGGTCTGCGCGACGAAATCGCCGTAATCTCCCGCGTCTGATTTGCCGCGAAATTCCGCCGTCGGCAGCCACGGCGTATGCGGCGCGGTCAAAGGAAAATAAAGCAGGAAAGGTTTCGCCTTCGATTGTTTTTTCAGAAAGGCGACGGCTTTGTCGGCCAGCGTTCCAAGCGTTTCTTCGTGCTTGAAATCCGGAGCCGCCGCGCCTCCTCGCCAGAATCCTTTGCCGCCGTCACGCTGATGTTTGCTGTCGGCGACGGTCGCAGTGGGCAAGGCCGTGACCTTTTCATTTTCTACGTAAACATACGGCGTGAAATCGAGCGATGAAGGAATGCCGAAAAAGTAATCGAAGCCGACAGCATTCGGTCCCGGAACGAGCGGCTTCGCATAATCCACAGGCTTTTCGCGACCGAAGCCCAAATGCCATTTGCCGACCGCTGCGGTGTTGTATCCGTGTTGTTTCAGCATTGATGCAATCGTCATTCGATCCTTTTCGATCAACAAAGGATCGTAACCTTGCAGCACTCCGCTTTTCAGCGAAGTGCGCCAGGCGTAACGCCCGGTCAGCAAACCATAACGCGTCGGCGTGCAAACCGAAGAAGGCGAATGCGCGTCGGTGAAGCGCACGCCCTGCGACGCCAACCGATCAATGTTCGGCGTAGGCGCTTTCGATTGATCGTTATAACAGCCCGGATCGCCCCATCCCATATCGTCGGCCAAGATGATGACGATGTTCGGGCGGCGTTGTTGCGACGTCTGGGCAGAACCGTCGCTGATTTGCGCCAGCGACCAGACGACGAGTAAACAACTCAGCCAAAAGAAAGCTTTCATTATTCTCCTCGCGTAATGACGTGTAATTGTGGCTGTAGATTACAAATTGATTTCGATCGTGCGGTTTTGGTCTGGCTCCAGCGCGGTCAGCTTAGCAAGCGTCTTGAAGCGTACCGTTTCCGCTTCGCCAATGTGAACGGTGTAATTGCCCGGCGCAAACACTTTCGGGCGGAACTCATTGCCTTTGATGCGCAATGTGTAAATCACTTCGCCGCTCGCTTCTTCGACCACCTGAATAACCGGATCACTCATCCCTGAAATTTTCAACGTCGGCAAATAAGCGACCGCCTTGCGACCGTAATTGTCAGCCTGTTTGATCGTAATCGGCCAGCCTTCGTATTGCTTGCCAACTGCGGGATCAACATAACGCGGCCAGGTTTCCAGCGTGATCGTGCGGTTGGATTTTCTGAACCGCACAATGTTATAGCCGGTCGCCTTGCGATGCAGTTCCGTCGGTTCAGGAAATTGTCCCGGCAGTGGATTTTCCACCGGATTCGCGACAGCGTGAATCGTCAGCTTGTTGTGAAAGCCGTCTTCGTAATCGCCCATGAATGGCTGCGCATCGGGTTTTGGATTGGCGGGCGGATAATCAGGATTCCAATAGCGCGTGTAAAGATTGGCGATTGCTGGAGAGCATTGCGACCAACAGGCATCGCCGTATTCATCAATGCCGTGCTGCAAGGCGCTGGCCAGATGCTGATCGCCTGCGAGGTGAATCATAAAGCCGCGCCGCAATTCTTGCAGCGCCGCTTTGCGCCCGGACTGCGGCCAGCCGTTGGAATCGAGGTCTTTGTCCAATTCGCCGGTGGTCGGTGGGCGCGAGCTGATTTGCAGGTTGCAGAAAATCGTTTGCGACAGCGCGGCTTTCATCTGCTGTCCGCGCCAGCTCTTCGAAAATTCATGCAGGAATTTTATTTGCCGTTCGCCCAGCAATTGAGCGCCCGGCAAATCCGCCTGTCGCGTATCGTAATCCTTTTGCGTAATGTGGCTGTCGCGTGTCATCTCGGCTTTGACGATGCTCGGCGATGATTTGAATTTGCGGTCTTCAAAAATCGCAAAGCCGATTTCACCCCACACAAGCTGAGTGTAATAAACCCCGATGCCCTGTGCCACGGGTGTGGGGTCGAAAGGATCAGGCAAATGACTGGTCTGTGTCCGCTGCATCATATTCAACCAGCTCGCGGGCATTCCGTAACCGCCAGCCAGGCCCGCCGGATCGCCTTGTGCCGCAGCCTTGCCGCCATCACCCCAGATGTTGCCGTGATAGACATCGTGATCATCCGGAATGCAAATGCAGGGCGTATGTCGCACAGCATCACCAAAAGCCCAGCACCACAAATACCATTTGTACAGGTAATCAAGTTCAGCTTCATTGGCTGGTTCGCGCACGATGCGCGTCGGATTGCCTTCATAAATCTGATCACCCGCGAAGAAATACAAATCCGGCTTGTGCTTGATCAGGTTCGGCGTCAGGTCAGCATGCGGAAAGTTGACGTTGTAAGTCCAACGATAAGTCGGGTTCGCTGCCAATGCGCCGTTGATTTGCTGTACGCAACTAAGCGAAGCCACTACGACATCGTCTTTGTTGACAGGATTAGCAGCAATCGTGCCATCCCAGGTGTGAACTCTGGCGCGTCCGCCAGCGCCTTTCAGCAGGTAACGCACGCGATATGGCATCGCTTTGCGGTCGTCCCATTGCTCAACTCTGAATTGCGCGACCCAACCGGAAGAATTAATTTTTGCGGTGCTGATGGTTTTCCAGATGCGGCCTTGTTTGATCTGTAAAGCAGCCGTCTGGCTTTCCTGCAAACCAACTGGCATAAATTGTGCCGTCATTTTGAGCGTGCGATTATGCACCGTGTAAAGCGCACTGATAATCGGCCCGCAGGTGCGATTTTGTTGAGCCGTAACGCGCTCGCCGCTGAGCTGCCAATCCTGAAACCAGAAGCGTGCCGCTTTGCCGCCCGTGCCCGGATGCGAGACCAGCGCGACATTGCCGGTGAGTTTTGCCGTCGGAAATTGCTGTGCCGCCCGATGCAATTCTTTTCCTGTTTGATCGCGCGTAATCAGGGTGAGTTGCGTGGTGTCCCCCTTTGCTTTGCCGGTCAACTCCAGCCGAATTTCATGCGGCGCCTTACTGATCGGTGGATCATTATTTATTTTCGGTTGCGGTTGCTCGAAGTCCCGAAAGAAAGCGTTGCCGTTCGCATCACAGCCCGCAAACAAACCGCCGCCGGGGCCGGGCTGATGATGAATCAGCGCCGCCGCGCGATAATCCATGGTCGCGCCGCCTGCGCCAATCAAAAACCCCGTTGCAGCGTCAGCCGCTGCTGCGCCCGCATCAATCAGTCCGGTACGAACCTGCAAACTGAAATTAGCAGTGGCAGCGCTGAGCCGATGCGTCAACAAATGCAGCGTGCGCATTGGTGATGCCGGACGATTATCCACGCATTCGGCGCGCCCCTTGCTGATGCGCCAATCCTGCAAACGATTCGCCCAATATTCCGCGCCGACGAAGACGCGCTCAGCGTTGGTTGGAAATGCGCTGACGAAACCGACAGTTTGTCTGACTTGTGTTAGGGCGTCAGGCACGGCGCCGACCAAACCGGCAGCCGCAGAAGTTTTCAGAAAATTGCGTCGCGAGGTTTTCATATCACTTTGCTGATCACTCTCAAATAAAGCGGTGGGGTATTGTCATTTCTAAACGACAAAGGCGAGACCGGAAGTACAGTCTCGCCTTTCAATCTGTGAATTTATGAAGCTGGTTACTGAGTTTCCTCTATGCTCGAAACCGCCAGCTTGCCATCCATCATTTTACCGGCGACTTTGAATGTTGCGCCTTTGTCTTTGCCGCTCTTTTCCAGCGCGGCTTTGGCCAGGGCGTTTCCTTTGTCGTCGAATTCCGTGTATTTGCCGTCAGCATAAATGCCAAAACCGCTCTTGGCGCAATTTTCCATCAGAGAGCAATTCTTGGTGTGGGTGCCGGCGGCTTCCTGCGGATTGTCTTTTTTGGCAAAACGGCCTGAGCAGGCTTTGTCAACGATGTGACCCGTCATTGTTACCTTTTTATCTTGCGCCAAAGCCAGGGCTGCAAGACTCAAAACGACGGCAAAAACACAAGATAGAGAGAAAAGTTTCCTTGTCATTTTGCTATATCCTTTCATGTCATGTAGAGATGCGATTTGGTTCCGACTGGCATGGAATGACGCCAGCCTATATTGCAAAGTAAAGCACGATGACGGTCGCAATGATGTCCGGCAGCTTACAAAGCTCTTGGGCTGCGATATTGTTCGTAACGGCGGGTAGGTTCGTACTTATTGACTGAAAAAACTCCCTCTTTTTTCGGGGGACCTTCGAGTCTAATAATCTCAATTGCTTCCTGATAAACCCGCTCAAGATTTTCGGGTTGAAAGCCATTCAGGCGGCAAGCGTGGACGTGGGCGCGAACCATTTGTTCTACAGCTTGACGACCTGTTTCATCCAGTTCTTCGAGCGAACGAAGGGCATGAGCAGAGAGCTTCATAACCAGATAACCAGTCCTTTCAATAAGATAAGGTTTTGTATTTTCTCTGTTTTTGGTAACGGAGGATTGAACGGCGCGAAGTGTAGCATAGATTCCAAAGCTGTCTACAAAATTTTTCATATTTGCTGTTGGCCAGGCAACCCGGCTGAAATTTCAACTGAATTATCAGGCGATTGCCTGTCTAAGCTACTGTGGTTAAAATGCTTTTCACGTCAGGAAACCTCAGAAAGGCAATGATCGAAAACGCTCACGGAAAACCTCATTTATGCGAATCGCAGCATCAACTTATCTAAATTCTGCTCCACTGGTTTACAGTTTTATGCAGGGAGAGTTACGTGATCGATACTCCTTCCTGGGCGATTCCGCGCCGTCGCGGTGTGCCGGGTTGCTGGCTGCCGGGAAATGTGAAATCGCCCTGATCCCTGTAATTGAATATCAGCGAATACCTGGTTTGCGAATCATTCCTGAAATCGCAGTCGCCTCGAAATACAAAGTTCGTAGCGTATTACTCGTTGCTCGCCGTCCATTGAGAGAAGTTCGTCGGATCACTCTTGATACTTCTTCCCGCACATCACAAGCCTTGATCAAAATTATTCTTGCCAGGCGTTATGGAGTGAGTCCGGTGTTTACCGAACGCATTCCTGACGCCAATGCAAATTACGAAAACATGCTTGATGAATGCGATGCAGCCTTGATCATCGGTGATCCGGCCATACGGCTGGCGGCTTCGGCGGATCAATTGGGAGTGCGGATTTACGATTTGGCTGAAGAGTGGCGCGCCATGACCGGCTTGCCATTCGTCTTTGCCGTTTGGGCAGTACGCCAGGAATTTTGCAAAAACCAAACCAGACTCTCAGGTGATTTCCTCGCAGCCAAATTGGAAGGTTTGCAGAAACTTGAGCAGATTGCCGAGCAATACTCCGCGCAGCTTGGATTCCCGTCGAATGACCTGCTTGCCTACTTACGAGAGAATGTGAATTACGACCTTGACTCAGACAACATTGCCGGACTGCGACAGTATTTTGAACTGGCTCATGAATACGGCTTGATTCCAGCGGTCAATGATTTGATCTTCTGCGATTAAAAACCGAAGGATTGATACGAAAAAATGGATTGGAATCCAACGTTTCGCAGGGAATTTCAAGAAGGTGTTGGAAGTTAAAAGAATAAGTTGTTGAAAATGAACCGTTAAATTGCTCGCAGATGATCGTACGCTTAACGGCATCGTAATTGCTCTGACGGTGAACACCCAAACTTAATGCAATTCAGTTCTTATAAAATTTGGTTCTGATATTAAGTTCAGTAAAGCGTCCTCTGCAGTCTTTTTAGAGTTTTCATCCCAGCAAAGCCCTCGGTGCGGCGGGGTTCTTTTGAACCCTGCCGCCATTTTTTTGCCTCGGGTTTTAGCCGACAAAATACTCTGCTGTTCCCATCTATCCGAACATGGGCATCTGCATCATCTCTTCAAAAGCCTCATCAGCGTTTGGCAGCGAGTCCGTCAGTACCAGCTTCACCTTCAACTCGTCGGTCAGCGGTTTCAACACGTCAGCCAGCCATTTCGTACGGACAACAACCTGATTTGGAATCGCGTCAAGATTGGAAAAGAACTCGATCAATTTGTTCGGTACATCGGCTCGCATTGCGGCAATCGTGGGTAATGGTTGCAGCATTTCAACACCGATGATCAATCCCAGCTTCGATTCAACGATCAGCATCATGTAAGGAAAAAATGGACGACCTTTCTCCTTCACAGGCATTGGCAACAACCTGACATCGAACTCGATTGATTGGTTATTGAGCGATTTGGTTTTGAGTTTTTCTACCTCTTTCAGATCAAGCTGAACTTTGAGAGGCGGCGGAGGCGGGGGTTGTGGAATGTTGATGATTTCGTCTTCCCAGATGGTCTCGCCTTTGTCTTCGCGCGAAACTCGCACCAGGTAATCTTCATCTTCGTCCGTCGGCATCAGGATTTCTTCGTCTTCCTGAATGCGTGGCGCAACATCCAGCAATTGTTCCAGCGCGTAGGTCAGGAATCTCGCCTCAGTTCCGTTGATGTGCCAGGGAAATAGTCCCGGAGAATAGCTGCGAAACATCGGCCAGGAATTTGCTCCGCGAAATTTCAAGCCTAGTTTCTTGATGATGTCACGATCTTCTTTGGTCAGATAATCGCGGTCTTCAAACGAAGCCTGAATTTGCGGAATTTCCAGAATTCGCTCCGGTTCGATGTCTTCGTCCCCGAACTGAGCGTCTTCATGAAGTTCGAAAAAAGCATATAGCGCGGCAGGATCTGGATAAAGCGCAACGGATAGATGTTCGCCAGCCATGCCCATCACGCTGACAAAACCGGTTTCGCCGGTTTCAGGATTCCGCACCCCGAAAACCTGGTCTTCAAACATCCACTCCCACGGAGCAAGCTTCTTCACGTTGCCCGCCGCTTCATAAAGTCTGTGCCATTCATTTGAAGTGGGTTGTTGATTCGACATATTCCTCCTATTGAAAATGTATAAGTGAGATCGTTACTTTGTTGATGGCTAAATGATCTTTTTCAGCAAGCGTTTCATTTCAGCAATTGTCCTGGCATGTTTTGGATCGTTTGCCAGATTGTTCATTTCCTGCGGATCGTTCAATTCGTCATAAAACTCCACGCCTTTGCGGCCTTCGTCCCATTCCGTGTAACGCCAACGTTCGGTGCGGATGCTGTAACCCATGA
>CAYRQB010000251.1:0-8984 GCA_964426025.1 uncultured Heliomicrobium sp.
GTTTGACCACGCCTGAAGCGATGGTCGGCGGAGATGTGGATCCGCGCTTTTCGCCTGACAACCAATCAGTCACATTCATCAGAGAGATTCACCGCACTCATCAGGAAGTTTTCTCGATTCCGATTTCCGGCGGAACGTTGAAACAATTGACCACCGACGCCAAACAGATCAGCAGTCACGATTGGATGGCCGACGGACGGCAAATCATTTTCGCTTCCGATCGAGGAGGCGAATTCCGTTTGTGGAAAATGTCCGCCGCTGCCGAAAGTCCTGAAAAGAATCCGCAGCCGGTGGGGATTTATGCCGAATCGCCGATCGAATTGTCATTGGCCAAAAAGGCAGACTCATTGGCTTATTCGGTCGAGCATCAGGATAGAAACATCTGGCGATTGGATTTGAAAGAAAAGAAATGGGCGCGAGTCATCGCTTCAACGGCACAGGACGCATCGCCGCAATACTCTCCGGCGGGCGACAAGATATGTTTCCGTTCCGATCGTTCTGGCGAAGAACAGCTTTGGGTCAGCGACGCCGATGGCAACAATCAGATTCAGATAACGACGGGTTCCTTGTTTCCGTCTGTCGGTCATTGGTCGCCGGATGGCCGCCGAATCATCTTCAACAACGCCAGAACAGGCGAGATGTTTTTGGCCAGTTTATCCGATGATCGAAACTGGTCGGTTCGCAATCTGGGAGTCAAAGGCGTTCATCCGATTTTTTCGCCCGACGGCAAATGGATTTACGCCGGAACCACCGGGAGCATTTTTCGCATGCCGTCGGACGGCGGCGCGATTTCTGAAATCACCAAAACGGGCGGCTTTTCTCTGGGGGTTTCAGGCGATGGCAAATTCGTCTACTTCATGCGCGAGGTGAACGACACGGTTCTGTGGAAGCTTCACACCGAAACCGGCGAGTTGTCGAAAGCCCTGGTCGGTCTGGTTCAACGATGCACGAGTTGTTGGTCGCTGACGCCGGACGGAATTTATTACCTCGGCAGCAGTCGCGATTCATTCGATACGCAAATGATTTACTTTCATGATTTCGCCACTGGCCGCCAACGCGAAGTCGTCAAATACCCCGAACCCATCTCGCCAATCGGCAGCGGCCCTTTTTCGCTCTCGCCCGATATGCGCAATCTGCTTTGCGTCAGAGTTGATCCTTCCAACAGCGACATTCTGCGCGTCGAACCTTTCAGGTAATTGACAGAAAATGCCGTCTCAACAATACTCCCGCGCTATGAAGATCAAAGACCTCGCACCAAAGTTTTTTAACCGCACGCGCTGGAATCCGGCTCTGACCGCCATAATCTTGCTGACACTGTCGCTGACCGCCTGTAAATCATCGTCAGCAACATCCGGATCGGACGCGATAGATTCTCTGCTGAGTCAGGACAATTACGTGAAGATCAAGGCGGGAAATTTTCTGATGGGTTCACCGGAACCAACCGAACCCGAAATGTACACAAATAAAATCATCGGACGTGAGCGCCCTCAGCACAGGGTTTTAATAACCCAAGCATTCGAGATGGGAAGATATGAAGTCACTCAACGTCAGTGGGAAGCGGTGATGGGTAACAATCCGAGTTCGTTCAAAGGTCCTGACCTGCCAGTGACGAATGTTTCCTGGTACGACACTCAGGAGTTTCTCAAACGTCTGGGGCCGCTGGATGATCAATACGATTATCGTCTGCCAACCGAAGCCGAATGGGAATATGCCTGTCGCGCGGGCAGCACCGGTCATTTCAGCGGCGAAGAGATGAAAATTGAAAAAACTGACAAGTCGTCAAAAGACAAAGGCGGTAAAGATAAAAAAGGCAAAACTGCCGAGCCGCGCAAAACGCTGGAAGAAAGATTGGCCGAAGAACATCTGGACATGATCCTGGACATCAAAAAAGCGCATAAGAGCAAATATGAAAGCGAAGATTTTCAGAAGAATCTTCCTCAAATTGGGTGGTACAAAAACAATTCGCAAAACCGTCCGCACGCAGTCGGCAAACTGAAACCGAACGCGTGGGGACTTTACGACATGCACGGCAACGTCTGGGAATGGTGTCAGGATTGGTTTGAATTCGGGTATTACAAGGAAAGCCCTGCTGAAAATCCGCAAGGCCCCACGACCGGCACGGCCAAAATAAATCGCGGAGGCAGTTGGCAAATCCCCGCTTTCTTATGCCGCTCGGCTGTTCGCGGTTACGATACGCCAAATGAAAGAAATCACGTCATCGGCTTCCGACTTGCCAGAGTCAAGAAGGAGCCGAAATGAGACCACATTGAGGAGTAGTCAGTAATGCAACCACACACCAAAGGACGGCTGCTGTTTTGGCTGTCCTGTTTTTTTGTTTCCGTTTGCGTGCTGGGAACAAAGGCTCAGGCAGTTTCGGAATACGAACTGGCCGGAACTGTCAAAGACGACACGGGCGCTCCTGTAGCACAGGCAACGGTCAGTTTGCTAAGCGTGCGGCAATTGGTCATCGCTTCGACGCGCACTGACGCCGAAGGCAAATTCGTTTTGCGCGTAGCTTCCGGAACTTACGAATTGCTGGTCACCAGCCGTGGCTTCGAGCAACGTCGCCGCGCTGTTTTGCTGCCGCGCGACGCTTCCTCGCCGATTGAAATCAAACTCGGTCTGGCGGCATTGACTGCGGAAATCACCGTCACTGCTGAAACCGGTTCAGTTCAGGATAAAGATCAGGTTGCGCAACAGGTCAACGTCATCACCGAAGATTCAATCGCTCAACGAACAACGGCGGTTCTGGCGCAAATCGCCGACGAAGAAGCCGGGCTTTCATTGCAACGAACCAGCCCCACCATCGGCTCGGTTCTGGTGCGCGGATTGACCGAGGTCGGCGTTTACATTGACGGGGTGCGGTATACGAACGCCACACAGCGCGGCGGTATCAATACATTCTTCAACCTCAACGATCCGTCGAATCTGCGTTCGGCTGAGGTGCTGCGCGGGCCGAACACTGCTCAATACGGCTCTGATTCGCTTGGCGGGACGGCGCAATTGCTGACGCGCCAGCCTCAGTTCGGTTTCAAATCCCCGGAAGTGCACGGAGAATTCAACAACTATTTTACCAGCGCGGATCTCTCTTTCGGCAACAATGCTTTGATCACTTACGGGACAGAACGTTTCGGTCTGTTGACAAATTTCATTGGCCGACGCGTCAACACCCTGCGACCCGGCGGGGGAATTGACAGTCATTCGGCAATCACGCGATTTCTGGGGCTGTCGTCGGACATTCTGGGTTCGCGATTGACTGATACGGCATTCACACAGTACGGAGGATTATTCAAACTCACCTATGCCCCGACCAACAACCAACAGCTTAGCCTTCATTATCAGCGTAGCCAGCAGGACGGCGGAAAACGATATGATCAATTGACAGGAGGCGACGGTAATTTGATTGCCGATTTGCGCAACCTGATGCTCGATTTTTTTTACGCCCGTTATTCCAAACAGAAAGTCGGCTTTTTCGATAATTTTTCAAGCACGGTTTCATACAACAGCCAGCGAGAAGAGCGAGTCAACCAGGGAGGCAACGGCAACACTCTGGCGGCGATAATTCACGACAAGGAGCGCACCAGCAGTTACGGTTTCAGCTTCTCACTGGATAAACAGTTTAGTGAAAGAAACAGCTTTCTTTTAGGCGGCGACATTTATCGCGACAAAGTGAATGCGCCTTCCTTTTCGGTTGATCCGGCGACAAATTCAGTGACGCTCGTCAGGCCGCGCGTGCCGAACGGATCGCGATACGTTCTGGCCGGACTGTACCTGCAGGACGCTCATGAATTGATTCGTAATCGGCTGCGCCTGACGGGCGCTGTGCGTTACAACGTCGGCTCTTACAAGGCGCGATTGGCCGACAGCCCGGTTGTCAATGGCAGGCCGCTTTTTCCCGACGATTCGTTGCGCGTGAGTGATTTTTCGGGACGGATTGGAACTGTTGTCACCCTGGCCAAAGGGTTGACGCTGGCATTCAATTTTAGCCGTGGCTTCCGCGCTCCAAACATTACCTCATTGGGTTCGACCGGATTGGTTGGCGTGGGTTATCAGGTCGCCACCAGTGACGTGCTGGGTTTGAATGCGACCATCGGAACGACCGCAGATGAAACCGCTGTTTCGACTGGAGCGCCAATCGAACCGCTGCGATCTGAAATCAGCAACAATTACGAATTCAGTCTGCGTTTTCGCAACAACCTGATTGACACCGACCTGACGGGTTTCGTCATTGATTATGAAAACACCATCGTCAGACAAACATTGATTCTGCCTCAGGGCGCAGTCGGCAAACAGCTTGGCAGCCAGGCCATCGAACGGCAGAATGGGAATGGAGCAGTGTTTGTGCCACTTTCCAGCGCTCCGGTTTTGGTTCAGGCCAATTTCGGCGGCACGCGATTGCACGGCGTGGAATACACACTGAACTTTCGGATCACTAAAGCCTGGTCGTCCGGCGGCAATTACAGTTATGTATACGCTGAAGACCGCGCGACCGGCGCTGCTCCCAATTTGGGCGGAGGAGGGGTTCCTCCACAATTGGGGTTTCTGAAGCTGCGTTATCAACCGGGCAAGGGGCGATTCTGGATTGAAGCCTATTCCAATTTGGCTGGAAGACAAACCAGACTCTCCTCATTGGATTTGGCTGATCGCCGAACCGGCGCGACGCGTTCGCGCACCAACATTCAGAACTTTTTTCGCCGCGGCGCCTGCATTCGCGGCTTGACCACGCCCGGCACAAACGGTCAGTGCGGTTCTGCCGGCGGGACACTGATCGCTACCGGCGAAACGCTTTCACAGGTTCAAAACAGAATTCTCGGCTCGCTCAATTCGGCGCCGATGTTCAACGGTATTCCCGGTTACGGACTCGTCAATCTGCGCGGCGGATTCCAGTTTAACGAGCGCTCACAAATCGGATTTGATTTCGAGAACATTGCCGACAAAAGCCACCGCGCGCCTGGCTGGGGTGTTGACGGCCCCGGGCGCAGCGTCTCACTGCGTTATAAATACAGTTTCTGATTTACGGCTTTAACATTGAATTATGAGATTGTTCATCGCCATCGAAATCCCCGATGCAATCAAGGCCGAGTTGGGCAAGTTGCAAAGCGAACTTCGCCGCGCCGGAGCCGATGTCGGTTGGACGAAACCTGAAAACATTCATCTGACATTGCGATTTCTGGGCGAAGTCGGCGAATGGCAATCGGACGATTTGAAACGGCTCTGTTTGGAAACCGCCGCCGAATTTCAACCGTTCACTTTGCGGTTGAAAGACACAGGCTATTTCCCCAACTTTCGTCAGCCGCGAGTTTTGTGGGTTGGTCTGGCAGGCGAAATCGAAATCGCCGAAGAATTACAGGAGCGTTTGGAAGAAGGATTGATCTCGATCGGCTTCGATCAGCAGGACAAACCCTTCAAGCCTCATCTGACCATTGGCCGTGTGAAATCCGGCAAGAACGCTAAGCAGTTGGTTGCGGCATCGGATATGTACCCGCTGCCAGAATTGTCGTTTGAAGTCGGCGAAATCGTTTTGATGAAAAGCGATCTGCATCCGGCGGGCGCTCGTTACACGCCGCTGATCAAAGCAAGGCTATAAGCTTTTAAGAAAAATGGGTTCACGCGAAGCCGCAAAGGCGCTAAGTGGAAAAGAGGGAAAGACTGGAGCGTCTTTTCTTTACAGGAATTTTTCTCTTAGCCAGCCTCAATTCTTTGCGACTTGGCGACTTTGCGTGATGCTTAATTTTCTTGATGTTCATAAATGGTGAAAGAGCGCAGGGTGCCCAATAACCCTGCGCTCTTTCTTGCGGTGATTGGAGAGCAATCGGCAGCTCTCGTCTCGTCGGCTGAGGTAAACCTTGGCTGAGACCCTTCGGCTGAGAACCTGAAAAAACTCAGTTGTAAAACTGGTTGGCGACCAATTTGGCAACTTCGCGAATCGTTTGTTCAGCCGCGCTGACCGTCGCATTCGAGGCGTTGTCAAAATCGTCCGGGCTGTCCGAAACGTCGTCCATAAATATCGCCACCAGAACTTCCTGTCCGTCCGGGAATCGGAAACGCCCGGCATCTGATCGAACGTAACGCGGCGCTCCGGTCAAACTTCCAGCCTTGTTCCAGACGGTGATCGCCGGATTGAACATCGGTCCGACCTGCGAAGCGATGTAACTCTTCTCGTTCACACCGTCGTTGTCTGAATCCATGCTCATCGTGTTCCAGAATCGCAATTCGGACAGATTGCTCAGCACATTGTTCTGCAACACTTTCTGCAACAGGGTCACCATCTCGCGCGGAGTTGATTTGTTTTCCCAACCTTCCGCGCGGTCATCGCCTGCGCTGTTGTTTCCGTGCATGCTGGGCGCGCCGGTTCCGGTCATATACCGATTGATGCGTGTCCTGTCCAAACCCAAAGCGTCAAGACGATTGTTGATGGTTGTCGCTCCCAACCGTTCGATCAACCGGTTCGTCGCCCAGTTGTTGCTGCTGCGAATCATGAACTCGGCCATCTGCTTCACAGTGTAGTTAGTGTTCGGCTGCAACCAGTTCCCCTGATTGGTTCCGAACTGAGCGCCGGAATTGATAACGCCGAACCACGATTCGTTACCAAGATCAATTTCGCGCATCAAGGCATACAGGATGCCGATCTTGCTGGTGCTGGCAATGGCGAATTCCTGATCGGCGTGCAGCATCACCTGCTGTCCGGTCGTCAGATTGATGACAGCCGCTCCGCCGCGAGCTTTGGCCGAATCAACCTCTTTGCGAATCTTCAAACTGAGCGACGAGTTGTCATTGACCTGCGGAACTCCGTCAAAGAACCAGATGCCGCCGTAGCGAATGCCGCTGGGCGTTTCCGCCGCGTAGAAGTTGTCAATGTTGTAACCGGCTGCCCAGTAGTTGTTGTAATAGCGCTGGAAAACTCTCCAGTCGCGATTGGTGCGAATCGCCCAGGCCGAATTGACCTTCTTCCAAATGCCTGAGTAATAAACGTCTCCGTCAACCGTGTGCGCGTCCAGATGAACGGGCAGATAATCGTTCTGCTTGTAATCGTTCAGATGATCGTCATATTGCGCGCGAGTCATCTTGTTGTGCATGTAATAGCCAGTGTTCGGCTGGTAATACCAGATGGAAACGTAGCGCGAATCGTTGCTGTATTCGTAAGCTTCGACGCGATGCGGAACCCAGCCGTTTTTGCCGACAGTGTCCACCAGAGTTTGCATACCCGGACGCGATGAATGCCGATACAACAGCCATCCAGCGACATTTATCTTGTGATAGATTACTGCGTAACGAATTCCGTTCGGCGTGTCGTATCCGCTGACATCCACAGGCACGAATCCCTGACTTTTCAGCGTGTTGTAAATCTGATCGAATTCGGCGCCGGTTTTTCCGAAATAACCGACCCAGGCTTTGTTACCCGTGTTCGGAACCCAGCGAGTGAAATAACGGACTGAGTTTCCGACTCGATAACCTGTCAATCGCACTGCGATGTAACCTTGCTTGGCATATCCATCGAAAAAATCATCCTGCAAATCCTGCGAAGTGACTCCGTATCGAACGATTCCTTCGACATCGGCTCGCGCGCTGACAGGAACCAGCAACAACAAACCGAAGACAATTGCGACCATCAAAGTTTTGATCTTTTGAGTAAGCATTATTTACCGCCCTCCTTATGGCTATTATGTTTTTTGTTCTTTACCGCTCCCTCTTTCGACGGGCGCAATTTAACCGGGATGATGGATATTGGCTGCGAGGTCGGTCACAGGCATGGTGTGAGATGAGTCACATGGCGGATTTGGAATCGCGGATTGCGGAGTGCGGATTGCGGAATTTAGAGTGTGTAAAAATGGTGAAGCGTCTTTCCCCAGCCTGCAAAGCAGGCGTCAGATAGTAGCTTCCGTGCGTGAGCGCGGAGAAATGACGACAAGCTAATCCGCATTCCGCACTACTCAATCCGCAATCAGCAACGTTTTGCCAGCGCTTGAGCGTTATGAATGGTGATGTGGTATTGGCGATTGACTGACAGATAGCCGCGTTCTTTGTAAGCGACGATGACTTTGTTGATGTGTTCGCGCGAAGCTCCGATCAATGCGGCGATGTCTCCCTGCGTCAATCGAATGGGAATGTGAGTGTCGCCGTTTGGCTGGGATTGGCCGTAACGATCCGCGAAAGCTATCAATTGACGAGCGACGCGGTTTTCGACTTCCAATCGCGCCAGCGAACGAATCTGCTCGTCGGCCATTCGCAACCGCGCCGAAAGCACGCAAGCCAGATTGTAAGCCAGTCGCGGCATCGTCAACAGACAGCGATGGAAAGTCGCGCGATCAATCCACAGAACTTCTGTTTTCTCCAGCGTGACGACGCTGGCCGAACGCATTGGCTGATCCAGCGCGCTCATTTCGCCGACGATTTCGTTTGGGCCGAGTATGGAAAGAATGACTTCCGAACCGTCTTCGTTTTCGGCGCAAATTTTGACCGTGCCGTTGAGAATGAAGTAGACGACTTCGCCCGCCTGTTCCACAGTCATCAGCGTAGCGCCGGAGGCAAAGCTCTTGCGGTGCAACAGCGGCGACAATTCCTGAACCTGCGCTGCGGGCAGATCGCGGAACAAAGCAAGCCGTCCAATTTCCTCTGTCAGATTTTCTTCGCGAGCATTCATCTCTGCGACAGATTTTCATTCACAAGCCGCAAAATAGCCAGTCAGGATTGTGACGCGTTACAGAGAGTAAATCTGTGAGAGAGCCTTTGTTCTCGCCAATCAACGCTAATTTCAGCCCGCGGATGCGGGCGGCGAGCATAAAGCCTGGGGTGAAGGTGTAAACCGCAACCCCAGGAAACCGCCAAATTGAATTACCAAGCCCGCGAAGTGAGCGGCGGACATATAGAGGATAGCAATTGACCATCTGTCGCCCGCATTCGCGGCTCTGGTACTTTATTGCCTAAGTTCCCTCCTCGCTGCCCCAGGTGCGGAGCGCCACTGAGACTGATTGAAAGGCTCAAAC
>CAYRQB010000252.1:0-8938 GCA_964426025.1 uncultured Heliomicrobium sp.
CAAACAAACCGCTGGAAGTTCGTATGAGTCGTTCTTCGCCGGGACGTTATTCGGCGCAGGAATTCGCCAAAAATGTTTACAACGTTCGTGCGACCGACGACAAAGGAGCCAAGCTCAATTTCACTCGCCCGAATCCCACGCAATGGAACATCTCGGGCATTCAGAATCGGGGAGGCAAAGTCAGAATCAGTTACACGCTTTTCGGCGATCTGGGGTCTGGAACTTTCACCGGCATTGACAACACGATGGCGCATTTGAGCATACCGGCGACTTTCATGTGGGCGCGAGGTTTTGAAAACGCGCCGGTTACGGTTCGCTTCCGCACTTTGCCCGAATGGAAAATCGCCACTCAGCTTGTGCCGACCGCCGACCCGCAGGTTTTCACCGCGCCGCACATGCAATATTTCATGGATTCGCCGACGATGCTGGCCAATTTCCGTTTGCGCGAATGGACTGTGCAATCGAACGGCAAGACTTACACCATACGTCTGGCGATCAATGATCCGGCTGCTTCGGACAAAGAAGTGGATGATTTCGCCGAAATGTGCAAAAAGATCGTCGCCGAACAAAATGCCATTTTCGGCGAAGCGCCGGATTTCGATTTCGGAACTTACACGTTCATCTCCAACTACGTCCCGCAAATCGGCGGCGACGGAATGGAGCATCGCAATTCGACCAGTTTGACCAGTTCGCGTTCGATCAAAGGCAATCCGCGCGGAAATCTGGGAACGGTTTCGCACGAATACTTTCATGCCTGGAACGTCGAACGTTTGCGCCCGCGAACGATTGAACCTTTCAGTTTCGAAGACGCCAACGTGTCCGACGGGTTGTGGCTGGCCGAAGGCTTTACAACGTATTACGGGAATCTGGCGATGAAACGCGCAGGCTTCAGTGGTGACGACGCCAGCTTTGCGCGCGGGCTTGGCTTCACCATCAACGCCATCGTCACCGCTCCGGGCAGATTGCTTTATGGGCCGATAGGCATGAGCGAGCAGGCAGTCTTCGCAGACGGCGCGCCTTCAGCCGATCCGACCAATCGCCAGAATCTGTTTGTCTCTTACTACACTTATGGCAGCGCGGTCGCTACGGCATTGGATTTGAGCCTGCGGACGAAATTTTCCGGCAAGACTCTGGACGGTTACATGCGCGAACTGTGGCAGAGTTACGGCAAGCATCAGAAGAACTACGCTCCAATGAAGCCATACACGATTGCGGATTTGAAAGCTTCATTGGCCAAATATTCCGGCGATGCGGCATTCGCGAATGACTTTTTCGCGCGTTACATAGAAGGCAACGAAGTGCCGGATTACGAAAGCCTGCTGGCCAAAGCCGGATTCCAGTATCGAAAATCGCGTCCGGGCAAAGTCTGGCTTGAGGCTCAATTGCGCGAACAAGGCGGAATGGTGAGTCTGGGCAGTCAGGCTTTGCGAAACGGGCCTTTTTACAAAGCCGGATTGGATCGCGGCGACAAGATTCTGATGTTCGATGGTCAGGCGGTGACAAAGACTTCAGACATTCAGGCGATTCTGGAAAAACATAAACCCGGCGACACAATCACCATCGAAGCAGAACAGCGCGGAGTGAAGAAAACCGTTCAACTGACTTTCATCGAAGACCCTGCGGTCGAAGTGGTCTCGTTTGAAAGTCTGAGCAGGGAAGTAACGCCGGAAATTCAGAAGCTGCGCAATGAATGGCTGGGGTCGCAGTTGAAGTAACATATAGAGTTCAAGAAAATGTTTTTCCCGCGGATGACGCGAATGAGCGCAGATACTTTGGAAAAAGCTATTCAATAGCTTCAACCTGACCAACAAGATAGCGGGTTCTCAAACCGGTAAAAAATCTTTTTCATTCGCGTAATCCGCGTGATTCGCGGGAAGTTATTTTCTTAAAAGCTATAGCTTTCAAGAAAAGGTTTTCTTCGAGTGTCTTCGTGGATGAAAACAGCTACTTCCTGAAAATGCTACAGGAAGGTGGTCATCCGAACCGCAAAGTAAAAAGCCGCGAAGCCTGCTTTCCTTCGTTCGATTTTCGAGTGACGGAAAGAGGAGGCTTCGCGGCTTCTGTTTTTGGCGAACGGGGGCGTTCGCGCTCCCATCGTTTAATCAGCGCCGATGGGTTGCAGCGGTTGCGGCGAACCTTCGGCTTCGACTTCAGTAGCTTTTTCGCGCAGTCCGCGTTCTTCGATCATGGTGTAAATGGTCGGGATGAACAGCAGCGTGATCAGGGTCGAAGTCGTCAGACCGCCGATGACTACGCGAGCCATCGGAGCCTGAACTTCAGCGCCTTCGCCAATGCCCAGCGCCATCGGAACCAATCCCAGAACAGTCGTCAGCGTGGTCATCAGAATCGGGCGCAGACGGCGACGACCGGCCAACTCGACGGCATGACGCAACAACAATTTGTCGCGTCTGCGCAGCAGATTCATGTAATCAATCAACACGATGGCGTTATTGACCACGATACCGGCCAGCATGATCGTGCCGATGAAAGCCTGCATGTTGAAGGTCGTTTCAGTCAAAAAGAGAACCAGCGCGATGCCAATGACGGCCAGCGGGATTGAAAACAGAATGATCAGCGGGTCGCGCAGAGATTCGAATTGCGCAGCCATGACCATGTAAACCAGCACAATGGCCAGAATCAGGCTGAACAGCAGTTCGCGGAAAGATTTCTGCTGCTCTTCGAATTCGCCGCCGTAATAGATGGAGAAGCCAGAAGGCAGAGGCAAACTGCTCAATCGTTCGTCAACGTCCTGCATGATCGAACCCAAATCGCGGTTGGCGTAACTGGCCGAAACTCGCACCAGACGTTCCTGATCCTGACGTTCGATTGACACAGGGCCTTCGCGGCGCTGAACCGTGACCAGATTGCCGATCGGCACGGATTGACCTGAAGGAGTCAGAACCGTCACGTTTTGCAATTGGCCGATGTTGGCGCGCTGCTCTTCGTTGAGTCGGACAAGAATGTTGAACTCTTCGCCTTCCTGACGGAACTGGCTGGCGCGGCGACCGCCGATGACGGTTTCCAGAGTTTGGGAAATGTCAGAGGCGTTCAATCCCAGACTGGCGGCTTTGTCGCGATCAACCTTGATCAACATTTCCGGCATGCCTTCGCGGCGGCTGATGGTTGAATCGGTGACGCCCGGCACGCCGTCAATGATGTCTTTGATTTTCTTGGCCAGGTCGGTGGCAGTGGCCATTTCGAAACCGCGAATTTCAACTGAGACGCGGTCGCCGCCTTCGCCGCCCATTCGCCGCATCATCATGTTATTGCTGCTGGAACGGGCGCGAACCAGCAGGCCGGGCTGGATGTTCAACTTCGGTCTGATGGCGTTGACGATTTCCTGGCTCGAACGATTGCGTTCGGATTTGTCAACCAATTGCAAGCGTATGTCGGAAGTGTGCATGGACGAAGACATCCAACCGCCGCCTCCGACCTCGCTCATCATATGCTTCATTTCCGGAACTTCGCGTTTCAGGATGGTTTCGACGCGCTTTGACAATTCGTCAGTGACTTCGATTCTGGTTCCGGGCGACAGTTCCAGACTGACGCGGATTTCGCTTTCGTCGGTTTCGGGCATCATTTCAAAACCGATCAGCGGAATCAGCGCCAGGCTTCCGGCAAATAGCGCCACGGCTCCGAAGACGATTGTCTTGCGATGATTGAGCGACCAGCGAATGGCCATCTGGTATTGCTCGTCCAGAACATCGAGCATTCGTCCACTGATGGTTAATATTTTGTTCAATAACGGATGCGCTTTGGCATCGGGCGGTCTGACTCTCAAATATTTCGAGCAGAGAACCGGAACCAGCGTCAATGCGACGATAAGCGAACAGAGCAGAGAGAACGTCACGACATAGGAAAGTTCCTTGAACATGACGCCGCTCATGCCGGTCAGAAAGACCAGAGGGACGAAAACAGCGACGGTCGTCAGCGTCGAGGAAACAATCGGAGCGGCAACTTCGCTGCTGCCTTCAATGGCGGCTTCGCGATGAGTCAATCCTCGTTCGCGATGGCGGAAGATGTTTTCCAAAACCACGATGGCGTTGTCCACTAGCATGCCGACGCCCAATGCCAATCCGCCGAACGACATTGTGTTCAGCGTGAAGCCGTAAAAGTACATCAGCGAGAATGTGCCGATGATAGCCACCGGAATGGCGATTGAAACGATCATCGTGCTGCGCAGATTCCGCAGAAACAGCAGCAGGATCATAATGGCCAGGAATGCGCCGGAGATGGCCGTGGTGCGAACATTGTCAATGGACTGTTGAATGAAGATCGAAGAGTCCATGATCGGCCAGATAGCGATGCCGGGGAATGCCTTTTCCAGTTTTTGTAATTCTTCGCGAACTTTCTCAGCAACCAGAACAGTGTTGGCGCCGGATTGTTTGCGTATCGAAAAACGAACGCCGGGTTTGTCGTCAACGCGGACAACTTGTCGAATTTCTTCGTGCGTGTCTGAAACTTTGGCTATGTCCTTCAGGTAAATCGGAACGCCGTTGCGCGAAGCGACGACTACTTTGCTGATTTCATCAACGTTCTTAAATTCTCCCTGAGTGCGCAGCAGGACTTCGTACTTGCCTTCTTCCATCGGCCCGACCGGGCGATTCTGGTTTTCGTTGCGCAGAACGTTGGTGATCTGATTGACCGAAAGATTGTATGAGCGGAGCTTTTCGACCGAGAGAGTGACTTGAATTTCGCGACGCAATCCGCCGCGAATATCCACAGCCGCCACGCCGGCGATTCGTTCCAGGCGCGGTTGAATATCTTTTTCGAGCAATGTGCGCAATTCGCGCGGATCTTTGTCGCCCGACACGGCCAGGTACATGATCGGGAATTGCGAAGTGTCGAATTTGAAGATGGTCGGCGGCAAAACGCCTTCCGGCAATACTCCGCGCGTGCGATCCAGACGTGTGCGGATTTCATTGGCCGCTTCGTCAATGTTGACGTCCCAGTCGAATTGAATTCGTATGCTGCTGTTGCCTTCAGAGGAAGTCGAATTGATACGATAAATGCCCGGCGCAGCCGTCAAACTGGCTTCGAGCGGTCGCGTCACCAGATTTTCCATTTCTTCCGGGGCGACGCCGGGATATTCCGCTCTGACCGAAAGCGTTGGGTTCTGCACATCAGGCATCAGATCAACAGGCAGCTTGCTGAAAGAAATTCCTCCCAGCAGCACCAGCACCGCGATAATCATATAAACTGTGATCGGACGATTGACAGACAGTTCAGACAACTTCATTTCCTTAGCTCCGTGATAATTTCTACTTATTGGTTATTTGTTTGGATGGAAAGCCTGACAAGGCCTCACTGACCATCCCTTCTTTGTCTTTGTTGGTCAGGCTGCGAAGCCTTCTCCGCGGGAGATGTGGATTGGGGCTTTTGATTATCCGGTTGTTGCCCAGAGGCCGATTGATTCGGCGTTTGCCGTCCGCTTCCAGGACCGCCTGGTTGTCCGCCTACCCTGACGCGGTCACCGTCTTTGAGCAGATTTGAACCGCGAGTAATAATGACATCGCCGACTTTCAATCCATTGACGACTTCAACCTTGTCATCCTGGGTCAGCCCGGTTGCGACAGGTTGGAATTTGGCCTTGTCGGATTCGATCAAGTAAACGCCGGGTTGCTCTCCGCGATAAACCAGCGCATCGCGCGGCAACAGAGCGGTTTCGCGTTGACTGCCCAAATCCAGTTCGGCGCGCGCAAACATTTCGCCTTTCAAAGCTCCGCCGCGATTTGATATTTCGATTTCAACCAGACCGTTGCGCGTTTGCGGATCGAGCAGCGGTGAAATTCGCATCACTCGTCCGGAGAACTTTTGTCCGGGCAAACTGTCCACGGTCACATTCACCGTCGCGCCGCGTCTGATTCTGGCAATATCAACTTCGGACGCCTTGGCTTCGATGACCATCGGGCTGACGCTGACGATGGTGACAATCGGGGAATTGGAATTGGCCATCGCTCCGATGTCCATCTGGCGGCTGGCAACAATGCCATTGGTCGGCGAATAAATTCGCGTCTGGCTCTGACGTATGTTCAACTCTCGCAATTCGGCTTCCGACTGGCGTCGTTGAGCGCGCGCGAATTCAAGCTGCGATTGCGAAACTCTGTAGCGCGTTTCCAGCCCGTCCATTTCGCTGCGCGGAAGCAATCCGTCCTCGACCAGCTTTCGTTTGCGCTCCATTTCAACCTTGGCGTTGTTCAATTCGGCCTCGCGCTGGGCGATGGAAGCATCAACAACGGCAATGGCGGCTTTCGACCTTTCGATCTGTTGTTGAATTTCGTCGTCTTCGATTACCGCTATCAACGATCCGCGCGAAACTGATTGTCCCGTGTCAACATTCAATTTAATGATGCGTCCGGGGATTTTTGCAGTCACGTCCACGCGCTCTTTAGCCCTGAGCGCGCCGGTCAGCGTGATTTTTTCGCTGATCTTGCCGCTGGTGACAGAGCCTGTTTGGACGTTTTGAGCGCGACCGCCGCCTGGTCCGCCACCTTGTCCGGGCATGCCGGATTGTTTGATTTCGGATTTTGCTCGTACGGCTTCCAGCACTCTGTAGCCGATGAACCCGGCCAGCGCCAATATTGGGAGAATGATGAAAAGATGTTTGACTCTAAGTTTCATTGCTGTTTTTGATTATTCCTTTGATCGCCAACCTGGTTTGAATTCAAATTTTCAGTTGAATCCAAAAAATACAAGCTGGCTTTTATAAGCTCTGATACAAGGTAGACGATCAAACCTGATTTTTAATTACAACTTTTTGCGATAAGAAGTGATAAATAGATTTTATCTTTTTCAAAATTGTCACGATACCGATTTACAGGTTTGGCGGGCGATAAAATCGCTGGCGAATTTGCCAATGACTGAGCTTTGCCGGATTATGAAAAAAAATCTCCGGTGGAATGACATGAAATCGTAGAACGAACGAAGGATTTTCACGACAGTCAAATTGTTCGATCTCGGAACAGGTTGTCTTTGGGTTGAATTATGATGAACAGAATTTTGCGACTCATACTTTTCAGCGGCTTGTTGCTGACGGTTTGCGGGTATACGGAATGTTACAAACCGGTCGGGCGCGGCGACGGATTGCCAAAACATATCAGGACGTTGGCTGTCCCGCCGTTTCAGAATCCGAGTCTGCGGTTCAAAGTCGAGCAGCGATTCACAGCCGCAGTGGTTGACGAAGCCTTGCGCCGCGCGCGGTCTTTGCGCGTGACTGCATCCGCCGAAGACGCAGATGCGGTTATGCTTGGCACGATCAAAAATTTCAGTTTTCGACCCGTGCTGCTCGATGATCGCGGTCGCGCGCGGTTGTTTGAAGTCGTCATCACAGTCGCTTTGACGGTTCGCGACCAGACCAAAAATAAAATTCTCTTCGACAACCAGAATCTGATTTTTCGCGGCGAGTATGAAATTTCAGGCGACCCTCAGGTCTTTTTCAGCGAAGAAGGCCCGGCGGTTGACCGCATCGCCCGCGATTTTGCCAAAAGCATGATGACGACGATTCTGGAAGGGTTCTGAAAATTTGATGAAACGCCAGGCTTCACAAGATTCCGTAAAATCCCAATCCAGCTTTCATCATAAACTGCAAAGCGGTCAGATTGCCCCCCTTTACCTTTTTGAAGGCACTGAAGTTTATCTGCGCGATCAGGCGTTGAAGAAATTGGCCGACGCCGCCATTGATATGTCGGTGCGCGATTTCAACTACGCTGTAATTTCAGTGGCTCAGGGCGATCTGGACGAAGCTCTGGCTCAGGCCAGACAGTTTCCCATGATTTCGCCGCGCCGCATGATCGTCGTCACGGGTTTTGAAACCATCAGCGACGACGACCAGCTTGAATTGCTGAAAAACTACATCAGAAAACCGGTTGAATCTTCCGTGCTGGTTTTTGTCAGCAACGGCCTGGACAATCGCCGCAACATTTCGACGATCCTGCGGAAAGGATGCGAAGTCGTCAGCTTCGAAGCCTTGGACGAAAGGACTGCGGCTCCGAACTGGATTCGCGATTACGTTGCTCGATCCGGATGCGCGATTGATCCGGCATCGGCGGCTTACCTGATCGGAACGGTCGGCGTAAACCTGATGCAGTTGGCGATGGAGTTGGACAAGCTGATTGCCTACGTCGGCGAAAAAGGCGGAATCACACAGGACGATATTGATCTGCTCGTCCGCCATTCGCGCGAGCATTCAAACTTCGAACTGACCGACGCGGTCGTTGACGGCGACCGTAAAAAAGCTTTGAAATTGTTACATCGGATTTTCGACAACGCTTCTGAAAATCCGCAATCGCTGAGCCTGATGATTCTGGGTGCGATTGCCAGCAATTACCGCAGAATGCTGGGCGCGAAGGAATTGATGAAACAGAACGCGCCGAATTCCGAAGTCGCCAAAATCGTAGGCATGTCGCCTTATGCAGTTGGCCATTTCAACGAACGGGTCAGGCGGGTTGAGACTGATCGAATTTTGAAAGGAATCGAACGAATAGCGGCGACCGATGTGGCGCTGAAAACTTCTCGTGCGACGCCGCGTTTGTTGCTGGAAGTTTTGATCTGCGAACTGTGTCCGCCTGAACCTGAACGCCGTCCGGGATTTGGGCGGTGACAATTCCTTACCGCCCTGCTACACTGCGCGCCGCCAAAGTAGCCCCATCAAATTTCTACTTGGGAGTTCAACTGTGATGAAACTTAAACAAACCCTGAGCGCAATCGCCGTTTTGATTGCTCTGGTCGTCGCCGTCTTCGGACAGGCGGCAAATGGATCGCCAAAGCTGGTGATCAAATCAACCGAGCATAACTTCGGCGAATTGAAAAAAGATGCTCACGCCACACACTCCTTCGTTTTCAAAAACGAAGGCACCGCCGATCTGGAAATCAGGCGTGTCGCTCCGAGTTGAGGATGCACGGCAAGCGACTTCACGAAAGTCGTCCCTCCTGGTCAGGA
>CAYRQB010000253.1:0-8902 GCA_964426025.1 uncultured Heliomicrobium sp.
CCGTGTCTATGTATGATCTTGCATTTATCACAAATCTTTTTGACTGATGCTCTTACTTTCATTTCAGCCTCATTCGTTTTGAAGTTATGCGTCTTTCACTACTTAAAACGGTATATGATGCGACCTCTGGTCAAATCATAAGGTGATAACTCAACCAGAACCTTGTCACCCGGCAGGATCTTGATAAAGTTTTTTCGCATACGGCCTGAGATATGAGCTAAAACCTGGTGCTTATTCTCAAGCTCAACTTTGAACATCGCGTTGGGCAGAGTTTCAAGCACTGTAGCCTGCACCTCTATGGCATCTTCTTTCGACATAACCTCAGTTTACTATAGTTATCTTTCGCGCTAATTTGCGAAACTCGCATTATAACCGTGCGAAGTGATTTTGCAAGGCAAACGCCTTGCCACGCTTCACAACATCAATGATCCATCCTCCAGCGCTGTCATGACAACCGGGCCATCTTCAGTGACCGCGATGGTGTGTTCGAAGTGAGATGAAGCTTTGCCATCTTTGGTCTTAACCGTCCATCCATCGCTTAAAATCTTCACTTCGTGAGTGCCAACATTGACCATTGGCTCAATTGCCAGCACCCAGCCTTCTTTCAATTTTGGACCTGTCCCCGGACGACCATAATTCGGCACCTGTGGGTCTTCGTGCATTCGCTGGCCAATACCATGCCCACAGAAATCCCTGACAATCGAATAGCCATTCTCTTCGACGTATTCCTGAACGGCGTAAGAAACATCGTAAAGACGATTGCCGGGAATCATCTTTTCCACCGCGCGAAAAAGCGAAGATCGAGTCACATCCATCAACTTCTTAATTTCCGCCGAAACATTTCCAACCGCCACGGTGATTGCAGCATCGCCAACATAACCGTTCAAGGTTGCTCCGCAATCAATTTTGATGATGTCGCCTTCTCGTAACTTGCGATCAGAAGGAATACCGTGAACCACTTCGTCATTGACTGATGCGCAAATGGAAGCCGGAAACTTGCGATAACCTTTGAAAGTGGGATAAGCGCCAGTGGAACGAATTTTTTTCTCAGCTACCGAATCCAATTGGCGAGTGGTAACCCCTGGCTCGACCATTTTCCGCAACTCGTGCAATGTCTCGGCGACAATCAATCCCGCGCGCCGCATCTTTTCGAGCTCATTCCGAGATTTGCGAATTACCATCTCTATAATCTTTTCCGATTCCCACTACTATCATTCTCACTTTAACTTGCGACACCATCAATAATCGCGCAAAGCTTATCGAAAAGCCCTGAAACCTGCTCTTCACCATTGATTTCAATCAGTCTTCCGCTTTGCCTGTAATATTCAATCAGCGGAGCGGTGGAGGTTTTATATTCCTCGAAACGACGAGTGACGGCATCAAGATTGTCATCGCTGCGCTGTTTGAGCGGTTCGCCATCCAAGTCACAAACACCCTCTTGCTCAGGAGGACGGAAGTAGATGTTGTATATCTCTCCGCACTTTGGACAAGTTCTTCGTCCGGTCAGCCGTTTGATAAGCACTTCTTCTTGAACCATCACTCGAACAAGGAAAATGTTTTTCCCTTGTTTTTCCGCCAGTTCTTCCAGCAGGTGAGCCTGATTGATAGTGCGCGGATAACCGTCAAGAATATAACCATCCTGACAATCGGGACGAGATGTCCGATTCAAAATAACTTCCGCAAGAATTGCATCGCTGACAAGTTTTCCAGATGCAAGCGTCGCCTTGATTTCCTGACCAAGCGAGGTGTCGGCCTGAGCCATTTCGCGCAAAATATCGCCTGTCGAAATCTGCGGATAATCATACCTTTCAGAAAGCAGTCGAGCTTGTGTCCCCTTACCTGCTCCTGGTGGCCCTATCATCACAATGATTCTCGACATAAGCGACTAATTTCCTGCTGCTGAACTCTCTTGTGCTGTTATTAGCCCGACGCCCGACGCCCACGTAACCTGCCGCCGCGCGAACCAAGGAAGCCGTCATAGTGGCGCATTACTAACTGAGCTTCGACCTGACTGATGGTGTCCATTGCTACACCGACAACGATCAACAAGCTGGTGCCACCAAAATAAAATGAAAAGCCAAGCCCTGTCAGTATCCAACTTAATCCTGGAATATTCTGAATCAGGTTATCCAGCCAGGGACCAATCAGCGGCAGATACTGAACCTTGAAACCGCTGATCATTATCTGTGGAATCAAGCAAACAATGACAAGGTAAATAGCGCCAACCGTCGTCAGACGTACCAGAATCGAGTTTAGGTAATCGCCTGTACGCTTGCCGGGTCGAATACCCGGAACGAAAGCGCCTTGTTTGCGTAAGTTTTCAGCGACTTCATCCGCATTGAAAACTATTGAAACATAAAAGAACGCGAACAGGACGATTCCGGTAATAAACATTAACTCGTAAACCGGATGCCCCCCGCTCAATGCGTTATTCAAACCTTGCAGCCAGCTCCAATTTCCGAAAGTAGCCAGTGTTTGCGGAATCGCCAGGACAGAAGAAGCGAAAATTACCGGAATCACGCCTGCGATATTAACCTTCAGCGGCAGATGCGACGACTGCGTTGCTACCATCTTGTTACCAACCATTCGCCTTGTGTGGTTGGTAGGTATTTTTCTGGTACCTCTTTCAAAGAAAACTATGCCGGCAGTAACAATCAACATTACTATCAGCAGGACAATCACAAAAACCGCCGATCCGGGGTCTTTGACCGAAGCCCACAACTGGCTGATAGCGTTTGGCACGCCAACGACGATGCCTGCGAAAATCAACAAGCTCATGCCGTTGCCGATGCCGCGTTCAGTGATTTGTTCGCCAAGCCACATGATGAACACCGAACCGGCGGTCATCGTCAGCATTGCAGTCACGGCAAATCCGAATCCGCCTCCGCCAAGCACCAGAGGACGCCCGGTCGCATCAGCCTGCTTCTGCAGCCAGTAAGCCAGGCTTATGCCCTGAACCAGGCAAAGCAACACAGTCAGGTAACGAGTGTACTGAGTTATTTTGCGTCGTCCTAACTCGCCTTCCTCCTGAATCTTCTTCAGTGCAGGGTATACGGAAGCCATCAACTGCAAAATGATCGAGGATGTGATGTAAGGCATGATGCCTAGCGCAAACACCGAAATCCGCCGAAGATTACCGCCTGAAAACAAATCCAAAGCGCCAAACAATCCGCCCCCAGCCTGATTCCAGAAGCTTTTAAGTGCTTCCTGATCCAATCCGGGAACCGGAACATGAATGCCCGCACGATACACCGCCAGCACAGCCAGCGTGAATAACACGCGTCGGCGCAATTCAGGAACCTTGAATAGATTGCGGATTGCGTTGATGAATGACTCGACAACCATAACTTCCCCAGAATCTGAAAGCGATTAATTTACTCGCTCGGCTTTGACGAAATGACTTCAGCTTTGCCGCCTGCAGCCTCAATCTTCTTTTTAGCTGACTCGCTGAAACGATGAGCGGTGATTGTCAGAGCCTTGCTCAAATCTCCCTTACCAAGGACAGCAATTGAGCTACGCAGTGACTTGCGCACCAAACCTTTTTCAACCAGAGTTTCGGGCGTCACATTTGAACCGGCTTCGAAGAATTCTTCGACTCTGGCCAGATTGACCTCCGCCCACTCGCGTTTGAAGATGTTGGTAAAACCGCGCTTGGGCAAACGGCGATGCAACGGCATCTGTCCGCCTTCAAAACCTCGCTTGCGCGAATAACCGGAGCGCGACTTTTGACCTTTGTTGCCGCGACCGGAAGTTTTGCCAAGTCCTGAGCCTGGTCCGCGTCCAACGCGTTTCTTCTTGTGAGTGGCGCCTTCGGGCGCTTTTAGATTGTTTAAGCCGATAGCCATAACTGTTAAGACCTCAAAAACAACTTTGTGATGACGCGCGGAGCATAAATGCTACTAACACACGTGCGTCATAACTATTCGATAATTCGCAACAGATGCGGGATTTTCGCCACCATTCCACGGATTGAATTATCGTCAGGACGTTCGACGATTTGATTCAGCTTGGTAAATCCCAGACTGCGAACAATGACCTTGTGTTTTTCCGGCGCAGCAATCGTGCTTCGATACCACTGAATCTTGACCTTCTTCTCTTTCGCCATTGTTATAACTCCTCCACAGTGCGACCACGCAGCCGAGCAACTTCTTCAGGGCTTCTCATGTTTGCAAGAGCGTCGAACGTGGCGCGAATGACGTTGTGAGGATTGTTCGATCCAATGCACTTGGTCAGAATATTGCTCACGCCCGCGGCGTTCATAACCGCGCGAACTGCGCCTCCTGCGATAACTCCTGTTCCTTCGACTGCCGGTTTAAGCAGAACTTTGCCAGCGCCAAATCTGCCCATCATCGGATGCGGAACAGTGGTTCCTGCCAACGGAACGCGAATCAGATTGCGTTTGGCCGATTCAAGCGCCTTGCGAATCGCCTGCGGCACTTCTTTCGCCTTGCCTGTGCCAAAACCGACGATGCCGTTCTGGTTGCCGATAACGACCAGCGCGGCAAACGACAAATTTTTGCCACCCTTGACCACTTTGGTGACGCGGTTGATCGAAATCACGTGATCCGTCAACTCAAGCCCGTCCGGATTGATTCTGTCCATAAATAACGATTCTCCAAACTAGCTGTCAGCTTTCGGCAAGAGTAACTCCGGCAATTTACCGATTGGGAGTCTTGCCTGCGGCTGCTCTTAAAAATGCAATCCCGCTTCTCGCGCGGCTTCAGCCAGAGACTTAACGCGTCCGTGATAAATGTAACCGCCGCGATCAAATACCACGTTGTTGACGCCCTTGTCTTTCGCGCGCTCGGCAATCAATTTGCCGATTGATTTGGCGGCGTCAATGTTGCCGCCGTTGCCAACGCCAGCGCTTTTTTCGACCGTCGAAGCCGAGCAGATCGTCGTGCCATTCACATCGTCAATCACCTGAGCGTAAATGTGATTCAGACTGCGGAAAACCGCCAATCGCGGACGCTCCGGCGTGCCTTGAACTTTTTTGCGTATGCGCGAATGAACCGCGCGTCGTACATCTTGTCTTGATTTTTTTGCCATAACGATTCGTTGTTCCCACCGAACGATGAACCGACTGTCGAGCAATAAGCTCGTCGTGTCCCTTCGTTCAGCCTCCTGAATTCATCGTTTATTTTCCGGTCTTGCCGGGTTTGAGCTTGAGCTGGCGATTGGCGTAACGAACGCCTTTGCCTTTGTAAGCGTCCGGCTGGCGCAAACGATGCATGTTCGCGGCAACCTGCCCAAGCAGTTCCCGGTCAATTCCCGAGATGGTGACGGTCGTCTGATACTGATTGATCGTCCTGGCCAGTTTCTCCACCTTGGCCGTGATGCCTTCCGGCAAAACGAACTCAATCGGATGAGAATAGCCCAGAGCGAAGTTGATGCTTCGGCCTTTCAGCTCGGCCTTATAACCGACGCCAACGATGTCCATTTCCTGCGAGAAGCCTTCCGACACGCCCTTTACGGCATTCGCCACAAGCGCGCGGATAGTGCCATGTATCGCGGTGTGTTCATCGTCTATGCGCTCGGCAATCAATTTACCGTCTTCGACTTTGACGGTGACTCCATCCGGAATCGGCGTGCTCAGTTTGCCCTTTGGTCCCTGTACTTCGATTGCCGATTCGGTGACATTGACCTTCACATCTTTCGGTAACTCGATTGGTTTCTTGCCTACTCGTGACATAACAATTCCGTCATTGGTCAATCGCCGTCCGCCGGTTGCACAAGCAATCAACGGAAAGGCTCTGACAATTTAATAAACGCTGCACAGCAGTTCGCCGCCGACGTTCGATTTGCGCGCTTTTTTTCCGGTCATCACTCCATGAGAAGTACTCATGATACTGATGCCCAATCCGCCGAGCACTTTGGGAACTTCGCCGCCTGATACGTAAACGCGGCGGCTCGGCCTTGAAACGCGCTGGAGATGCGAAATCACGCTTTCGCCTTTGGGGCCGTAGCGCAAAAAGATTCGCAGCGTCCTGATTTGGCTGCCTTCAGCCGTTTTGATGCTGTAATTGGTGATGTAGCCTTCTTCTTTCAGAATGCGCGCGATTTCAATCTTCACGCGCGAGGCAGGAACATCAACTTTGGTGTGACGCGCGCCAATCGCATTGCGCATGCGCGTCAACATATCTGCTATCGGATCAACTATCATCGTTTCAACTCCACTCGGAACTCGTAACTTCCTACCAGCTCGATTTTGTCACGCCGGGTATGTCGCCCTGCAGCGCCAATTGGCGGAAGCATATACGGCAGATGCTGAATTTCCGCAGGTAAGCGCGCGGACGGCCACAGCGCTTGCAGCGATTGTAACCGCGTACCTTGAACTTGGGTTTACGGTTCGCCTGAACGATCTTTGAAGTCTTTGCCATGATTCCTCAACTCTTAATTTTGCCGGAATGGCATTCCCAGATGGCGCAGCAATGAGCGCGCCTCTTCGTCGGTCTTGGCCGATGTTACGATGCACACGTTCATGCCTCGCGCTTTGTCAATCTTGCCGAAATCAATTTCAGGAAAGATCAACTGGTCTTTCAGTCCGACAGTGTAATTGCCTCGTCCGTCGAATGCTTTCGGAGAAACTCCGCGAAAGTCGCGAACGCGAGGCAACGCCAGATTGACAAACCGATCCAGGAATTCGTACATCCGGTCGCCGCGCAGCGTGACCATCGCGCCAATGCTCATCCCCTCGCGAAGTTTGAAAGCGGCGATGGACTTTTTGGCTTTGGTCACAACGGGCTTCTGTCCGGTTACGGTCTGTATGTCACCGACGGCGGCGTCAAGCGCTTTGGCGTTTTGAATCGCCTCGCCCAAACCTACGTTGATGACTATCTTCTCCAGCTTCGGAATGCTCATCGGGTTCTTGTAATTGAACTCTTTGGCAAGCGCCGGAGCAATCTCCTTGGTGTATTTTTCTTTGAGTCGTGCAGCCATAACTTTTGTCCGGCAAGCCCACGGCCTGCCAATTGACGCGTCAAAGCGCGTTTGAATTTCAATCCGTTTTTCGCGGACGTTGCGACAAGCTGTCAGCTTGTCTGAAAGCTTTATTCGAGAGCCGCTCCGGTCTTCTTCGAAATTCGCACCTTGCGGCCATCCTGCAAAACCTGATAACCGACGCGAACCGGCACTCCGTTTTCAAGCAGCATCACATTCGAGACGTCAATTGGGGCTTCGCGCTCGACGATTCCCCCGGCGATGCCGCGCTGACGATTCGGACGTTCGAAGTGCTTGAGGAGGTTGATGCCTTCGACCAGAACTTTGCGCTCTTTGGTCAGAACTTCGACGACTCGGCCACGTTTGCCTTTGTCGCGCCCGGAGATGACGATCACCTGATCGTTCTTCCTGATCTTCATTCTCGTTGCCATAATTGCCTCGTCTTGCCTCGCTCGACTTAAATAACCTCAGGAGCGAGACTCACAATCTTCATAAATCCTTTTTCGCGCAATTCGCGCGCGACCGGTCCGAAAACGCGAGTGCCCACAGGCTCTCCGTCCGGTTTGATGATCACCGCCGCGTTTTCGTCAAAACGAATATAAGTGCCGTCCTTACGGCGGACTTCCTTGCGGGTGCGGACAATCACAGCCTTGACGACCTGCTTCTTTTTGACAGTACCGTCAGGCGAAGCTTCCTTGACCGAAGCCGTAATCACATCGCCCACGCTTGCACGTCGCCCGACGTTGCCTCCCAGGGGCAAAATCATCGCAATTTTCTTCGCCCCCGAATTATCAGCGACCTGCAAAAGGGATCGCATCTGTAATGCCATTGCTAGCCTCCTTACGGTTTTTTGGTAATCGGATTACCTCCGACCATCAGCCACCGTCAACTACCTGCTTGCCTTACGCAACACCTCGACAACGCGCCACCGCTTGCGCTTTGAGAGGGGGCGGGTTTCAACGATGCGAACCTGATCGCCAATCGTCACGCCTTCAATGTCGTTATGCGCCATGAACTTGGTTCGTTTGCGAATGTAGCGTTTGTAGACTGGGTGTTTCACCAAACGGTCAACGCGCACAACAATCGTTTTCTGCATCTTGTCGCTGGTCACAATGCCTACCTTTTCGGTACGGCGACCGCGAGACTTGGCCGGTTGCTCAGCGGCGGCATCACTTGCCGTAGCGCTTTCGGCAGCCTCCTGCGCTTCCAAATTGTCTTTTATCTCTTCCATACTTTATTCACGATCGCCGCCGCATCGAATAGCCGCGGCTAGGGAACTTACTTCTCGATGCCGAGCGTCCGCCCGCGCAAAATTGTTTTTATCCGCGCAAGCTCTTTCCGCTCTCTGCGGATTCGCGCCACCGTATCGGTATCGCCGAGCGCCTTTTTGAAGTTGAGACGAAACATCGACTCTTTGATTTCGGCAAGCCGTTTGATCAATTCTTCGCTGGTTGTTTCTCGGACTTTATCCAACTTGTGTTTCATATAGCGCCCCCTTCCTGGTCCTTGCGCGATATGAACTTGGTTTTGATGGGCAACTTGGCCGCCGCCAATTCCATTGCGCGTCTTGCCGTCACCTCGTCAACGCCTTCCATCTCGAAGATGATGCGTCCGGGTTTGACCACTGAAACCCATCCTTCCGGCGCGCCTTTGCCTTTACCCATACGAGTTTCGGCAGGTTTCTTGGTGATCGGTTTGTCCGGGAAGATTCGAATCCAGAGTTTGCCGCCTCGTTTGACGTAACGAGTAATGGCGATACGGCCTGCTTCAATCTGCCGCCCGGTCACCCATGCCACTTCCATCGCCTTCAGCGCGTATTCTCCAAACGCGATATTGGTTCCGCGCTTGGCCGCGCCTGCGCGACGTCCGCGTTGCTGCTTACGATATTTAACTTTTTTGGGAATTTTATATTCAGCCATTTCAGTTATCTCTTCATCATCGCTTCGCGCGGGTCCATGATGTC
>CAYRQB010000254.1:0-5762 GCA_964426025.1 uncultured Heliomicrobium sp.
GGCGAACCGAACAATCGCCAAAGCTCCAGCTTCGGCGACGGCATTTACAAATCCACCGACGGCGGCAAGACCTTCACGAACATGGGATTGAAGGAAACGCAGACAATCGCGCGCGTCGTCATTGATCCCAAAGACCCGAACACGGTTTATGTCGCGGCTCTGGGTCATTTGTTTGGCCCGAACAAAGAGCGCGGCATTTACAAAACCACTGACGGAGGCAAAACCTGGGCGAACGTCAAGTTCATTGATGAAAACACAGGCTTCACAGAACTGGCGATTGATCCGGTTGATTCGAAGACGCTTTATGCCGCTTCGTATCAACGGCGTCGAACTCCGTGGGGTTTCAACGGCGGCGGGTCCGGATGCGCTTTGTGGAAAACGACCGACGCCGGTAAAAGCTGGACGAAGCTGGAAGGCAATGGTTTGCCTGAAGGCGTGCTTGGCCGCATCGGGTTGGATGTCGCGCGGTCGAATTCGAATGTGCTTTACGCTCAGATTGAAGTCGGCGCCGGAGCGGGCGCAGGCGGCGGAGAAGAACAACCCGGTCAGGGCGGTGGCGGATTCGGCGGCGGAGCAGGCGGCGGTCAGGGACAACAGCAAGCCAATCGCCCTCCCGACCCGAAACGAAGCGGCATCTGGCGTTCGGACGACAAAGGCAAAACCTGGCGCGTGGTCAGCAACAACAACAATCGCCCGATGTATTACAGTCAGATTCGCGTTGATCCGTCGAATCCCGAAACCGTTTACACTGGCGGATTGAACTTCAGCAAATCAACCGACGGCGGCAAAACCTTCGTCAATCTGGCCGGAGTCGCTCACAGCGATCATCACGCCATCTGGATCAATCCGAAAAACAGTCAGCACATCATGGTCGGCAACGACGGCGGATTGGATGTCAGTTACGACCAGGGCGCGACCTTCGATTTCATCAACAATATCGCGGCGGCTCAGTTTTACGCCGTTTCCGCCGATATGCGAAAACCGTATTACGTTTGCGGCGGTTTGCAGGATAACGGCAGTTGGTGCGGTCCAAGCGCGACGCGCACGGGCGGCGGAGGTTTTGGCGGCGGTGGCGGAGCCGGAATCACCAATGCCGAATGGTATCGAATTGGCGGCGGCGATGGTTTTTATACGCAGAACGATCCGACAGATCACAACATCGTTTACGCCGAATCGCAGAACGGCGCAGTGCTGCGGTTGGATTTGCGAACCGGACGCAGCACTTCGATTCGTCCGCGAGCGGCTCAACGTCCGCGAGGTCCGCAGGGCGGAGGCGCGATGACGGCTGGCGGTCCCGGACAAGCTGGACAGCAGAGCGGCCCGGCGGCTCCTGTTGGGCAAACCGGCGGTCAGCAAAATCCGCGAAGCCAGGGCGTGCAGCAAGGTCAGACGCAAGCCCAACAGCAACAGCAACCGCAGATGGAACAGATGATGCAGATGGCGCAGGCGATGGGATTCGGCAATGTGGCGCAGAGCAACATCGTTCCCGCTCCTCCGGCGGGCGAACAATATCGCTTCAATTGGAGCACGCCTCTTGTGCTTTCGCCGCACAACCCGCGCATCGTTTACGTCGGCGCGAACAAGTTTTTCAAATCGCTGGATCGCGGCGATACGTGGACGGCTTCGGCAGACCTGACCAAACAGATTGACCGCACAAAACTGGAAATCATGGGAGTTGCGGGCAATCAACCGATGGTCAGCAAAAACGACGGCGTTGGCAATTACAGCAACTTGACGGTGATTGCCGAATCGCCGGTTTTGCCGGGCGTAATCTGGGTCGGAACCGACGATGGCAACGTTCAACTGAGCAAAGACGGCGGTGCAACGTGGACGAATGTCGCGGGCAATATTCCTGTGCTGGCGTCGAACAATCATCAGGTGTCGCGAGTCGAACCTTCGCACTTTGACGCCGGAACCTGTTACGTCACGGTTGACGGTCATCGCAGCAACGATCACAAACCATATGTTTACGTCACCAAAGATTTCGGCGCGACCTGGACTTCAATCTCCAGCAATTTGCCGACGGGCAACGTCAACGTCATCCGCGAAGACCTGAAAAACAAAAACCTGCTCTTTGTCGGAACAGAATACGGGTTGTTCGTGTCGCTCAACGGCGGCGGGGAATGGAAACGGTTCATGACCGGCTTACCGACGGTTCGCGTGGACGATCTGCTGATACACCCGCGCGACAACGATCTGATTGCCGGAACTCACGGACGCGGCATATGGATTTGCGACGACATTTCCGCTTTGCAGCAATTGAATGACAAAGTGTTGGCGTCGAATGCTCATTTGTTCGACATCCGCCCCGGCGTTCAATGGCTGAACGACGTGACGCTCAGCCGCTTCACCGGCGGTCAGAAAAACTTCCGCGGCGAAAATCCCGATCAGGGAACGGCAATCAGCTACTACCTGAATGCAGCGCCGACCGGCGATGTCAAAATCACCATTTCCGACATCAACGGCAAAGTCGTTCGCAACATTGAGGGCACGAAAGAAATCGGATTGAATCGTGTGCAATGGAATTTGCGCGGCGATCCGCCTCCGCGTCCGGCAGGTTTTCGCGGCGGACCGGGTGGTGGAACGCAACCGCCCAATCAGGCTGTCACGCCTGGACAAGCTCCGGCAGCGCCGGTTCCGGCGGCAGGTCAGGGCGGCGGCGGATTCGGCGGACGTCGTTTCAATGCCGGATTGCCGCTTGAACCAGGCGTTTATCTGGTCAAGCTGATTGTGGACGGCAAAGAAACGACCACCAAAGTCGTCGTCGAAGCCGACACCTACAAGAATTAACCTAACCATTCAGTCGGATCAGCGTCGCGTCTTCAACAGAGTTGGTAGCTTTGAGACGATGAGGAACAGACAGGATTAACAAGATTGATCAGGATTGATGCCAAATTTGCTCAATCGTAATTTTCATCTTGTTGAATCCTGTAAATTCTGTCCAAAAGCCTTCCGGTTTGTTTTAGCGGCGCTGATCCGGCAATTTCAACTTCCACGCCAACAACCATCCGTCAAGATTCGCTATTGACGACGCCCGCCGATTCAGTCACCTTTCCGCCAACTCTTTTTCAACCTGAACCGATTTACCGAAAGTAGTATGAAAAAGCTGCTGGTTTATTCGCACGACACTTATGGTCTGGGCAACATCCGCAGAATGCTGGCGATCTGTCAGCATTTGCAGAAAGCGATTCCGGAACTTTCAATCCTGCTGATCACCGGTTCGCCTGTCATTAACAGTTTGCGTCTGCCAGCGCTGCTCGATTACATCAAATTGCCTTGCCTGACGCGCGTTGGGCGCGGCGAATATCAAACCAAATATTTAAGCGAAGACATCGCCGATGCCATTCGGTTGCGGTCTGATTTGATTCTTTCGACGGTCGTCAATTTCAAACCCGATTTGCTGATGGTTGATAAAAAACCGAAAGGGGTGAAGGGAGAACTGGCGTCGTCGCTCAACTTTCTGCGAACCGAAAGAACTCATACCAGACAGCTTCTGATTCTGCGCGACATTCTGGACAGCCCCGAATCCATTCGCAGCAATTGGGATCGCAACGGGCATTACGAAGCCATCGAAGAATTTTACGATTCGGTTTTGGTTCTGGGCGAACGCAGAATTTTTGATCCGGTCGAAGAATACCGCTTTCCGCCTTCGGTCGCCGCCAAAGTCGAATTTTGCGGATACATCAGAAAAGAACCCGACGGAAAAAGCGTTAATGAGGTCCGTCGGGAATTGCAATTGAACGAAATCGAGAAGCTCGTCCTGGTGACTTCGGGCGGAGGCCAGGACGGATACAATTTGATTGAAACTTACCTGAAGGCCGTCAGTTCCATACCGTCCGAACGACGAATCAAGAGCGTGATCGTTTGCGGACCTGAAATGCCCGAAGCGCAAAGATCGCGATTGCAGCTTCAGGCTTCCGCCAATTCCCGCGTCATCTTTTACGAATTTGCCGGTGAGATGATCAGTTTGATGGCGGCGGCTGATGTCATAGTTTCGATGGGCGGATACAACTCAGTGTCAGAAATCCTGTCGCTGCGGAAACGTGCGATTGTCATTCCGCGCTACCGCCCAACCGAAGAGCAATGGATTCGCGCCGACAGAATGTCGCGGTTGGGATATTTCAAAACAATTCATCCGGACGATCTGACGCCGGAACTGCTGTCGAGCAATTTGATCGGATACTTGTCGTCGGTTGATTCGGTTGCCGAAATTCCCGAAATCAACCTGGACGGTTTGCCGTTCGTCGCCGCGCGAGTCAGATCGCTTTTGTTTGATCGGGTGAGTTAAACCGCCAAACTTTGAGACCAGATGGTTTCAATTTGTCTACTTTGATTTGGCTGGAAATGGAAACACTGGAACCGGAAATCGGCTACGTATTGAAAGGTTATGGACGAACGTCCGAAACCTTCATCACCAACGAAATTTCTTTGCTGGAAAGCGAGGGATTGAATCTTTCCATCTTCTCTTTGCTGAAATTGCACGGTCAGCAACAGCACGGCGTGATCGAAAAGATCAAAGCGCCGATTGTCTTTTTGCCTGAAACCACTCCTTCCGAAGAAAGCAGTTTGCCTGTCTGGTTGTGGCTGAACGCGCCGAAGTTCGCCGCCAGCCATTGGCGATTGTTCAGGCTTCGCCCGTCGGCTTACTTGCGGACTTTGTTTGAAGCTCTGACGATGAGTCTGAAATATCGGCGGCGTTCGTTCATCAAGGAGTTTTTGCAGGCCGGATTCATCGCTCTTCAGGTTTTGAAATCGGGGCGAATTCGTCATCTGCACGCGCATTTCTGTCACACATCAACGACCGTGACCATGTTGGCCAGCCGTTTGTCGGGAGTGACGTTCAGCTTCACCGCTCACGCCAAAGACATTTACCGCGAAGACATGAATCCGGGCGATTTGCTTTCGCTGAAGCTTCGCCGCGCGCGTTTCGCCGTCACCTGCACGTGGGCGAATCAGATTTATCTTGAAAGTCTGTCGTCGCCCGAATCGCCGTTGCACACGGTTTATCACGGACTGGATTTGTCTTTGTTCACACCTGCGGCGTTTGACGATGCAAAGAATTCACAGGGAAAGCCGCTGATACTTTCAGTCGGACGGTTGGTCGAAAAGAAAGGCTTCGTTTATCTGATCGAAGCCTGTCGTTTATTGAAAGACAAAGGTTACGATTTCATTTGTCGCATCATCGGCGGCGAAGATCAGCACGCTGCGACGATCAAAAACACGATTGAGCGTTTGAACCTGACGGATAAAGTTACGCTGCAATCGGCGGTTACGCAGGAAGAGTTGAAGCGGATTTACCAGCAAGCGAGCGTCTTCGCCTTGCCCTGCCAGGTGTTGGAAAGCGGCGACCGCGACGGCATCCCGAACGTGTTGGTCGAAGCGATGGCGATGGAATTGCCGGTCGTTTCAACGAATATTTCCGGCATTCCGGAATTGATTGAAGATCGCGTCAACGGTTTTCTTGTGCCGGAAAAGAACTCTGCTGCGCTGGCTGCGGCAATTGAGGAATTGCTGAACTCGTTCGAACTGCGCCGCCGATTCGCAAAGGCCGGGCGAGAAAAAGTCCGCCGCAATTTCGACGCTAAACAAAACGTGCAAGCGCTGAAGGCTTTGTTCGACGAATGTCTGAACACCGAAGGCATAACTGCAAAAGAAATAGACATCACGAACATCGAGATTCACGCCAAGTCGCCAGGTCGCAAAGAACTAAAGGGGTCGAAGCAGACAAAGCAAATGTGAATGAACGATGTTCCAAGCTTTTC
>CAYRQB010000254.1:5862-8793 GCA_964426025.1 uncultured Heliomicrobium sp.
GCGCTGTTGAACGCGGAGCGCGCGGGCGAAATTTTCGAGCGGGCGATGATCGCCGCTGTCGGATACAAAGTTCGGCAATGCCGAATTGATCGAGTCAAATTCAGACCGCGAAGAAATTGCCTGATCACTTACCGATTGAAATTGATCAAGATGAAAACTGGCGACGAAAAGGAATTGACGTTGAATTTGCTGGCTTATCGGGCGGGCGAAAGCATGAATCAGTTTGCAAAAGCACGGCAGCAAGCAATCGTGCGAACGCCAATCGGCGAAGGGCTTTTTCATCTGCCCGAATTGGAATCCGTCGTCAGAGTTTTTCCCAACGATCGCAAGCTGGCCGGATTGCCCGCGCTGGCCGATTTCGATCAACTGAAAAACAAAATCCTGCCCGAAGTCGTCAACAAAAGTTTTGGCGAAGAATGGAAGATTGCAGAGGCTAGATACAAGCAGATTCATTACGCAGCCGAGCGCGGTTACACAGTTCGCGCCGATCTGCAATTGCGCAATCAACTGACAGTCGAAACTGAACGGCAAGTGATTTTCGGCAAGACTTATTGCGCGGGCGAAGCCTCAACAGCCTGGCGATTGACGCGCGAGCTTTGGCAGAGCGAAGCCTGTCGGCAAGGACGATTGTTGATTCCGCAGTCGCTGGTTTTTCAACCCGAAATCGAAACTATCTGGCAGAGCGGTTTGGCGGGGAAGACGCTTAACGAATTCGATTCCGATTCGGCGGAGTTCCCGGCGTTGATGGAAAACGCCGGAAAGTCTGTGGCTGAGTTGCATCAATCTGTTTTGCAAAGCGCGCCGCCGGTTACTCTGGCGGATTTGATTGCGAAGCTTGAAACCGCCGAAGACCTGATTGGCAGTGTGCGGCCTTCGTTGCGGCCCCGATTGCATTCGGTGGTCAGCCGGTTGGTCAAGTCTTCCGGCAAAATCGGCGAAGGTCCGAACGCGACGCTGCACGGCGATCTGCATTTGAAAAACTTTTTCGCGACCGGCAATCGCGTGGCGTTGATTGATCTGGATTGTCTTTCATTGGGCGATCCGTTGCGCGATGTCGGCAGCTTCATCGCTTCATTGCGTTATCGCGAGTTGCTGGAGGGCAAATCCTGTCGTGAAGGCATCGCCCGTTTTGTCGAAGCTTATCGCGACGGCGTCAATCGGGAAGTCGCTGATTTCGCGCTCGACTGGCAAACGGCAGCGGCGCTGATTCACGAACGCGCTTATCGTTGCATCACGCGATTGAAAACCGGCAGACTGGAAATCCTGGACGACATCGTTGATCTGGCTGATCAATTGTTTTAGCGGTTTATGACGAGAAGAAATAGATTGATGTTTTACTGCCAGCACGTGCTGGGGATGGGACATTTCATTCGCAGCATGGAAATCGTGCGCGGATTGACCGATTTCGACGTTTACTTTTTGAACGGCGGCGAGATCGTTCCCGGTTTCGATCCGCCGTCTTCCATCGAGATCATCAATCTGCTGCCGATCAAATCCGACGCGGAATTCAGCGGTCTGCACGCTGCGGACGCGGCGCAAAGCCTGGACGAAATCAAAGCGGCCAGAACACGGCGCATACTGAAAGAGTATGACCGGATCAAACCTGACGCGGTGGTGATAGAACTGTTTCCATTCGGCAGAAAGAAATTCGGTTTTGAATTGCTCCCTTTGCTGGAACGATGCAAGGCCGACAGCGGTGTGAAAGTGGTTTGCAGTCTTCGCGACATTCTGGTCGGCAAACGCGACCAGAAAAAATTTGAAGAGCGAGCCTGCCGAATCGCAAACGAGTATTTCGACCTGTTGCTTGTTCATTCGGATCCACGATTCCAGCGGCTGGAAGAAACCTTTTCGCTCGCCAGCGAATTGAAATGCAAGGTTTGTTATACGGGCTTTGTCGCGCAGACGCCGTCAAAAAGCGTATCGGGGACGAATGACGAATGGACGACCTCCGGCGATGAGAAAAAGATTCTGGTCAGCATTGGCGGCGGCAGAGTCGGCAGCGAGTTGATCGAATGCGCGATTGCAGCCAGTGACAAGTTGGTCGAAAAATTGCCGCATCGAATGCTGGCCTTTGCCGGGCCGTACATGCCAGAAGACGAATTCCAGCGATTGCAGACAAAGCTCGCCGACGCATCGAAGTTCGAGCTGAGGCGATACACGACAAATTTTCCGGGTTATCTTTCTGGGGCTGATCTTTCCATCAGCATGGCCGGTTACAACACCTGCATGAATATCATCACCGCCGGCGCTCGCGCGGTGGTTTATCCGTTCACCGGTGGCGGGAACGACGAACAGACGTTGCGCGCAGTCAAGCTTGGCGAACTTGGCGTAGTCGAAGTTATTCACGGCCACGAATTGAATCCGTGGAATCTGGCGGAAAAGATTTTCAATGCGATCAGCAAACCGAAACCATCATCCGTACAGTTGGACCTGAATGGAGTTTGCAGGACAGCAGAGGCGTTGAAGGCGTTGGTCAGCAAGCATTGATTGTTGATGTTTATGTCATGGAGTAATTGTATTGGCAGAGCGAATGACAAAATCCGAATGTTTTGATCCGCTTCGCGCATCGCTCAGGCAGATGGAATCGGCGGGTCAATCAGTCAGAGTCTTCTTTCGCGATGATGATGTGGACGAAGACGAAGCTACACTGCGCCAATTGCTGAATCTGTTTTTGGATTTGGAAATTCCGGTCAATCTGGAAATCATTCCCGGCCTGTTGACCGATTCGGCAATCGCCACATTGAGCTGCTACCGACGTCAACGACCTGATTTATTCGAGCTAAATCAACACGGCTGGCTTCACGTCAATCACGAAATCGAAGGGCGCAAATGCGAATTCGGAGTCAGTCGAAGTTACGACCTGCAGCTTGCGGACATAAGGCGCGGCCAGGAAGTTTTGCAGAAGGCTTTCGGCGAGGCTTTTTCGCCGGT
>CAYRQB010000255.1:0-8744 GCA_964426025.1 uncultured Heliomicrobium sp.
TTTCATTCGCGTAATCCGCGTGATTCGCGGGAAGTTATTTTCTTAAAAGCTATACCATTGCGTTATCGCTTATCGCGCCGATTACATACCGCCTTCGTCCGCCGACGGACCGTAAAGCGCCGGAACCGGCACGTCATTCATTCTGAGGTAAACGCCGAGCTGCGCGCGATGATGAATCAGATGGTTGAGAATCATCCCTCGTATGCAGGCAATGCGCGGCATGGTGAAAATGGTTTGGCCGCCGCTCAGCAACGACCAATTGGCCATCAGAGCTTTGTCGTCGGCTGAGGCCAGAGCTTCGCGAAATTCAGCCAGATTCTTGTCGAATTTTTCCAGCAACTCGGCTACCGATTTCGCGGGTTCTTCCTTGTATGGTTCGCCGCCCACCGGTGAAATGTCGAAAGACTCTGAAGCTAACGTATCTCTTCCCCAACCAAGCATATTGGCGATGTGCGTAGCCAGGGCGATCATCGAAAAAGATTTTTCGTGCGGACGATAATCGAATTTGTTTTCGGGAATGCGTTCCAGAGTTTTGCGTGTTCCCGCCATCTCCTGATCAAGTTCCGGTAATAATGATGCGCTGATTGACATAACGTCTCCTATATTTTGTTGATGGTTGAAATTACGCTGAATGCGTTTCAGCAAGGTGAAAAGATGTTTTTTACAAATTGACCTTAATGCCCAAACCTGCGTCGTCAGCGACAGTAACAAATCCGTCTTCGATCACGATTCCACTTCCGGCGACGTCATCAATGATGTCCAGATGGCCATCCAGGTCGGCGTAAATAAAATTGCTTTGAGCTAAAACCAGATGAGCCGCCGCAGCCATTGAAATCCGCGATTCGTCCATGCATCCCAACATAGTGCGGATGCCGCGAGCTTCTGCGACCGCATTCGCTTTCAATGCTCCGGTGATGCCGCCGGTCTTCATCAGTTTCAAATTGACCAGCGGCGCAGGAGTTTTTAGAACGTCAGCCGCGCCCAACACCGATTCGTCGGCCATCACAGGGATCGGCGAGCGACGGCAGATTTCCTTCATCGCTTCGTCATCATTCGCCGCAACTGGCTGTTCGATAAATTCAATATCGCAATCGCGCAAAGCTTCAAGCACGCGCAAGGTCTCAGCGACCGTGTAAGCCTGATTGGCGTCCAGCGAAATTCGCACCTCATCGCCGACCGCTTGCCTCACTGCTTTGATTCTTTCGATGTCTTCTTCGACGTTCAATCCGCATTTGATTTTGAAGGCTGTAAAACCCTGCGCTTGAAATTCGTCGGCTCGCGAAACGCTCGATTGAATGTTTTCGATGCTCAGCGTGATGGAAGTTTCCATCACGCTGCGCGCGTGACCAAGCAGTTTACGCAAAGGCAATTGCGCCGTCTTTCCCAGCAGGTCGTAAAGCGCAATGTCAATCGCGGCAAGAGCCGACGGATGTTTCGGCGCGATTTCGCGAAGCATTGACCAGATAATTTCAATTCGCGATGCTTCGCCGCCGAGCAAAAACGGTATGAACTGTTCGCTGATTGTTTTTTCGACCGTCTCAGCCGTTTCGCCGGTCACGTGCTGGTCGGGCGCTGCGTTGCCCCAACCGATCAAACCGTTTTCAAGCTCGATACGAACAATCACATTCGGCGCGACATCCAGCGCTTCGTAAGCGACAACCGACGGATTGCGAAGCTGGAAGTCTCTGCGAAAAATAGAAACGTCGGCGATCCTCATTCAGTTCACCATTCTTCGGCGCAAATTTCTGAGCGCGATTTCAGCCGTCACCAGAAAGGCTGCGATCAGATACGCCGTTTCAATCAACATAGTCCAATTCAGATTGCCGATCATCAGTTGGCGGCAAATGTCCACAGTGCTGGTCAACGGCACAGCCCACGCCAGCCATTGAACCACCACCGGCATTCGATCCAGCGGAAAATAAGCTCCCGAAATCCACAGGTAGGAAAAGACGAAAGCCATGTAAAAGTTGTAATGGTTGATGTCGTGAATGCGCGAAGTGATCAGCAAAGACAAACTGGCAACCCACAACGCGCCGATGGTCAGCGCGATTGGGATCAGAACGCCGAGCGGCGATTGCACCGCTCCGAACAGAGCCAGCACCGCCAGCACAAACAATCCGTCCAGCAATGCCTTCGTCGCGCCCCAGGCAATTTCGGCCAAGCCCAAGCTTTCGACTTCGACCGGCGTGCATAAAATCGCGTCGAAGGTTGATTGATAAACCATGCGAAAGTACGAACCGTAAGTGCATTCAAACAACGCTCGCAGCAAAGCCGTGAAGCAAAGCAGGCCTGCGCCGACAAAGGTCAGGTAAGGAACGCCCATCACATTGCCTGCGACCAGCGAACCTACGCCCCACCCGAAACCGATGACAGTGAAGACCGGCTCAAACAGCGGAGCGACCATTTCGGTCTTCCACAGTCGAATGTAAACGTCGTAATTTCGTCGCCAGACGCGCGACAAATCGCCAAAGTTGATTTGAGAAAGCGCAAACATAACATCACGCCATAATCCGTTTTATCAGGACTTACACAAAATCATTGAATTAACGCAAAGACGCCACGTGGCAAAGGCGCAAAGCAACTCCGGCAGTAAACAACTTGTGGCAACTTGAATCATTTTTGCGTCTCTGAGCCTTTGTGCCTTTGCGTTGAAATTGTCGCCCTTACGTAAGTTCTGTTTATTTGATTCGAACCGTCCATCCAGGCGATTCCAGGTTGCCGAAGTAAAGTTTGATTTCCTGATCGCCGCCGGACAGATTCGCGGGCAAAGGAGATTTGACCAGATAAGCGGCATTGGCCGGTTGATAACTGATGCTGGTTGGTTTGATTATTCTCTCGCCGATTTTGACGCGTGTATTGCCGGGGTCGGCGGTCAAATCCAGGCCTTCGACGAAAAGCAGAATTTCCGAATCGGCTCCACAGGTCAGCGTCGTGACTTGTTCGTCACGCGAATTTCTGACGTTGACGATTTTCGGAATGACAGGCGGCAGTTCGTAAAATTCGACAGAAAGCGGCGGAGTCGCATCGCCGTTGAGCGTAATCGCTCTGACCTCGAATTGCCCGGAAGGCAATCCGGGTGGCAACTTCTGATTCACCTGCGTCAAATTCTCGACGCTGTAATTTCCCACATTGATTCCAAGCGGGCCGACGTATTGCGGCATCGCACGCTCGCCGTTGATTTCGACAATCAAGCTGTTGGCGTCAATCTCATCCAGACTTAAACCTGAAACGATCAACCCCAGATAAGCTCTGTCGCCACTGTTCGGAATGCGTTTGATCTGAAAATCATCTGCTCTTCCAAAATCAATGATCCTCGGTTCAGCCGTCGTGTATTGTCGCTTGACGCCCGGCTGGACCGTCAGCCGATTTCGTTTGCGAAGCGTCGTCCAGCAATACTGAGATTCAGCGCCGACAATGGAAATCAACTGCGCGTCTTTTTCGGCGGCGAATCGGCGTAGTTCAGCTTCAGGAAAAGAAGCGCCAGTCCAGGTGTCTTTTTCGATCTCTTCAAAATCGAAAGCGGTGATTGAATTGGTTTGAAAGCGGAAAACGCCGCCGGGTTTCAACACTCGCCAGGCTTCGTCCAGATTCGACTTGATGACATCCACGCTCGGCACGTGTTGAAAAACATAAGCCGACAAAATCAGATCGAAATGCTCGTCCGGCAAATCAATGAAATCAACTCCGCTGGTTTCGTACAATTTAACATTGCCGACGGCGGACAAACGCTCGCGCGCCTGTCGGATCATCTCGCCGGAAACGTCAACGCCAACGACTTCGCCAAAAGTTTCGGCCAGATGCCTGACCATTCGCCCGCAACCGCAACCGATTTCCAACATTCGCAAACCTTTCGGATCGCGATTGCCTGTCAGCAAAGGCAGATCGGCAATCACCAACCGATTGACTTCAAAAATTCCTGTCCGGTCAAACTCGTCTTCGGTCTGCTGAAAACGCAGCGTGTTGATAAACCACTTGGCGTCCTGACGAGCGCGATCATCCCAATCGTGCTTCATCATCCACGCGAAGTCCTGCAAGTCTTGTCTGTTTTCTGTGGTCGTATTCATAACGCATCAAGTCAATCTTTCGCGGTCTGTCAGCCGCAAAAATACATCTTCAAGATTCGACGGACGCAGAAAAGTCTCACAATCTTCGTACCGGTGCAGCAAAGGCGCAAGCTGATCTGCCGTCGCGGCGAAATAGAAATGCGTCGAGCCGCGCTGTTCGGCGATGATCTGCTCAAGTCCGATTTGCAAAGGCCGCCCATTGCACCCGCGCGCTTCCAGCGCGAAATGCAGCGCGTGTCTGCCGATCAATTCGCGCGGAGTTCCGCTGACCAGAATCTGCCCTTTGTCCACAATCACCAGGCGGTCGCACAGCTTTTCGGCTTCATCCATGTAATGAGTCGAAATCAGAATCGTCAGCCCCTGACTGCGCAATTCGCGAAGCTTTTCCCAGATGGCCAAACGGACGTGCGGATCCAGCCCTGTGGTCGGTTCATCCAGAATCAAAATCTGCGGGTCGTTGAGCAATGCGCGAGCGATCATCAACCGTCGCTTCATTCCGCCGGACAAAGTTTCGATTCGCGAGTTGCGCTTTTCCTGCAACTCGGCGAATTCGATCAACTCATCAGCCCGCTGTTCGGCAATGGTTCGCGGCAAACGAAAGTAACGCGCGTAGATCAACAGATTGTCGCGCACGGTCAAATCGGGATCGAGGTTGTTTTCCTGCGGAACGACTCCGACTTTTTCTTTGATGAAGCGGGTATCGGTGGTGACATCACGACCGATGACTTTCAACGAACCGGAAGTCAACGGCGAGCGGCAATAAACCATTCGCATCATGGTTGATTTGCCCGCGCCGTTTGGCCCGAGCATTCCGAAAGCTTCGCCGTATCGCACGTCGAAACTGACCTGGTTGACCGCCACCAGATTGCCGTAACTTTTCAAAAGGTTCCGCGCTTCGATGGCGAAGCCGGATGGTTTTTCATTTGGACTCATTACCACTCAAAAAAAAATTCGACTTTCTCCGTCTCTTGCTTCTCAAACTGCACGACACGAAAGCGCACCGATCGTGAAACCCACAAAATTCGATCAACAGATTTTCAATCGAGGGAGGAAGTTTACATGAAACGATTATCAATTATTGCCGTGTGCCTTGTCAGTTTGGCGCTTTCAACCGTCGCCTTTGCTCAGAATCCGCCGGGCAATCGCGGTCAACGTCAACCGCGCGGCGGGAAGGTCAAACCGGGCAAGCTGAAAAAAATGGATGACAACCGTGACGGAATGATCACTCGCGAAGAATGGAAAGGCCGTCAGGAAGCTTTTGGCAGACTCGACAGAAACAACGACGGCGCCATCGGCAAGCAGGAAGCGAAGGCCGCCGGTCGCGTCGGCGGAAAAAGAAAACTGAAAAGAATGGACGCCGACAATGACGGCCAGATCACCGGCAACGAATGGACCGGCAATGCCGAATTGTTCACGCGCCTGGACGCCAACAACGACGGCATCATCAGTCGTGACGAAATGAAAAGGCGACGCCGCAACTAATTCCCGTCGTCGCTTTTGTTTCATCTAAATAAGTTTCAAATAGCTTTTGTTCTGTTTGACAAGATTGAGCGGCGTTTCATCTCGCCATCGAGCGCGTCTCCGCGCATGCGTTCGACAGTTCTTTGAATCGGTCAGAGTTTTGTCGCTGAAACCTGGCCGATTGGAAACGCGGCTCATCGGCGGTCAGTGCTTTGCTTTCAACTCAGCGAGATTGTTGAAAGCTGATCGCTGACCGCTTCTTTATCCTCAGCTTGAATGTTTTTCTCTACGATTTTGTCCCTGGCCGAACTCTACCACACTTGCCTATACCGGCAAATGCGACTACAAAATCCGTGAATCCATCCGAACGGAGACAAAAGTCATGACTGAAAATCTGCCTTCACGCGAAGACGCCTGGCAGTTGTTGTGCGAATGGACGCTGGGCGAAAGCCTGCGCAAACACGCCCGCGCCGTCGAATACGCCATGCGAACTTATGCCCGCAAATACGGCGAAGACGAACAGAAGTGGGGAGTGGTCGGCATGCTTCACGATTTCGATTACGAACGTTATCCCGACCAAAGACATCCGCAACTCGGATCGGAAGTTTTGCGCGAACGCGGTTATCCGGAAGATGTCATCCGCGCCATTCTCTCGCACGCCGATTACACAGGCGTCGCGCGCGAAAGCCTGATGGAACATGCCTTGTTCGCCACCGACGAGCTTTGCGGTTTTCTGACCGCCTGCGCTCTGGTCAGACCCGACAAAAGCTTCGACACCTTGCAACCGTCGTCAGTCAAAAAGCGCATGAAAGACAAAGCCTTCGCCCGCACGGTCAATCGCGACGATCTGTGGAAAGGCGCTGATGAGTTGGGATTGAGCTTCGACGAACATTGCGCCTTTGTCATTGCGGCGCTCAGAGGAATTCAGGAAGAGCTTGGCTTGTTGAAAGTTGATTCAGGTTCAACGTCTTGACAGTCACAGCCTCGATCAGTAGTATGCGCCTTCCCAAATGCGGATGTGGCGGAACTGGTAGACGCGCTAGTTTCAGGAGCTAGTGAGAGCAATCTCGTGGAGGTTCGATTCCTCTCATCCGCATCGGAAAAGGGCGGCCAGCAACGGTCGCCCTTTTCGCATTCAAGTTGTAGAGATCAAGGAAATCCATTCCCGCAGATGACGCGAATGAACGCAGATATTCGACTGAGGCTTTTCAACAAGCCGACCCTGATCTATAGAGTTCAAGAAAATGTTTTTCCCGCGGATGACGCGAATGAGCGCAGATACTTTGGAAAAAGCTATTCAATAGCTTCAACCTGACCAACAAGATAGCGGGTTCTCAAACCGGTAAAAAATCCTTTTCATTCGCGTAATCCGCGTGATTCGCGGGAAGTTATTTTCTTAAAAGCTATAGTCGGTTCAACAAGATGACTGATTCTTAAACTGGTAAAGCTCGCCTCTTCATCTGCGTTATCTGTGTGATTTGCGGGAAGAGGTTTCCTGACAGCTATAGCTAATTTTTCGATCCGAATCTGTTCCATCTGAAGATGTCCTCTGACTCACATTTACCCGAAACAGCCGAAGCCAGCGAACAAATCCCAGTGAAACATGATCCATACGCTGCGCTGAGAGTGCGTGATTTCCGTCTCTTCCTGGGCGGACACGTGCTGTCGGTTTTGGGCGTGCAGATGCAGAACGTCGCCGTCGGGTGGCAGCTTTACGAAAAGACCGGTTCGGCCTGGCCGCTGGCGATGGTCGGATTGATTCAGGCGACGCCGATGATCGGACTGGCGCTGCCAGCCGGACAAATCGCCGACCGTTTCGACCGCAGAAAAATCCTGATGGCCGCAACTATCCTGGCCATCATCAGCGCGATCGGACTGACGGCGGTTTCAGCCACAGGCGGCAGCGTCAATTGGATGTATCTGTGTTTGTTCGGCAGCGGATTGGCCAGAGCTTTTCAAGGCCCTGCGCGCTCGTCGCTGATGCCGCAGCTTGTGCCGCGACCGATTTTCAGCAGCGCGGTTTCGTGGGCTGTCAGCGGATTCGAAATGGCTTCGATGGCCGGACCTGCAATTGGCGGAACCCTGATCGGATTGTTCGGCGGAGCGACCAAAGTTTACCTGCTGGCAGGGTTGGGAAGCCTGTGTTATTTCGTCATGCTGGCGATGATCACAAAGCGTTCGTTTGCCGTCGAAATGCATTCGACGACCAAAAGCTGGCGATCATTGGTCGTCGGTTTTGAATACGTCTGGCGCACGAAGTTGCTGTTCACGGTCATGTCGCTGGATCTGTTCGCAGTCCTGCTGGGCGGAGCCGTCGCGCTGTTGCCGGTTTATGCCAAAGACATTTTGCACGTCGGCCCAACCGGATTGGGTTGGATGCAGGCCGCGCCTTCGCTTGGAGCCGTAACGATGGCTTTGCTGACTGCTCATTTGCCGCCGCTGAAAAAAGCCGGAAGAGCTTTGCTGTGGTCTGTCGCGTGCTTCGGCGTGGCGACAATCATCTTTGGCCTGTCGAAAAGTTTCTGGCTGTCGTTGCTGATGTTGTTCCTGACCGGAGCTTTCGATAACATCAGCGTCGTCATACGTCACACAGTGGTTCAATTGCTGACGCCGGATGAAATGCGCGGGCGAGTTTCCGCCGTCAACGGGATGTTCATCAACGCGTCGAATGAAATCGGACGCTTTGAATCCGGTTCGGTCGCGGCGCTGATCGGGCCGATTTTTTCAGTCGTCAGCGGCGGCATAGGCACTTTGATCGTCGTCGCAACCGTCGCGATGAAATCTCCGCAACTTCGCGCTTACGGTTCGCTGACCGACGCTTCGCACAAAAGCTGAAAGGCCAAATTCAAAATGAGCGATAGCCGCAAAATAGATTTCAACTCGCTTGACTGGGATTCGCCCGCGCCCGGTATTCGCTCGCGAAACTTCACAGGATCAGGCAAACAACTCAGGCTGGTTGAAATCAGCAAAGACTTCGTCGAAGAGGGCTGGTGTCTGAAAGGCCACGCCGGTTTCGTAGTCGAAGGCGAACTGGAAATTGATTTTGACGGCCAAGTCATCACTTACAAAACTGGCGATGCCTTGTTGATTCCGGCAGGAGAAGCCAGCAAACACAAACCAAAGGCAATTAGCGAAACGGTCAAACTTTTTCTGGTTGAGGATTGGTAACTGCTCAGTCCTCTTCGTCACGGAGTGACGGATGACCTTAGGCAGGTCGTT
>CAYRQB010000256.1:0-8737 GCA_964426025.1 uncultured Heliomicrobium sp.
TGTCGTGAGCCTTTTCTCAATTAAGAATGAGTCCACGATGTCGTGAGCCCTGACAATTAACCATTAACCATTATTTGTCAGGGGAAAGTATTTCAGCTCCCTGACCGTTAATGGCTAATGGTTAATTGCTGATGGCTAATGGTCATCACTTCCTGCAATTATCGGAACTGCTGTTCCTGCTCCAGCATTCTCAGCAAATACTGGCCGTATTCATTCTTCTTCATCGGTTCGGCGATGCGCGCGACTTCATCCGCAGACATCCAGCCTTCGCGATAAGCGATTTCTTCCAGACAGGAAACCATCATTCCTTGCCGTTCCTGCAAAGTCTGAATGAAGCTCGACGCCTGATGCAGAGATTCGTGAGTTCCAGTATCCAACCAGGCGATACCGCGCCCAAGCTTTTCAACATGCAGATCGTTCCATTCCAGATAGGTTCGATTGACGTCCGTGATTTCCAGTTCGCCGCGCTCCGATGGTTTCAAATTCGCGGCTACGTCCAGCACGCGATTGTCGTAAAAATACAAACCGGTGACTGCCCAATTCGAGCGCGGTTGAGCGGGTTTTTCTTCCAAGCTGACGGCTCGCGCATCGGCGTTGAATTCGACCACGCCGTATCTTTGCGGATCGCGAACCTGATAAGCGAAAACCGTCGCTCCGTTTTTTCGCTGAGCCGCCCGCCGCAAATCGTCCGGCAATCCGTGTCCGTAAAAAATGTTGTCGCCCAGAACCAGCGCCACGTCATCGCCGCCGACAAATTCCCTGCCGATGATGAATGCCTGAGCCAATCCGTCAGGACTCGGCTGAGCGGCGTAACTCAATTGCAGGCCATATTGCGAGCCATCGCCCAGCAGCCGCTGAAACTGCGCTTGATCCTGCGGCGTGGTGATGACCAGAATTTCCCGAATACCGGCCAACATCAAAGTCGAAAGCGGGTAATAAATCATCGGCTTGTCATAAATCGGCAGCAACTGCTTGCTGACCGATTTCGTGATCGGGTAAAGCCGAGTGCCGGAACCTCCGGCCAGAATGATGCCTTTCATTTTGCTCCACGGATAAACCACGGGAAACACGGGGAACACGGGGATATTCCGAACGCCCCGTGTTCCCCTCTTTCCCCGTGGTTTCAATTTCAATTCACTCCAACTCCAAGTCGCTCACGCTGATACTTACCTTCTTGTACGATCTCGCACCATTTCCGATTTTCGAAATACCAGCGGACGGTCTTGGCCAAGCCCGCTTCGAAATCATAAGCCGGTTGCCAGCCTAATTCCGCGCGAATCTTGCCGGCATCAATCGCGTAACGACGGTCGTGACCGGGACGGTCGGCGACGAAGATTTTCAATTCCTGATAACTCGACTTGCCTTGAGCTTTCAATGATTGATTGTCGGCTGCTGGTAAAACCTTTTCGACTTCGGCGCAGATGCGATCAACGATCTGCAAATTTGTTCGTTCGTTGCCGCCGCCGATGTTGTACTTCTCGCCGGGTTTGCCTTTTTCGAGCGCCAGCCAGATTCCAGCGCAATGATCTTCGACGTAAAGCCAGTCGCGAACATTGCCGCCGTCGCCGTAAATCGGCAGCGGTTTGCCGTCCATGGCGTTCAGGACCATCAAAGGAATCAGCTTTTCGGGGAACTGGTAAGGGCCGTAATTGTTCGAGCAGTTGGTGATGATCGCGGGCAATCCGTAAGTTTCATGCCAGGCGCGGACGATGTGATCAGCCGAAGCCTTCGACGCCGCGTAAGGCGAATTCGGAGCGTAAGGCGTGGTTTCGGAAAACAATCCTGTCTCGCCAAGCGAGCCGTAAACTTCATCGGTTGAAACGTGCAGAAAGCGGAAAGCCCGTTTCTCTTCTTCGGTTTTGGCGGCCAGAAATTTCCGCGCGACTTCCAGCAAGGTGAAAGTCCCGACGATGTTGGTTTCGATGAAAGGACTTGGATCGTCAATCGAACGATCAACGTGAGATTCCGCCGCGAAGTTGACGATCGAATTCGGTTGGTATTCCTGAAAGATTGCAGCCATCGCGTCTTTTTTGATGATGTCTGCTTTGATGAAACGGACGCGCGAATCGCCGAAGATGTCTTCCAGACTGGCCAGATTTCCGGCGTAGGTGAGTTTATCAACAATGACCAGACGCGCGGGGATTTGCTTCAGAGCGTAACGGACGAAGTTCGCTCCGATGAACCCTGCGCCGCCGGTCACCAAGATCGTTTGCATTAAATCAAAATCTCCTTTGAGAAATGTCAGCGACAGCATCCCTGCTCGCATTGTGTCGCGGGCATCTTGCCCGAATACATCGCTTCTTTGCAGGACGCTCAAAAAAACGAAAGCTGATTGTACAAGACAACTGCCTGTTGCTGCCAAAAAAGCTTTGGCGTCGCCGCTTGCCGCCAACCGCAGCCACGTTGTAACCTATCGCCCATCTTGAACCCAAATCACCTTTTCACAACCGTTCAAAATTGACAGCGTTTGCGGTCACGACAAATCAGGAGAGACGTGTATGCAGTACACACAGGCTTCGGTTTCCCGATTGCTGAAGTTTTTGGCGATAGGCTTTTTGCTTCTGTTGGCGAACAGTTCCTATCTCGCTTCGTTCGATTACCCGACGGTCTTTTACATACTGAACCTGGGGCTGCATTTCGGGCTTGGCCTGTTGCTGGCGCTGATGTTTCTGGTTTATCTGGCCAGAAGCTGGAAGGAACTTTCTGCGGTCAATCGAATCGGTTCGGGGCTTCTGTTATTAAGCGCCGGATTCGGCGCATTCATTTTGTTGTTCGGGGCAACGCGTCCGATCTTCGGTTTCGGCAAACCGGTCAAATGGGCTGCGACGGCTCACGTTATTGCCGGGGTTCTCGGCATTGTCCTGCTGGCGCTGGCAATCATCAGAAAGCGAACCCAACAACATTTCGTCTCTCCGACTTACGCCAGAGCATTCAGCTTCGTTTTTGCGCTGGCGATTTTGTTTCCGCTGACAGCCTGGCAGGTTCAACGTTACACCCGCGCCAGTCGCGATTACGTTCATAATCCTTCGACCGCGCCGCTTTCGATGGATGGCGAAGGCCAGGGACCTGGCGGACCTTTCTTCCCTTCTTCGGCGACGACCAACACCGGCGGCAAGATTCCATCGAACTTTTTCATGACTTCGGAAATGTGCGCCCGCTGCCACAAAGACATTTACGATCAATGGAATTCGTCGGCGCATCACTTCGCGTCGTTCAACAATCAGTGGTATCGCAAATCCATCGAATACATGCAGGACACCATCGGGACGCAAAGCTCCAAATGGTGCGCCGGATGCCACGATCACGCGGTTCTGTTCAACGGACGATTCGACACTCCGATCAAAGAGCAGGTCAACACTCCAGAAGCGCAAAACGGTTTGAGCTGCACTTCCTGCCATTCGATAGTTCACGTTCGCAGCACGATGGGCAATGCCGATTTCGAAATCGAATACCCCGCGCTGCACGATATGGCCGTCAGCAAAAACAAGTTCATGGAATGGAGTCACGACGTGCTGACTTACGCCAAACCGGAAATGCACGGCAAGACTTTCATCAAACCTTTCATGCGCGAAAACACGCCGGAATATTGCGCTTCGTGCCACAAAGTTCACCTGGACGTTCCGGTCAACAATTACCGCTGGTTTCGGGGCTTCAACGATTACGACAACTGGCAGGCTTCGGGAGTTTCAGGTCAGGGCGCGCGATCATTCTATTATCCGCCGAAACCGCAGAAGTGTGCCGATTGCCATATGCCGCTGGTCAAATCGAATGACCCGGCGGCGAAAAACGGTATGGTCAAATCTCATCGCTTTCCCGGAGCGAATACCGCTCTGCCTTTCGTCAACAACGATCAGGAACAGTTGAAGACGGTTGAAAACTTCCTGAAAGACAAACAGGTGACGGTTGATATTTTCGGCATGACTCCGGGCAAACCGCGCGAAGTAAAAGAAGCCAAAAACCGCGCAGGCGAAGACACACCGCGCATTTCCTCGACTTTCGGCATCGGCGAAGAATCCATGAACTTCGGCGCTTCGCAGGTTTTCATCTCAGAACCGGTGGAAGTCATCGCACCGCTCAACAAGGTTCAGAACCTGGCCGTTCGACGCGGCGACGAAATGCGGATTGAAGTCGTTCTGCGCACTCGCAAAGTCGGGCACTTCTTCCCGGGCGGAACCGTGGATGCTTTCGATGTGTGGGTTGAACTGCAAGCAGTGGACAACAACGGCAAAACGATTTTCTGGAGCGGCAAAACCGAAGACGAAGCCAATGGCCGCAAAGGCCCGGTCGAACGCGGCGCGCATATGTACCGCAGCCTGATGCTGGACGAACGCGGCAATCCAATCAACAAACGCAACGCCTGGGCTGCGCGAACCGTCGCTTACGTGCGATTGATTCCCCCCGGAGCGGCGGACACGATTCATTACCGTTTGCAGATTCCGCCTGATTGCGGCGACCAGATCACCATCAAAGCCAAAGTCAATTACCGCAAATTCAACTGGTGGAATACGCAATGGTCTTACGCCGGCATCCGCGATCCGAACCAGAAAGAATATTCTGTCGCCAAAGGTCACGACGACGGCAATTGGGTTTTCACCGGAGACACTTCAGGCGTTTCGGGCAAGCTGAAGGAAATTCCAGACCTGCCCATCGTCACGATGGCCGAAGACACAGTGACGATGAAAGTCGTCGGCAAAGCGGACAAATTGCCGGAGATGAAATCAGTCATGTCGCCCGAAGTCCGCGAACGATGGAACGATTACGGCATAGGTTTGCTGTTGCAGGGCGACATCAAAGGCGCTGAATCCGCTTTCCTGAAAGTGACGCAGATGGAACCGGGTTACGCAGACGGATGGGTCAACGTCGCACGCGCTCGCATACAGGAAGGCAACATGCCTGCAGCGGCTGAAGTGCTGAAGAAAGCTCTGGAGGTAAATCCGAATCTGGCCAAGACGCATTTCTTTTATGCGCTGACGTTGAAAGCCGACGGCAAATACGACGAAGCCTTGCAACATCTGCAAATCGCTTCCAACCAATATCCGCGCGACCGCGTAGTGCTGAACACAATTGGCCGCATTCAATTTCTGCAACGCCGTTATCAGGAAGCGGTCGGCACTCTGCAACGCGTGCTGCAGGTTGATCCCGAAGATTTGCAGGCGCATTACAACCTCATGCTTTGTTATCAGGGCTTGGGCAATTCCGCGCAGGCCGATTACGAACGCAAACTTTATCTGCGCTTCAAGGCCGACGAATCTTCTCAGGCGATCACAGGCCCTTACCGCCAACTTCATCCCGAAGACAACAACGAACGCCAACAGATTCACGAACACGGTTCCGTGCCGCTGAAATCTGCTAACAATTCACAACCAACTAAATCCGGCTATGCTGTGGCGAGAAGCGGCAAACCACGCGTAGCTGCTCGCCGCAAAATTGCCGCAGAGACTCAACGTTAAAACGGAAGGAAGTGCCAAACATTGAGAGATGGTCTTTTTCGTTTGAAAGCTGTCCGTGTGCTGTTCCATTTATTGATCGCGCCCGCATTTATTCTGTTGACGCCCAAAGCCTGGGCGCAGGGCTGAGTGATGGCAAGACAAAGCGTGCCCGTGATTGGCGCGTGTTCAAGCCATTCTTCAGCTACTGACTCATCAACCGGCGCCAGCGCCTCTGGTGGCGATTCGAACACGCCCGGTGTTGGTCAGTGGCAAATATCAATCGGTTACCGCGGTCAGCGTTCGTCCAAACACTTTGTCGGCACTGTTGAACAAAAACAACGGCAAGTTTTGGGAACAGCGATCATCAACAACATCCATTTGTTCGACTTTTCGGTCAGTTATACGGCAACGCCGCGTCTGACCTTATCAGTCGGGATGCCCGTGATGTTCGCCAAACGAAAACGGCCTGGTTCGCTGGACCTGCCGCGCATTCCGAATTCACCTGACCAGATTTTTCACAGCGCAGGCATAGGCGACATCAGCATAGGCGCGCGAATGTGGATGATCCGTCCGCCCAGCGAAAGCCGCCAGAACATAGCTTTCGGCGTGGGGCTGAAATTGCCAACAGGCAAATCCGGCGTCACAGACACAGTTCCGACCGTTAACGGAAACGTCACGCGAGTTGTTGACCAATCAATCCAGTTGGGCGATGGCGGCGTCGGCCTGATTCTGGATATGCAGGCGTACAAGGCGATCAAGTTTTTGACCTTCTTTGCTGCCGGAACTTATCTGGTCAATCCACGCAATACCAATGGAGTATTGACCGGTCGTTCTCGACCATCCGAAGCCGTCATGTCCGTTGCAGATCAATATGCGGCTCGCATCGGAGTTGCCGTTCCTGCGCCAAAAATTCGCGGCCTCAGTCTGAGCCTCAGTGGACGCATCGAAGGCGTTCCGGTGCGCGACATCGTCGGCAACAGCGATGGCTTTCGCCGACCCGGATATGCGATTTCGGTTGAACCGGGTTTCATTTACACGCGTAAACGCGACACCTGGTCTGTCGGAGTGCCAATTGCCGTCGAACGCAATCGCCGCCGCAGCCTGACCGACATCAACGATGACCGTCACGGTGATGCGGCTTTTGCCGACAACGTTTTGCTGATCGGTTATTCGCGACGGTTCTGAAATTTATGGAAAACAGCAACCGAAGACTCAGTCGTAAGCTCGTCTGGCTGACATTACTTCTTATTGTCATCGCATCACTGGCGACGGTGATGATTCCGGCGATGCTGATCCAGCCGTTCAAACCTCAGACGCCGCGAGCGGTGGAAATTTCTTACTTGTTGAAAAGCTGGTCGCCGATTGTCACCGTGCTGGCTTTGATCTTATCGCTGGCGATGGCGACTTGGCTGTGGATCGGCAAACGATCCTGGTGGCGCAGAAGCTTGCTCGCGCTTGCTTTCGTCCCGCTGCTCGCGGCGACGTGGTTCGCTCAGCAGAATCATTTCGAATGGATGTTCAATCCGCTGAAGCAGACGGCTTTTGCCAAAGCCGCCGACGCCAAAGAAGTCGGCGACAAGGACATGGTTCTGGCCGTGACGATCAATGGCGAATCAGTCGCTTATCCGGTCAGGCAGATGGCTTATCACCACGTAGTTCACGACACGGTCGGAGGTGTGCCGATTGTGGCGACCTATTGAACGCTCTGTCACACCGGTCTGGTGTGGGAAGCAAAGGTAGACAATCGGGCGCTGAAATTTCATCTGGCGGGAATCAACAACCAGAACTTCATCATGCGCGATGAAGAAACCGGTTCGTGGTGGCAGCAGGTTTCGGGCGAAGCGATTCAGGGCCCGATGCGGGGCAAACGACTGACTCAGGTCTTTTGCGATGAATTGAGCTTCGCCACCTGGAAGCGCGAACAACCGAATGGCCGCGTGCTGTTGCCGGATGAGCGAGTCAAAGACAAATACGAAGCGGCGAATTGGGAAGAGGAATACAAAAACTTTCCGGTCGTCGTCGCCAAAAACCCTGCGGACAAATTGGAGCCGCGCTCGCTGGTCGTCGGAATTGAAGTGAATCAATCGTCAAAAGCTTTTCCTTTCGACGCGCTGCAAAAACAGCAATTGATTCTGGACGAAGTCGGTGGCGTGCCTTTGTTTTTGATCGTCGGCGAAGATCAAAAATCCGTCCGTGCGTTTGAGCGGCGATTGGACGGTCAAACTCTGGATTTTTTTGCCGCTGCCGATGATGACAAATCAGAAACGAAAACCCGCAGGTTGATTGACGCGGAAACCGGCAGCGTCTGGGATTTCACCGGCAAAGCACTCAGCGGCAAACTGACGGGGCGACAATTGAAACAGATTCCGGTTCTGAAAGATTATTGGTTCGATTGGAAAATCTACCACCCGAAAACGGCGGTTTATCTGCTGGGAAACAGGTAAAGATTCGTCACTCCGCCTCGCAATCAAATCGTCATCAATTATTCACGTCGGCTTTGGTGACAGTCTCGGCTTCTTCGATTGCTTCTTCCAATGCGCGCTGGTCTTTCTTCTCGGTCATTTGCGAAGCCAGCGCGCGAAGTTGAGGAATTTGTTTGTTGGCTCCCTGCTTGAATTTTTGCAGAGCTTTTTTCAGCAGATCGTTTTTCGGATCGCGGCTGAATAAATCGTCAAGCTTCTCTTCGGCTTCTTCCAGTATGCGTTTGTAATCGGAAAGCAATTCGGCTTTCGTGCCGGTGGGCAACGGCCCCCAGACTTCTTCTTCCTTCTTTTTCTGAGTGGCGTTCGGATCGGTCAACACCAGAATTCGACGGTCAGCGGCTTTGATGAAAACTTCGATGCGTTTGTCTATCTCCTGAGCTTCGCGAACCTGATCAACTTCCTGTTCGGTCAAATGATCGCGCTTTTGCGATTGCGCCGAAGCTTCGCCAATCCAAAACATGCCAATGCAAACCGCCAACGCAAACCGCAATAAATCTTTCGACAACTTGAAAATCGTCATATTGCCTCCTGAAAAAATTTCCTCAACTCCAACGCGTCACTTCGCCGCATCCGAATAATGATCTTCCACGCGTCACTTTTTCTTCTTCCCTTTTCCCTGTTCGATTTGACGTTTCAGCGGCGGCAATCGCAATTTGATCTTCTCAATTTCCAACTGATTATCCGGCGTAGCCAGCGTCATAAACTGCTCGTAAGCTTTCAACGCCTGTTCGTAATCGCCCATCCTGTCCAGACAAATGCCCAGAAAATAAAGCGTGATGGCCGTGCGTTTCTGATCCCCGCGACGGGCTGTGTGATCCAGAATCC
>CAYRQB010000257.1:0-8730 GCA_964426025.1 uncultured Heliomicrobium sp.
CTCCGTTTGTTTTTTTTCAAATCTCGGATTTTGAGATTTGAAGCTGGAGAGGTCGCCTAATGGTATGGCACCGCGTTGGAAGCGCGGCGGGTCGAAAGGCCTGTGCGGGTTCGAGTCCCGCCCTCTCCGCCAGTTCAGATTTCAAATCGAGATATCGATAACTTGAAATCTTCAAATCAGGCTCCGGCCTCCGTGCAATCTCGAACTCATGAACCCCGCCAGGACCGGAAGGTAGCAACGGTAGTGCTGTTCAGATGTGCCGCGGTAGTCACCGGAGCCTGTCCTATTTTTCAAAAACAAATAGCTTCCCTTCGCAACCTGTTACTTCTAAAAACTTCGTGCGAATGGAAGCTATTTGAATAAATCGAAACCGGAAAGCTGAATTCTTATTCGCCTCCCTCGCTGCGCGCTTTTGCCCAACGAGCTTTGGCAGCTTCTTTCAGTTTTTTGCGCGTGGCCGCTGAAACAACCCTTTTCTTTTTGGCCGTTGCTCCAGCCGTAGAAGCCTTGCCCACTTTGGCGGAAGTTGCTGTAGTTCCTTTTGCCAGTTGCTTTTTCTTGTCAGCCAATTCCTTGATCTGCGCTTCAAGCTGCTGAATCTGCGCATCAATCCCAGCCATTGCTAATTGAACTAATTCCGATCTATTCCCACTACCTTTTGGTCTAGGCATTTTATTCTCCTTGATTTGAAATGATTTTATCAACGGTTAAGCTACTACGAGTCATTTTGGTAGTAACAATAATTACCATTGCCTGGCATTCTAAACTAAATACCCGGAAAAAAGCCAAGCTAAAGTCAGTAACAAGGAAAATTATTTAGTATTCGAAATCATGCGCTAATTGGCATCTACTCCTTTTTTCCGACTGCTTGAGCAGGTCAAGTGAGTGAGTTATGCTTGGTCGGCGACGCTCAATTGAGCCTGATTCCAGTCAATCACCATCAATTTCCCGGATCGGAGTAAACACGTGAGCTATCAGGTTATTGCACGCAAATACCGGCCTCAAACATTCTCAGACCTGGCAGGTCAGGAACACATCACACGCACGCTGACTCGCGCGTTGGATGAACAAAGACTTCATCATGCATATCTTTTCGCGGGCGTAAGAGGAACAGGCAAAACCACTTCCGCTCGTATTCTGGCCAAAGGTTTGAACTGCCACCAGGGAATCACCAGCCAGCCCTGCCTGCAATGCCCTTCCTGCCTGGAGGTTGCAACCGGGAACTCACTTGACGTGCTGGAAATTGATGCGGCTTCAAATACCGGAGTTGATAACGTCCGCGACGTAATTATTAATAACATCGCTATGGCTCCGGCGCGCGACCGCTATAAAATCTTCGTGATTGATGAAGTACATATGCTTTCGACCAGCGCCTTCAATGCTTTGTTAAAAACGCTGGAGGAACCGCCGCCACATGTCATTTTCATTATGGCGACGACAGAGTTACATAAAGTACCGGATACGATACTTTCCCGCTGCCAACAATTCGAATTTCGCCAAATTCCAACCGAAAAAATATTCCTGCGGTTACGTGAAATAGCTAACAGCGAGAGCATTAAAATCAGCGACGATGGATTACGTGAAATAGCTCGCGCGGGAGCAGGCAGTTTACGCGATGCTCAATCCGCATTCGATCAGGTCATCGCTTTCAGCGGCGCTGAGATAACTGAAGACGATGTTACTGCCTCGCTGGGATTGGTCAGCGCCTCGACTCTTGGCAAATTCGCCGAGGCAATTGCCAATCGCGATACTTCCGGAATGATCGAACTGGTTGAGGAGGTATTTTCACGTGGCTACGATCTGCGAAATTTTACCCGTGAGCTGATGGCCTATCTTCGGCATTTGTTAGTAGTCAAATCCGGAATTACCAGCAGCGAGTTACTGGGAATAACTGATATTGAAATAAAAAACCTGGCCAATCTGGCTCAGCAATTTTCCGAGGAAGACCTGGTTCGCTGTTTTCATTTGCTGGCAGAAACCGAAAAAGAAGTTAAAGACTCTCCTCATCCTCGCTTTCAATTGGAGATTGGGTTAGTCAAATTGGCACATGCCACGCGTATGCGAACTCTGGATGAGTTGATTCAACGTCTGGAGGAACTCAGTTCCCAATTGGATGACGGATCGGGCGGCGCGGGCAGAACCAATAAATCCACGTTGGGACAATCAGGCAGAAGCGATTCAAATACTTCTGTCGCCAAATTTGACTCGAAAGTAACTGCCGAAAAACATTCATCCGCGAAAAACGTCCAAACTAACAGTCGCCGGCAAGCATCAGCAGTTGATGAATCGCCGATTAAACCAGCGCGATCCTACGAACAGACTGAAAATATACCGGAGCCGCCTGACTTTCCTGATTTCGATTCGAATGATTATTACGACGCGCCGGAACCAGATTTCTCTGTTTCGCCAAAGCCTTCGTCGCGTCAACCATCGTCGGCTCAACCGCAAGCTTCTGCGTCCGTACAACCGGGCAATGAAGTTGAAGCTATTTTGAAAGAGCTTCAGAAACTCAATCGTCCTTTGGTGCATATGGCTCTGGAAGACGCGCGCGATATTAGTTATCAGGATGGCAATCTGGTTGTTACTTATGAAAATGACGACGCGCTGGCCAAAAGAGTGCGCGACAGCGGAACGCTTTTCCGTACTATCGGCGAAAAACTTTTCGGTCAAAGTATTCGCATCGAAGTACGTATCGGCGGTAACGGCGAACAGCAGCCGGTTATTGTTGTTGACGAAGCGGCTGCGAAGCGTCAGGAATTGAAAGAGCTTGCCATGCAAAACCCTGCGGTCAAGCAGGTGCTGGAAGAATTCCGCGGCGAAATCGTGTGGGTCAAAGAGGCTGATAAAATCGGCAAAACCGCCGACAGTCCCAAATAAGGCGTTGACTGATTGAATGGTTTTGAGCGGCAATGTCGCGTGTTATGATGGCCGTGTTTGAACACGATCGCTTCAATCCCGAAACTAAACTCGCAGGAGTCGTTCATGTCGCGTGGTGACGCCCTGAAATGATTAAAGTAGAACAGATTTTGGTCTGTTCATGTCCCGAACAGGCTAAAGCCCGTTCCACTTTTCGGAGGTGAAAACAAGATGAAGTTCCCTGGTGGTATGGACCTGCAAAAAATGATGAAGCAGGCTCAGAAGATGCAAGAGCAGATGGCTCAAGAAATGGAAGCTTTGCGCGTTGACGCAACGGCTGGCGGCGGCATAGTCATGGTTGAAATGAACGGCGCCAAGGAAATCCTGTCAGTGAAGATTGATCCGGAAGCAACCGGCGATGTTGAAATGCTGCAAGACTTGATCGTCGCGGCCATCAACGAATGCGGACGCAAAGTTGACGAAGTGATGCAAAGCAAGCTTGGCGGCGCGCTCGGCGGAATGAAGATTCCAGGACTTATGTAATTTCGTGGTGCGAATTGAGGAATATACAGATTCAGGAAGATTGAGTTTCACGCAAAGCCGTCAGGTCGCAAAGAACTATAACAGGCTAAATAAAAGCTCCTGTAATAGAAACGAATTCCCGGCTGTCCTTTTCATTTGGCGTCTTTGCGGCTTGGCGTGAGATTTCTTTTTCTCGAAAGTTACAGAAGCATTTGAAGCTGTGTTCCGCAATCCGTAATCCGCGATCAGAAATACTATGCTTGATTACGCAGAACCGGTCACGAAACTGATAGACGAGTTCAAACGGCTTCCCGGCATCGGTCACAAGTCAGCCCAGCGGCTGGCTTTTCATTTGTTGAAAGTTCCGGCGGAAGAAGCCGAACGTTTGATCTCGGCCATACGCGAAGTCAAAGAGAAGATCATCTTCTGTTCCGTCTGCAACAACCTGACGGACAGCGATCCTTGCCGGTTTTGTTCCAGCCCGACGCGCGACCGTTCCGTCATCTGCGTCGTCGAAGAGCCTCACAATCTGGTTGCCGTCGAAAAAACGCGGGAATACCACGGTCAATATCATGTTTTGCACGGAGCGCTTTCGCCGATTCGCGGTATTGGTCCCGAAGAACTTCGCATCAAAAATCTGCTCGAGCGATTGCGCCCGAATGAAACCGGCGAAAGCGATGTGAAAGAAATCATTCTGGCCACAAATCCCAATACCGAAGGCGAAGCGACGGCGAATTATCTGAGTCGTTTGCTGAAACCGCTGGGATTCCGTGTCACCAGAATCGCCATGGGTTTGCCGGTCGGCAGCGATCTGGAATACGCCGACGAAGTGACCATGCACAAAGCGCTGGTCAATCGTCACGAAATTTGAATTGATGCCATTGAGCTATGCAGGAAAAAGATTACGCCGCTGAATATCTGGCGCTGAAAGCCGCCAACGACCAACTTCGCGAACGAGGCAAGAAATGGCTGTGGGATTCGCTAAATCGGTTGTGCGACGAAATAAACCTTCGCTTGCTTGCCGAAGGCGATTCTCGGACCGGTGCGGCTTCTTTACTGGTTGGAGTGCAGGCGAATTGGCAATTCAAAGTTGAAAACTCGACGATGGACGGAGAAAGGTTCGGCGTGCGTTATCGTTATCGCACTCTGACCGTCGAAGCCGGTTGGCCTCGTCTGCCTGAGCACGGTTTTCTTACCGACAGCGCATTGGCCAGGGCAAGAATCAGTTTGAGTCAAAACACCATGCTTACGCCGCAACCAATCGCCGAGCTGATTTTGAAACGCGTTGGCAGCGACGATCCAGCCTGGTTTGTCTTCAAAAACAAACGCCTCGGCGAACGAATCACCGAAGCCGGTTTGCATGAATACCTGAACCTGATTCTGGCCGATTGAGCGTCAGAATCTGAAATCCGCCTATCAATTCAGAACCCATTACCCGCCGGTTGTTTTGCGTTGGCGGGAACTGGCTATTTCAGCCAATCTGGTCAATCCAACCCTGGTGCCGATGGCAATCAATAAATCGCCCGTTCGTAAAACCTGTTCGCCGCTGGGGTTGAAAATCATCTCTCCTTTGCTGGGAGTGATGGCGACGATCATTGCGTTGTGTTCGGATCGAATGCCGGAATCTTTCAACTTGACGCCGTTGAGCGGTGAATTTTCTCCGATGTGAATCTGATCGAATTCCAGATCGAGTTTTTGCGTCATCGTCGCCGATTCCAGAAAATCCGCGACGGCTGGAGCCAGAGCGGCTTGCGCCATTCGGTGACTGCCGATCAGGGCAGGTGAAACCACCTTGTTTGCTCCGGCGCGCATCAACTGGCGTTCGGCTGCCGAATCGGTGGCTCGCGTGACAATGTAAATGTTCGGATTCATTCCGCGCGCGGTCAGCACTATGTAAACGTTTTCGGCGTCGCTGGATGCGGCGGTGATCAGCGTTCGCGCAGTGCGAACCTGAGCGCCTTCCAGCACGGCTTCATCCGTCGCGTCGCCGATCAAAACCAAAATCCCTCTGGTCAACAATCGTTCGGCGACCTGATCGTCGCGCTCGATAACCACGAAATCAACGCCTTTCATTTCCAATTCGTCTACGATGCGCAAGCCGATGCGACCCGCGCCGCAAAGAATGTAATGATCTTCCAATTGGCTGATGTCTTTGAACAATTTGCGTCTCCCGAGCGCGGCGGCGATTCCGCTTTCGATCACCGCCTGTGTGAGGTTTGAAATCAAAAAACCGAATACCGCCACACCCAAAATGACCAGCCCGATGGTGAAGATGCGTCCGCCTTTGGAAAGCATATGCACTTCGCCATAACCAATGGTCGCCAGCGTGATGACAGTCATATACAAACCGTCGAACCAATCCCAGCCTTCGATCAAACAATAACCGATCGTTCCAGCCATAATGATGACGGCGACGGCGATCAACGGATAAATGAGTCTTTTGAACGGAAGCATCTATTTAGGCTTCTTGACGCTGATGATTGGCGTGACGACGACCTTTCGATACCAGATTTTTTCGTGGTCGCCCTGCAACATAATCGGGCCAGGCTCGCCTTCGTTGCAATCCAGCGCGCCTCCTGTAATGCCTTCGATCACGATGTTGTCGTGAACCTTCTTGCCGTTCAACCAGACAGACAAACGGTTGCCGACAATGACGGCTTCCATCGTCTGCCATTGACCGGGCGGCAGGCTGGCATTCACAGTCGGAGCCACGCGGCTATACAAAGCCATATGACCGTGGCTTTCCGGCTCTTTGCCTGCGTCGTCGAAAACCTGCAATTCGTAACGCCCGCGCAGATAAATGCCGCTGTTGCTCTTTTCTTCCAGTTTGTATTCGCAATGAATCTTGAAATCCTCGAAGCGATGTTTGCTGACCAGATTGTTGGCGCGAGGTTCGTTGGTCATCGCTCCGTCAATGATCGTCCAACCGAGTTCTTTATTTTTGACCTGCCCTTCCCAATGTTCCATCGTCTTGCCGTCGAAGAGCATGACCGGCGTGCCGAATTTGTGTTTGGCGTTGGCGTTGTAATCGCCCCATTGAGGCGGACGCACGCCTAGCCAGGGGATTTCCTGCTCGCCCTGCGTCAACATTCCCAACAATCGTCCTTCTTGAACTTTGGCGCGATGCACGGGCTTCGGGCTGTTCGGACGACTGGCCAATGAAAAGGTCAGTTCGCCGTTTTCAATTTTGATCTCCGGCAATTTCAATACGCTGCCGCCGCGATTGAGGAAGTAACCAGCCAGCTTGCCGTCTTCCATCTTCACTTCCAGCCAGTAAACGTAGTTGGTGTATTGGCCGACGCCGGTTATGTCCCATTTGCCCAGAAACGGATTGTCCTGCGCCAAGGCCGTCACCGACGCACACAACAAAGCAGCCAGACAGAAATATAGATTCATCGAACGCATTTTAATTCTCCTTCAAGTAGGATCGGGGTGATGTGAGTTTTGCAACGGGCTAAAGAATGCAACCGGCGGGAATCTTTTTCAATAGCAACTGTCACTGCGACTGGCAGGTAATATCAATGATGGCTGTGTGGTTCATCTGTGAATTGATGTCCTCTGCGGCAGCGATAATGATTGATCGTTCCGCGAATCGGGCGGGCGGGCAGTTCGTCCAACGGGCAATAAACTGAATGTTTGATTTGATGGTTCCTGTCCTTGAGAAACCAAAACAAGTTGATTGCCAGCAACAGCAAAAACAGAAATCCTCCTAACCCCATGACCGGGCTTTCAATCTGTATCCATCTATCAAGAGCCGCCAGAGCTAAGACCAAAACCATTCTGATAGACCAGTAAATCTGGTAACGGATCACATTGGCCGCCCAGGGCAGAATGGCTTCGCCAGGCCATTCGGGGGTTTGCGTGTAAACATAAACCACCCAGGTCAGTATGAGCATGGATACAAGAAGAATTGTCACCCTTCTTCTAATCATGGCTTGCTGAGTCGGAAACTGAGTTAACAGCCCATCGAATTTTCACCAATTAACAGATATAGGCAGAAATTTGCTGAAGAACTATCCTGACGGCGTTTCTGTTTAAGCGTTTTGAAACGTGACTATCGCTTCAACACCTGAACCAGCTTGTTGTTTTATTATCGGCACTTTTAGAGGTTTGCTGAATTTAAATTGAAGGTGAACGTTAAGCCACAGACGCGATATTGGCAAGGAAAAATTTCACTCTTTCCGATCTCGGCAAATCCTGGAGCAGTGAAATTCGAAGAAAATCTTGTCCGACTCAATTATCGCGAGTCAGATTGATTGACTGGTTTGACCAAGACGAATAGAGTTTCTCCGCCCTGTCGTCAGGGCAAATTCCCGCTTCGGACAAAATACGTTAGGAACATTTGGAGGACGATGATGAAACCGCTGAAGATTTCCGCAATTGCCTTGTCTTGTCTGCTCGCTTTGCTGGTTGTCGGTTATTCGCTGGTTGGTTCTGTCGCCAAAATGCGCTCAGCCGCTGCGATGGCCGATTCGGCAAACAGGTTTCTGGCTTCGCTGAGCGCCGAACAGAAGGCCAAAGCTCATTTCGATTTCGACAGCGAAAAGCGGACTGAATGGTTTTTCGTTCCGCGTAACGAACGCAAGGGTCTTCCGCTCAAAGAAATGAACGAGCAACAGCGAAAACTGGCGATGGATTTTCTGCGCTCCGGATTGAGCGCCGCCGGTTATCAAAAGGCGACGACGATCATCAGCCTGGAACCGATCCTGCGCGAATTGGAGGGGCCGAATCGAACCTGGCCGCGCGATCCTGAGCTTTATCACGTCGGAATTTACGGAACGCCGGGAGCGCGCGACCGTTGGGGATGGAGCTTCGAAGGACATCACATGTCGCTGAATTTCACCGTCGTCAAAGGCGAATTGATCGCCAATGCTCCGGCATTCATGGGATCGAACCCGGCTGAAGTCCGGCAGGGCGCACACAAAGGTTTGCGCGCACTGGCGAGCGAAGAAGACAAGGGGCGCGCTCTGGTTCAATCGCTGGACGATAAACAAAAAGCCATCGCCATTTTCGACGCCAAAGCTCCGGCAGACATTTTGACGGTCAACAAATTGAAGATTGATCCGCTGAAACCCGAAGGCATTTCATTCGGCCAGTTGAACAAACAGCAGAAAGAATTGTTCAACCAGTTGCTGGAAGTTTATCTGGGCAGAATGCTGGACGACGTGGCCGCCGAACGTCGCGCTAAGCTGAAAGCTGGTGGGATGGACAAGATTTATTTCGCCTGGGCGGGCGGGGTGAATCGCGGCGATCTGCATTATTACCGAGTGCAGGGGCCGACTTTCCTGGTCGAATACGACAACACGCAAAACGACGGTAATCACATTCATTCCGTCTGGCGCGATTTCAACG
>CAYRQB010000258.1:0-8649 GCA_964426025.1 uncultured Heliomicrobium sp.
AAGCCAATCAAACCGAATCGCTGAACATTTACCAACGGATGAGCGACGACATTGATAAAAAGATTCAACAGGCCGAAGAGAAGCTTCGCCAGTTGGAAAACGGCAAAACCGAAAGCAGTCAAACCAATTCCAATCAGGAGAAACCATGAGCAACGAGCAAGACAAGAAAGATAATTTCGGGCGACGGGAATTTTTGAAAAGTTCGGCGCTGGCCGGATTGAGCGCTCCGCTGTTTGGCGGCGAAGCAATGGCCGGACAAGCGCAATCGAAAGCGATGGGACAGGCGAAACCGCTGGTCATTTCCAGCGCCAACTACAACCGCCAGCCTGACGGCAGCGTTTTCAACGGCGGACTGGAATGCGTCAGCAAAGCGATGGAGATTTTGAAAGCGGGCGGCGACACGCTGGATGCAGTGGTTGCAGGCGTCAACATTGTCGAAAGCGATCCGCGCGACAATTCGGTCGGTTATGCAGGATTGCCGAACGCGGACGGCGACGTCGAACTGGATTCCAGCGTCATGCACGGCCCTACGCGCAGAGCCGGTTCGGTGGCCAGTTTGCGTTACATCAAAAATCCGTCGAAAGTCGCCAAGCTGGTGTTGGAACGCACTGATCACATCATGCTGGTCGGCGAAGGCGCGCTTCGTTTTGCTCTGGCGCACGGTTTCAAGAAAGAAGATTTGCTGACCGAAGAATCGCGCAAAATCTGGCTGAAGTGGAAAGAGGAAATGAGCGATAACGACGCCTGGGGATTGAGTCCGAAACATCCGAAGACGGCATCGGCTTCCGGCAAGAAAATCGCAAGCCTGGGTTTGACGCCTGAAGATGTTGCTTTCAACGAATGGGCGATGGACATCATACGGCGTCGTCCGACCGGAACCATCAATTGCCTGGCCGTTGACGCCAACGGAGACATTTCGGGTGTGACGACGACTTCCGGTCTGGCCTGGAAAATTCCCGGACGCGTCGGCGATTCGCCGATCATCGGCGCAGGGCTTTACGTTGACAACGAAGTTGGCGCGGCGGGTTCAACCGGACGCGGCGAAGAAAACATTTTCATCTGCGGCGGTCACACGATTGTCGAAAACATGCGGCGAGGAATGAATCCAACCGAAGCCTCGCTGGACGCGCTGAAACGCATCTCGCAACGTTACGGCGACAACCCGGCGGAGTTGGCCAAATTCAACATCAGCTTTTATGCGCTGAACAAAGCTGGCGAATATGGCGCGGCGACACTGTGGAAAGGCGGCAGGTTCGCCGTTCACGACGGCAAGCAGGCGAAGATTCTGGAAACGGCCTACCTGTACGAGAAGAAGTAACTATTGTTTTTAATCTGAAAAATCCAAAGTGGCGACTTCGTGCGGCGACAGCGTAATCAGGAAACCATCCGAATTATCTGGCTGAAAACTCTGTGTTGACTTGCGAAAGGATTCAGGTTCGCTTTGAGCTTGAGTCTGCGTTGATTGATTCATCCGTCTGATGACCAGCGCTCTCACCGAAATGGAAACGCGCGCAGTTTGTTGCGAGTGCGTCAAATTCGCAATCATCAACCGGCGGTTGTCATTTGATTTCAACATCAGGCCGATGACTGAAAAAGAATCGCTGGTTTTCGTCGGAATGATTTCGCCGCCGTAGAATTCAGCCACGTCGGCAAACACGTGGTAAAGGGGATAAACCGTGCCCGGAGCGGCAGGGAATTTTTCTGGCAGAGCGTTTTCAGATTCACCCAGCATTACGCCGCGATAGCCGGATGTTTCATAAAAAGTGATTCTCGAGGCTCCGCTTTCGGCCAGATATTTCAGACTTCCCATTGTCCAGGCGGCTGTCATCAAGGCTGGTTGCCGCTCGTCAACGTTGTCGGGCAATTCATTTATTGGGATTGATTGATCAGTCCTTTTGACGGCGACTCCGAAACGAGGGCGCAGCGTCAGCGGGCTGACCGCAACAGGTCGTTCAAACAGCCGCTGTGCCTGAATCACCGTTGTGGCCTGAGCTTCTAGATTTTCCATCATCGTCTTTTCGTCTGCGGCGTGGACTTGTGGGCTGATGGGGTAACAAACAAAATCCGCGCCAGGAAATGAATTGCGATTGCGATTGAGTTCAGCGAACCACGAATCAGTTCCCGCCCCGATTGGAGTTTCAGCCGAATACCGCCGTAGAACCGGAATTACTGAGTTGAGAGTTGCCTCGCTGGTCACTTTTTCGTTGAGGTCCAGAATCAACCATGTGGCAATCTTTGGGCGATGAAGTCCAAGCGCGGATTCGAGCCGCGCAGCCTCAGTTGAAGCATTGCCCGAGAATAACAAAGCCGCCTCCAATCCGGCGTTCAATGATTCGGCCAATTTTGAAGCCCTGTCCAATTTGTCGGCGAAATCATTCCGAGCCAAATCCAGATCAACTCTCAAATGAGCGGGTCGCAATGCCCGCAACCATTCCAATTCGCGGTGATTTAGGTTTGATGACGTTTCCGCCATTTCCAAACCTATCAGCGGCAGTTTTCGCGCAGGTTCATCGCTGAGCGAAAGCTCTACTTCATTGCTTTGATCGAAACTTTGCGGCATTTGCCCGGACAAAGTCAGAGTGACGCTTTGGCAAAACCTGTCGCCTTTTTTGACCGCTACGGGGAAGGGAAGCGAGAGCGGCGTGCCGTATGTTTTGAACGACAGGTCAGTCCAGTTGCGATGATCTTCCATCTCGAACGCTTCGCCTTCCATCCTGACCGTCGCTCGCAAACCCGGCAAAACTTCATGGGTGATGGCGCGAATGTTGAAAAATGGCTGATGAGGAGAAATGTCATCGGGCGAAGGAAATCGTCCTGATTCGATTTGCCCGTTGCAATGTTCGATTTCACAAGGCTTCCCTGCGCATTCGGTGATGGGATGAAGAACGCAGAAGCCGATTCGATTGGTCAGGAAATCGCTCAGCGCTTCGCCGTCCAGGCTGAAAACAATTTTTCCGGACGAATCACCGACAATCTTTGCCTGCCATTGGAAATTTATCCCGCCCGGTTCGGACGGTTGTTGATGTCTGGCTGTGAACGTTATCTGAAACCCATCTTTCCCGGCTTCGATGATCAGGTCGGTTATTTCCGCTTCGGCGGTTCCCCATTGGCTGTCGCGCACGGCTGCATAAACCTGACGCAACACTTCCAGCTTCCCCAGTTTCACATATCGCAGTCCGCCGTTTTCAAAAAACACAGTCAGCGGCCCGGCGTTCAATCGCTTGTAATATTCGGTTGATGTTCGATTCATTTTCGTGGTCGTGCGACAAGCCAACTTACTACGTCTGGTCGTCGTTTTTTGTTGATGGCGATGGGGAATATAAACGCCTGTATTGGGCTGGCGTCAATTTGGCGAACCGGCGGAAAACCAATCCGAAATAACTCTGGTCGCAAAAACCGACGGCGTGACTGACTTCGGAAATTGACATATCCGTCGTCGTCAACAAATGCTCGGCTCTGGCGATGCGAAAATGATTCAGGTAATTGATGAAGGACTGTCCGGTCACCTGCTTGAAGAAGCGCATAAAATGCGATTCGCTCATATTGACGATCTCAGCCGCAGTCGTGACAGAAACATGCTCGCCGAAATGATTTTCCAGAAAAGCGAAAAGCGGGGTCAGATGTTCGATTGCCTGTTGTTTGCGATTGAAGGTTTCGACCGTCCCCTGATGATCGGCGTAATGGTTTACCAGCAGAATTAGGATCATCTTGAGGTAGGTTTTGACGGTCAATCGCGCGCGCGTCGAGTTAGCGGGCATTTGCTCATAAGCGCGCCTGATCAAAGCGAAAATCTCCGAGGGGATTCCAGTGTCGCTTGCGATCAAATGTGGAAAGCCTGCTCCCTGCATCAGGAACGGCGTCAGATATTCGACATCTTCGCCATTGGCATCGGTCCCTCGAATTATTTCCGGTAAAAAATACAAGGTCGCCGCTTTGACCTGTCCGCCTCCTTTTATCTTGTCCGGCCATTTCATCGTGTGGTAATGCGTGCTGCTGATGACGGCCAGATCGCCGCTGCTCATGTTGAATTCGCGATCCTGGATGCGGCAGACCAGTTCGCCTTTTTGCAAATAGAAAAGCTCGAAATAATCGTGACGATTCATTCGGATGTGATGGCGTTTGTCCCACACGTAAAAGCGCACATCCATCGCAAAGGTCGGATCGAAAGGCCAGATGTGAAGACCATCCGCATTGATTTGCGGCTCAATCAGTGAAAATGCGTTTTCCCATTTGATTTTCGACATAGCATGCGAATGCTACTTCAGATTTCGTTTCGGTTACAACTTCAGGCCTCGTCTCTGCTGCAAATGATATGATCTTCATATTATTTGACGCGATCTTTATAGCGACGGACGTATTCCTATAGTAAATTCGCTCCGTAACGGCAGGTCTGGGCTTCTGAATCCCATATCTAACAGTCAGTATCATCACAAACTGCAATGACCACTGCCGCATCCATTCGACATCCTGGATAAGTTGGAGCGTTTTTGATGAAGAGCAGCAAAGATTTTTTTCTCAAACGCAGCCTGGCGATATTGGCTGTCGCGATTTTCTTCTTGCCATATCTGACAACTATCAAAGCACAGCAAACTCCATCAGTGGCGTTGTCAAAAGAAGGCGTAGATTTTTTTGAGCAGAAGATTCGCCCGGTACTCGTCAATCAATGTTATCAATGCCACAGTGCACAGGCGAAAACGCTGGCGGGCGGCTTGCGACTCGACACGCGCGCCGGAATGCTGAAAGGCGGTGCCTCTGGCGAAGCGGCTATCGTGCCTGGCGCACCGGAAAAAAGCCTGCTTATCACGGCCATTCGCTACACTGATCCGAAGTTGCAGATGCCGATGGGCGCGCCATTGCCAGGAGCCGTTATCAAGGATTTTGAGACGTGGATCAAAATGGGCGCACCTGATCCACGCGATGATGAAAGTAAAACGGTCGCGGCAATCAACGCAGAACCTTACGATTACAACGCAGCGCGCAAGTTCTGGGCATTTCAGCCGCTGAAATCTGTCGCAATTCCCTCCGTCAAGAATCATGCGTGGGTGAAATCACCGATAGACAATTTCATTCTCGCCAAGCTCGAAGAAAAGAAACTGTCACCTGTCGCGGATGCCGACAAACGCACTTTGCTACGGCGCGCCACGTTCGATTTGACGGGCTTGCCGCCGACACCACGTGAAGTGGATGATTTCCTCAACGACAATGCGCCGGAGGCGTTTGCGAAAGTTGTGGATCGGTTGCTTGCCAGCACAGCGTATGGCGAACGATGGGGACGACATTGGCTTGACCTCGTGCGCTATGCGGACACGGCGGGGTGCAATTCGGATTTTCCTGTTCCGTCAGCGTACAAATATCGCAACTACGTTATTGATGCCTTCAATCAGGACAAACCCTACGATCAGTTCATCCGCGAACAGATCGCAGGCGATTTGTTGCCACTCGAAAATGCCCAGGCCGCCGAGCGCCAGGAAAAGATCATTGCGACAGGGTACCTCGCCATATCGCGCCGCTTCGGGTCGCGCGATGTGGACGACAATCTGATGATTGACGACACGATTGACAACCTGGGCAAAGCGTTTCTCGGCCTCAGCATCAATTGCGCGCGCTGTCACGATCACAAGTTCGATCCGATTCCGCAACGTGATTACTACGCGCTCTATGGCATTTTCAAAAGCACGCGCTATGCTTTTCCCGGCACTGAAATTTACCGGCATCCGCATAGCCTGATCCCGCTGGCACAAGGCGCGCCCGGCGAAGAACTCGTCAAATATCAAAACGAAGTGCGCGACCTGGATTTGAAGGTCGAAGCGTTGCAGGTCGAGCGCAAATTCGTAAGCGGCAGGCAGCGGGAAAAAGAAACGGCGGCGGAAGTGCTGGCACAGAAAGCTGGCAAAACAGTCAAACTCGATCAGTTGGGCCGAATCATTGCGGAAGGCAAATTGATTGAGGAAGACCACGACGACCGCAACCGTTACGCAGGTGAAGCTTCGACACGGACAGTCGAAGAAATTGATGCCGAACTAAAGCAAGTCAAATTACGCTTGTCCGAACTGGCAAATCCGCCCAATGTCGAACGGGCCTACGCTGTCACCGAAGGCCAGGGAGCCGATGCGCGCATGCATCGCAAGGGCGATTTGAAAAATCTGGGCGATATTGCGCCGCGCGGATTTTTGCAGATTCTTGGCGGCACTCGGCTACCTGCCAATTATCAAGGCAGTGGACGACGGGAACTGGCGAATTGGATTGCTGACAAGCAGAATCCGTTGACTGCGCGCGTGATCGTCAATCGCGTCTGGCTGCATCATTTCGGCAACGGACTCGTGCCAACACCGAATGACTTTGGCATCCGTGGCCTCGCGCCAACACATCCCGAGTTGCTGGATTACCTCGCCGCACAATTCATCGCAGACGGCTGGTCGTTCAAGAAAATGCACCGCCGCCTGATGCTTTCGCACGCTTATCAGTTAAGCGGAGAGAATAATGTAGCGAACGCGGCGATTGACACGAACAATGCTTATCTCTGGCGCTTCAATCAGCGGCGGCTGGATGCCGAAGAAATCCGCGATGCGATGCTTTCAGTTAGCGGTGCGCTGGATCGCACGATCAAAGGTGCGCATCCGTTTCCGCCGGAGCGCGAATGGAAATATTCGCAACATAACCCGTTCGTCGCCAACTACGAACACCAGGGACGCGGCGTGTACCTGATGCAGCAACGCATCCGCGCGCATCCGCAACTGGCGATTTTTGATGGCGCAGACACGAACGCCGCTATCGGTCAGCGCGTTCCGAGCACGACGCCCTTGCAAGCCTTGTTTATGATGAACGATCCATTCGTTCACAAGCAGGCCGATCTGTTCGCCGTGCGCGTCGGGATGGCCTACGCCGACGATACGAAACGTATTGAGTACGCCTATCGCCTCGCATTTGGGCGTAAACCAACGGCAGCGGAAAGCAACAAAGGCTTGGCATATTTGCGCGACATTCGGGCGGATTTGACGGCGATCAAGCTGCCGGATGAAGAGCAAACGCGCGCGGCACTGGCGAGCTATCTGCGCGTGCTGCTGAGCAGTAGTGAGTTTATTTTTGTGGATTGAGCTGCGTGGCGCAGGTTAGTAACTGATGTTACGCGATTGAGAAATGGACGCTGATCTTGATCGTGTTTTCGTCCCGGCAGGGACGGTTTGAAATTAGCCCGGCAATTTATTGCTGGGAAAGTGAGCGCATGAATCCGCGTCCTGTAGGGACGCTTGAGTTTTTGCTGACGGCAGGCTCAAGCGTCCCTACAGGACGCGGCGAAAAAGCCAACGCTACCCGGCGATGAATCGCCGGGCTAATCTCAACCGTCCCTGCTGGGACGAAGAAGTTGTCAACTCCCTTTCTTGATCCATCATCGCGTAACATCAGTTACTAACCGGCGTCACCGAAAGAGTGCATATGACAGAACCTCATTTTTCCCGTCGTCAAATCGTGCAATCGCTGCTGGGCGGATCATTGCTCATGCCCGGCCTCTTGACGAATCTGCTTGCCACCACCAATCCGCAATCCGACAATCCGCTTGCGCCCAAAGCCCCGCATTTTCCGGGCAAAGCCAGGCGCGTGATTTTCCTGTTTTCGACGGGTGGTGTTTCGCAAGTAGACACGTTCGATCCGAAACCAAAACTGGTCGAGATGGCTGAACGAAAAGGACTGGGATCAATCAATCGCCCTTTGCTGCGCCCGCTGTGGGATTTCAAACCGAATCCGCGCTGTGGCACCGAAGTCAGCGATCTGTTTCCGCAGCTGCGCGAAGTAATGGACGAAGTCTGTTTGATTCGTTCGATGAAGTGCGATCACAACGAACATTTTCAGGCGACGCTCGGCATGCACTGCGGCTCGATCACCTTCAAACGTCCGAGCATTGGTTCGTGGGTCAGCTATGGCCTGGGAACAGAAAATCAAAATCTGCCATCGTTCATCGTGCTTGCGCCATATCTGCCGTATGCAGGCAGTCAGGTCTGGGATTCCGACTTTCTACCCGCCGTCCATCAAGGCACTCGTGTCATTCCCGGCGCGGAACCAGTACAAGACCTGACGCGTCGTTCGCCTTCCGAACAGATTCAGCAACGCGAACTCACTTTGCTCGATGAGTTGAATCGCCAACATCTGCGCACCCGCGAAACGGAATCGTCACTCGCCGCGCGCATCAAATCCTTTGAGACTGCATTCGGCATGCAGCGGGAGATGCCGGAGGTGTTGGATTTGTCGAAAGAAACCGACGCAACCTTGAAGCTGTACGGCCTGGAGCGCGGCAGCACGCAGGGCTTTGCCTGGCAATGCCTCGTCGCGCGCCGTCTGGCCGAACGCGGCGTGCGCTTCATCGAATTGATTGATACAGGTTCGTCGAACAATTGGGACGGGCACAGCAATCTGAAAGGCTACGAAAAACTGGCGCGCAACATTGACCAGCCAGTTGCAGGCCTGCTGAAAGATTTGAAGTCACGCGGGATGCTGGACGACACGCTGGTGGTTTGGACAACGGAGTACGGACGCACGCCGTGGATAGATCAGCCGGACGGGCGCGGACATCACAATTTCGTGTTTTCGTCGTGGCTGGCAGGCGGCGGTGTCAAGCCGGGCATTGTATACGGCCAATCAGACGAGTTTGGAGAT
>CAYRQB010000259.1:0-8556 GCA_964426025.1 uncultured Heliomicrobium sp.
CGTTCGCCGCCATCGCCTGGCTGCTTTCCGCCAATCGCCGCAGAGTAAATTGGCGGACGGTTCTGATTGGGATGGGGTTGCAGCTTCTGATGGGACTGCTGGTTTTCAAGCTTCCATTTTCGCGGCAATTTTTCGTCAAGCTAAATGATCTGGTGATGGCGTTGCTGGACGCGTCAAAAGCCGGGACGAACTTTCTGCTGGGGCCGCTGGCGCTGGCGCCGGGACAACAAGGCTCGGTCGGATTCGTGCTGGCTTTCCAGGCCTTGCCGATAGCCATTTTCGTTTCGGCGCTGACTGCCGCTCTTTACCATTTGCGATTGCTGCAACCGATCGTTCGTTTGTTCGCCAAAATTTTTCATCGCACGTTGGGCATCAGCGGCGCTGAAAGTTTGTGCGGATCGGCCAACATCTTCGTCGGAGTCGAATCGGCGTTAGTCGTGCGTCCTTATCTGGCGGCTATGACGCGGTCGGAACTGCTGATGCTGCTGACTTCGGGAATGGCGACGGTGGCTTCAACGACATTGGGAATTTATGTGGCGTTCCTCAGTTCGTCTTTTCCGCAAATTGCCGGTCATTTGATTTCGGCTTCGGTGATTTCGATTCCGGCTGCGGCGGTGATTGCCAAACTGTTGCTGCCTGAAACCGAAACGCCGGAAACCATCAAAGCCGTCCCGCACGAAGACGAATCAATTCGCGCCGGAAATTTGATGAGCGCGATCATTGCCGGAGCGATGGACGGTTTGAAACTGGCCGCCGGAATTTCAGCTTTGCTGATCGCGGGTTTGGGATTGGTCGCGCTGATTGACAAAGCTTTGCTGTTGCCCAGCCAATGGTTCGGAATGGCTGAGCCGTTGTCGCTGGTCCGAATTCTGGGCTGGGTTTTCTATCCGCTGGCCGCACTGTTGGGAATCGCTCGCGCTGATTTGGCCGAAGCCGGACGCTTGCTGGGCGAACGCGCAATTTTGACCGAAGTGATTCCGTATCAGGAACTGGCTCAGATGATTTCATCGGGTCAATTGACCGATCCGCGCACGGCTGTAATTTTGAGTTACGCACTGTGCGGATTTGCGCACGCGGCTTCTGTAGCGATCTTCGTCGGCGGAGCGGCGGCGCTGGCTCCTTCGCGCCGAGACGATCTGGCCGGATTGGGTTTGCGAGCCTTGCTGGCGGCGACTCTGGCGACATTGATGACCGGATGCGTCGCAGGCATTTTCAGCAACGGACAGGAAATTATGATCAACCTTCCGCGATAACGAACTTCATACGCCAGTCCAACGAGGATAAGCCAGGGATTGGTAGGGCAATCTGCCAGATTGCCCTACCCAGAGATAGCCATTGTTGCAAACGGACAAGCTATGGAATTCAAGAAAATGTTTTTCCCGCGGATGACGCGAATTAACGCAGATACTTTGGAAAAGGCTATTCTACAACTTTAATCTGACCAACAAGGTAGCTGATTCTCAAACCGGTAAAAATCCTTTTCATTCGCGTATTCAGCGTGATTCGCGGGAAGTTATTTTCTTAAAAGCTATAGCAGCTTGTCCTACCAATTTAATCTCATTGGACAGTAGCCAAACTTCACGAAGGCCCCGCACAAAGATCACAGAAAATATACAAGGTGAAAAATTTTCTCAGCCGTTGGCCGGTTTTGCGGACAGATTCCGTCTTCTTCAGTGAGTGGATTTGTAAAAAAACAGTTGTCGAAATTTCGGCAGTTGTTTCGGAATAATCTTCAACTGGAGGAAATGGAATGACACAACCAGCTAAAGCAACTTTTAACCAATCGAAAGCAGATGAATTTGCGGGGCAAATGCTTGGCGTAATCAACAACGCGGCGTTGGCGTTGATGACCAGCATTGGTCATCGCACGGGTTTGTTCGATGCGATGTCCACACTGAAACCGTCAACCAGTGAAGAGATCGCCAAAGCCGCCAAATTGAACGAGCGATATGTTCGCGAATGGTTGGGCGCAATGACGACCGGACGAATCGTCGAATACGACCAATCAACGGCGACTTATTGGCTTCCGTCAGAACACGCAGCTTTTCTGACGCGCGCCGCTTCGCCGAACAATATGGCTGTGACGGCGCAATTCATTCCTGTGTTGGCGGGAGTCGAAGATCAGATCATCGAATGTTTCCGCAACGGCGGAGGCGTGCCGTATTCGGCTTACCCGCGCTTCCACGAAGTCATGGCCGAAGAAAGCGGGCAAACCGTCGTCGCCGGATTGTTCGAGCATATCCTGCCGCTCGTAACCGGATTGACGGAGAAGCTTCACAGGGGAATCAAGGTCCTAGATGTCGGATGCGGAAGAGGTCGCGCGATGATTCAGATGGCGGCGAAATTTCCGAACAGCAATTTCACTGGCTACGATTTTTCTGAAGAAGCCGTCGCCGCCGCCAATCAGGAAGCAAAAGAAAGAGGACTGAACAACGTCAATTTCGAAGCGAAAGACGTTGCGACGATCAACGGCAAAATCAAATTCGATCTGATTACGGCTTTCGACGCCATTCACGATCAGGCGAGACCGGACCGAGTGCTGATGGCCATCGCCAATGCTCTGGCCGACGATGGAGTTTTTCTGATGCAGGACATCGGCGGTTCCAGCCACGTTCACAAGAATATGGATCAACCGCTTGCTCCGATGATTTACACCATCTCCTGTCTGCATTGCATGACGGTTTCGCTGGCACAGAATGGCAAAGGGTTGGGCGCTGCCTGGGGCGAAGAAACCGCAACGCAGATGTTGGCAGAAGCCGGTTTCGCAAATGTCGAAGTCAAACAATTGCCGCATGACATCATGAACAACTACTACATCAACCGAAAAAGGTAAGTGAGGAAGCCACAGTCCGGAGCCATCGGCTACGGACTGTGGCTTCTGTGTTCAGAACAATAATTGCCTTAGTTTGAGGTTGATTAACAGACCCGGCATTAAACAATTGCTGAAATCATCAATCGCATTGGATGCAATTGTAAAAACAGCCAGATAAAACCGCGAAAAAGCGTCTCGAACACATCTTCCCATACAGCCTGATCTCATTCGCCATCATCGGATCGCTCGCTGATGGAATACTCATTACGAAAGCAAAGGCGGTGAAGCCGAAGTATTCGAGGCAAGGAAAGAACTCCCCGATGTAGTCAGTGAGAGCCTGACCATCGCTTTCGCTTCGATAATGAATAAGGAGAAGTTGAGGTAAAAGAAGTATGAACAGATCAAAATACGGAATCAGGTATCTGGTTTTACTGGCGATGCTGCTGGCGACACTGATCAAAGTGTTCGCGGCATTGCCGGGCAAGAACATGCTCTCATCAAAACAGTTTTCAACTTCGCGGTCGAATGACATTGCCCAAGAGGCGTACTTCCTGATTGACGTTCTGCCGCGAAAGGAAACGTTCACAATCAAGCTGACCGATCCGGTCAAAATCCAAAAGGCTCGTGACATCATCAATGGCACAGACAAATCAACGCCACACGTTGGAGGAACGATTGTCAAAGAAGCGGCCTGCTATAACGCTCCGTGGAGCTTTCATCTCGATCCGAAAAGCATAAATTTCTTCGCTCTGGCGATTGAAGTTTGCGACGCCAGCATTGCTTACACGGAAAGTTTTCTGGATGAAGCAGGCGGGCATTTTCTGCCCGGCAATTACTGGTGTCCGTGGGGATCGCGATTGGTTAAAGAGATTCCCGCGCCCGATTGCAATAACGGCATAACCAGCGTTTCAGCGGCGAATTACAAACGGGTCGGTTTGGCGGCTGAAGCGATAGTGACTGCATTCGGGAATGATCTGGCGACAGCAACCGAAATCGCCAACACTTTGCCGCTGCCGACTTCGTTGGCCGGAACGACGGTCAAAGTCAAAGATATGACCGGAAAAGAATCTTTTGCTCCGCTGTTTTTCGTTTCGCCCACGCAGGTCAATTATCAAATTCCGGTTGGCGTTGAACCCGGATTGGCGACTGTCACGATTACCAATTCGCAAATGAAAACGGCGATGGAGCAAACTCAGATTCTGACAATTGCCCCTGGTCTTTTCTCGGCGAATGCCACCGGACAAGGCGTTCCGGCGGCAGTTGTCTTACGAATCAAAGCGGACGGGTCTCAACAATACGAACCCGTAGCTAGATTCGATCAAGATCAAAACCGGTTTGTTCCGGTTCCGATTGATCTGAGCAATCCGACCGATCAAATCTTTCTGGTGATTTTCGGCACCGGATTTCGGAAAGGCGATCCATCGGAAATAGACGCCAGAATCGGCGGTCAAATCGCCGAAGTCGTTTATGCCGGTCAGCAACCGGATTTCACAGGTCTTGATCAGATCAATCTTCGGATTCCTGGCCGGTTGGTCGGAGGCGGCGAAGTTGCAGTTGAAATTCTGTTTGACAACCTGAAAGCGAATCAGGTGATTGTGGCGATCAAGTAACGCGACAACTTTCATAAAGCGGTCGAATCATTTTCCCCATCAGCAATGATTCGACCGCATAAGTGACCAATTCTCAGCCAGTCCGATGCACCAAAGCGTTGGTTATAAAGAACCTCCTATCCGATTTAGTATAGAATCTCAATAGCGGTAAAATCTGGCAGCGCAGAAAGCCGTTGAAAATAAGAGCTTGATAAGCCCTGAGTGAAATCAGCGGAAAGGCATAATTATTGCAACATTTTATGTATTACCCGATCAATCTTCCGAAGAGCCAATAGCCTTTCGAAGAAGATGATACTCAACCCTCGAAGCTTGCAGCGACTGGCTTCGATTTTGCGCGGAGGGAACGATGCTCTTTGCCACTGCTTCAGAATTGCTTGTCAGCCGTCGCCTGTTGCGATCGGCTCTATTGTTCACATTTCTTTTTTCACTCCTGTCGTTTGCGATGGGTCAGGATCAGGCCGTTCGCATCGCCCGCATAAGTTTGATCGAAGGCGAAGTCAGTTATCAGCGAGCGGGCGACGACCCGAAGGATTGGTTTGACGCTTCATTGAATTTGCCGCTCAATGAACGCGACCAGATTTACAGCGGCCAGAATGGCAGGGTCGAAATCCAGCTCAGTGGTCGCAACCTCGTTCGCATAGACCGCAACACCAACCTGAGATTTTCGCAATTCAACACCGGCACAATTCAGTTCGCATTGCCCGTCGGCACGGGAACGTTCCGCGTTGACAGCCTTGACCGTCGTCAATTCAGCATCGTTGACGCCAACGACGCAGGCAAAGACGATCCGGTTTACTTTGAAGTTGACACGCCCATTGCCGCCATCACTTTTTTGAAGGAAGGCAGTTACCGCGTCAATGTCGGCGACGACGGCACGACGGAAATCATCGTCCGTCGCGGACAGGCGGAGGTTTACAATCAGGACATCGGCACAGTCACCATCAAACAAGGCCGTCGTCTGGTGCTTGACGGACGCGATGCCAATTACTTTCAGATCGCGCGACTTGAAGACAAAGACGGTTGGGATCGGTGGAATGATCGCCGCGACGATGAATTATTCGCTCGCATCAGCAATTCGCGCAGCGCTCGTTACATTCCGGTTGCCGTGCCAGGAGTTTACGATCTGGATTATTACGGCGATTGGATTGAAACATCGGATTACGGCTGGGTCTGGTATCCGCGCGCGACGGCTGTCGGTTGGGCGCCTTATCGCGCCGGTTATTGGCGATATTATCCGCGATGGGGATGGACCTGGGTTTCATATGAACCGTGGGGGTGGGTTCCTTACCATTATGGCCGATGGGCTTGGTACGGGAGCCGTTGGTGCTGGGTTCCGAGTGTCGGTTTTGGCTGGCGCTGGTCTCCGCATCTGGTGACTTTCTTTGGATGGGGCGGTGGAGGATACAACCGAGGTTACCGCGATGGTTATCGCGACGGAAGTTTCGGCTGGTACGGGTGGTGTCCGCTGGGTCCGCGCGATCGTTATTACGGTTCGACGACCATCGTCAACAACACAACGATAAACAATTACAACGTTCGTTCGCTGGATAATTACAACGCGCCAGGCGGAGTCAGCCTGATGGAAAGCCGAAGATTCGATCAGGGACGCGTGGTTGTCGCTCAGAGTGAAGTTAAAAATCCCGGCGAGATAAAATTGCCGCCCGCTCCGCCCAGAGGACAGGCTGGTAACAGCGGCGATGACACCTCACCGAGAGTTTTGCGCTCCGATGAATTCAAACCGACGCAATCCGCTCCGACGCGCGAATTGAAAGTTGATCGCGCGGAAATTGCGCGAAGGCTGGAAGCACCAGTTGTCGAGCGCAGACCCGCGCCGAGTTTTGATCGCAACGGCAGTCCGGTTCGCGGAAGCGGTGAAGCAATCGGCTCGCGTCCGAATCGCGAAGCTCAATCCGGCGTAAGTTTGCCGGATCGCAGCGCGCCGACGCGGAACGCCGAAACGAATTCAACTCCGCCGACGCGAATTCAGGATGGGCAGATTGTTCGTCCCGAACGTCCGCCGCGCGAGAGCGAATATCGAACCGTTGAACGAATACCGGCTCCGACTCGCAGTTTGCCGGAAAGCGAACGCAATGTCCCATCGCGTGATTCGAGTGATTCGCCGCGTTCAACGCCAAGCCGCGACGCAAACAAAGAGACTGATCGTCCATCACGGACGGAATCGCCGCGCCGTTATGAACCGCCGCCGTCACGCGACGAATCGCCTCGCAGAAACGAACCGCCACCGTCGCGTCCGCCGGTTGAGCGCAGAGAAACGCCGCGTTACGAACCTCGCGAATCCGCTCCGCCGCGGGAATCAGCGCCGTCAAGAAGCGAACGTCCGCCTTCGCCGCCGCCACGAGAGTCCGCTCCGCCGCGAGAATCTGCGCCGCCGCGTGAAACTCCACCATCGCGCGAAGCGCCTCCGTCTCGTGAAACTCCACCATCGCGGGAAGCTCCGCCTTCGCGGCCTTCACGACCGGACAAGCCTTCCAATTAGGAAAAGCTCCGCCACAAATCAAAAGCGCCAGATGAGACACACGACTCATCTGGCGCTTTGTCATTTCTGAAAATGTTGGAGCGCGGACATCCTGCTCGCATCCGCAACAGCCATCAGATTTTCACCCTCTCGTTCGCCCCCATTTCGCTTGAGTAAAGAATATAGGCGTTGAATCCGGATTGGGAATGTCATCATCCGGAAGAATCAAATTCGTGCTCAATCGTCTTCCGAAAGCAATAGACGTTAGCCAACTAACAACTGCCGGAAAGATTGTTTTGTTAGATTGTTCCTGCGATCGAGAGAAAACAATTCAGCTTCAAATAGGAGATGCAAACGATGACGATCTTGAATCAATTATACGCTGACGATCACCGCACCTGTCAGACACTGACCGATTTGACATTGCATCATCTGCCGAAAGAAGAAGGGCTGGGGAGATTGAAGCGGTATGACAAAGGCATGGACATCTGGCGACCGGATGATCAATCGGATCGCGTGTATTTCGTCCAGCGAGGCGAGGTGACGATTTTGTTTTCGGATGCGCAAGGCCACGAAGTCATTTTGCGCAAAGTCAGAGCGGGGCAAATGCTCGGCGAGCTTTGCTTCTGCGCTCCGCAGCATAGCCTGCGCGAGACCTTTGCCAGAGCCAGTGTAGACGCTCAGGCGTTGGAACTGAAATACACAGAGTTTGTGAATTATCTGCAAGGAGACATGGTCGCATTGCAGGCTTTGCTGCTGACTTTTTGCACGCGGCTGGCCGAAGCGGAACGGCGCGCGGAAATTCTGATGCATCGCGGAGCCGATGAACGATTGAGCCGATTGCTGCTGCAATTGGCGGAAATGCGCGGCCATCCGCACAAAGCGGTGCCAGGCCCGGTCACTTTGCATGTCAGCCACGACGAACTGGCGCAAACAGCGGCAATGAGCCGGGCGCACGTGACAGTGACGATGGGGAAATTGCGCGAAATGGGCTTGGTCAGTTACGACCGCAACCGGCCATTGATTATCAATTTGCCGCGCCTGGCGGCTCACATCAATAAACAATGAAAGCGGCTGAATACGGTCGTGAGATGGATTTTCTGCAGGGGCTTCCCAAGGCGGGGGGTAAACGTAACAACAAACAAAATAACAGAAGGAGATTTTTTCAATGAGTAGATTAACAGCAGTTGACCCGAAACAGGCGACTGGCAAAGCGAAAGAATTGCTTGACGGTGTGCAGGCGAAGATCGGAATGACTCCGAATTTGATGAAGGGGTTGGCGAATTCTCCGGCGGCTTTGAAGGCATATCTGGATTTTTCCGGCGCTCTGGCTGGGGGCCTGCTCGATCCGAAGCTGCGCGAACAGATCGCGCTGACTGTGGGAACTGCGAACGGCTGCGAATACTGCGTATCGGCGCACACGGCCATTGGCAAAGGCGCAGGTCTGAACAGCGACGAATTGACGGCTGCGCGCAACGCTTCGTCGGGCAATGCGAAATCAAATGCGGCGTTGAAATTCGCCCGCAGCGTTGTCGAAACCAGAGGCAACGTGAAAGACGGCGATCTGAAGGAACTGAAAGCCGCCGGTTACAACGAAGGTGAGATTGTCGAAATCGTCGCGCACGTCGGTTTGAACATCTTCACCAACTACTTCAATC
>CAYRQB010000260.1:0-8536 GCA_964426025.1 uncultured Heliomicrobium sp.
AATTCGGGCATATAACTCAGCGGTAGAGTGCTGTCTTCACACGGCAGAAGTCACAGGTTCGAATCCTGTTATGCCCATCAATCGGAAAATATAAGGCCGTTCAGGGATAACCTCTGGCGGCCTTTTTACCGTTTTCTGGTGAGTGCATGCCAACTTCAGAAATCATCGCCGTCCATCATCCTGCGCCTCAATTCACCGCCGACTTTACCGACGAAACCTGGCGGCGCGCTCGCAGTTTGACGATCAATCAAAACTGGCTAGGCGAAGCTGCGCCAGCGGAATTGCAAACCATCGCGCGCGTGCTGTGGAGCGGGACGGAAATAATCTTCGGCTTTGAATGCGGCTACACAGAGCTGGACATTGACGAAGAGTTCGATGTCAACGAAGAGCGTCACGCCCTGTGGGATCGCGATGTCTGCGAAGCATTTATTCGTTCGCCGATTGAACCTCACGAAAAACATTACCGCGAATTTGAAATCGCTCCGACAGGTCAATGGTGCGATCTGATCGTTGACCGTTCCCGAATGTGGCACGATTGGCAATGGCGTAGCGGTATGCGAACCATAGGCGAAATCAGCGAAGCCGAAAAAATCTGGCGCGCAGTGATGGCGATTCCGTTCTCGGCCTTCGGTTGTCAACCGCAAGCCGGAGACATCTGGCATGCCAATCTGTTCCGCATCAGCCGACTCAACGGCGAACGCCAATACCTGACTTACTCACCAACCTTCACCGAACAACCAAATTTTCACGTGGCGGAACGGTTCGTCCCTTTACGTTTTATCGCCGATCAAGTGTGATTGCCAATCATGTATGGAATAGCGACGACGCGGTTTGGGATTACCGATTGTGATGACTTGCTAAATCAGAGCACGGCAATATTGAGACAGTCTGTCTGGACAGGATTGATGATCTTTTCAGGATTAATAAGGCAACTGCATTGATGGCAGCACATCAAGCTGCTTTTCCTGACCTGTAAATTCTGAAGAAATCCTGTTCATCTTGTCTGAAAGTTTTGTGGTCTGACTTAGACGCGTTTTGCCGATTGGCCGAACGCGATGCTAGACTTCGGCCTGATCATCAGGTCGAAGTCTAGCAGATCAATTATTCACGTCGGGAGTTTGGTTCGGCAATGGCCATTGCGTCAGGCATACGGTTTAATCAATACGTAATCCTTTCACAACTCGGAAGCGGCGGGATGGGCGAAATCTACCTGGCGCAAGACACGAAACTCGGTCGCCGCGTCGCCCTGAAACTGTTGCCGCCTCAATTCACATCGGACGACGAGCGGGTCCATCGCTTCGAGCAGGAAGCGCGAGCCGCTTCGGCGCTCAACCATCCGAACATCATCACTATTTACGAAATCGGCCACGCCAACGAAATTCATTTCATCGCCACGGAATTTGTCGAAGGCCAAACGATCAATCAACGGCTGGCGTGGGGAGAAATGAAAATTTCGGAAGCGTTGGACGTAGCTATTCAGGTTGCCAACGCTCTGACATCGGCCCACGCCGCTGGAATCGTTCACCGCGACATCAAACCGGAAAATGTGATGTTGCGCCCGGATGGTTACATCAAGGTGCTGGATTTCGGTTTGGCCAAATTGACCGAGAGTTTTGATTCGGATGAAAACGTTGATCCCGAAGCCGCGACCAAACCATTGCGCGACACTTCGCCCGGCGTGATTATGGGAACGGTCAGTTATATGTCGCCCGAACAGACGCGGGCTGTGAAGGTTGATTCGCGCAGCGACATCTTCAGTCTGGGCGTGGTGATGTACGAGATGATCACCGGTCAGAAACCTTTCGACGGCGATACGATGAGCGATGTGATGGCCGCCATTCTGGAAAGAGAACCTCGTCCTATTTCCGATTTGCTGCCGGATGCGCCACCGGAATTGCAATGGATTATCTCCAAAGCTTTGTCCAAAGATCGCGAATCCCGTTACCAAACCGCCAAGGAATTGCTCAATGATTTGAAGCGATTGAAACAGCAGATCGAATTCAAAGCCGAGCAATCCAGGATAAATCGCACGACCGCGATCGGCGATTCCACCGGAAGTTTTAGAAGAAGCGGGAGCGTCAGAAGAAGCAGTGGCAGCGGCAGAAAGAGCAGCGACAGAATTAAATACGTCAGTTATGACACTGAAGTCATCGAATCGCCGCGCGCGATTTCAAGCGCCGAATATTTGGCCAGCGGAATTACGCGTAACAAACGCGGGGTTTTGATGATTTCGATGTTGCTGGTTGCCGCCGCCGCAGTCGCCGGTTATCTGTGGTTGAAACCCGAACCGCGAGTCACAGATTCGATTGCCGTGTTGCCGTTTGCACGGTTCAACGCCGACGCCGTAACCGATTCGCTGGCCGACGGCATAACGCAGGGATTGATTCAAAACCTGTCGCGCATTCCAAAATTGAAAGTTCGCTCGCTGACTTCGGTCTTGCGTTATCAGGTCAGCGGTTCAGCGGCTTTGCCTGATCCGCGCGTGGTCGGAAATGATCTGCAAGTTCCGGTCGTTCTGACCGGAAGCGTCGGCAAACGCAATGGCCTGCTTTCGATCAACGTCGAATTGGTTGACACCAAAGACAACAGTTACATCTGGGGGCAGAAATACGAACGCAAGCCGAATGAATTGCTGGCGCTGCAGGAAGAAATCACTCGCGAAGTTTCTCAGCGCCTGCAACTGGATTTGACCCGCGAAGAGCAGGCCGTGCGCGAAGCCTTTCAGTTGTATCTGCGCGGGCGATATTACTGGAATCAGCGAACGGTGGCGGATTTGAAGCAGGGAGTCGAATCGTTCGAACAGGCGATCAAGCGCGCGCCGAACTACGCTCCGGCTTATGCAGGTCTGGCCGATTCGTACAACATGCTCGGCGCATACGGCGCAATGCCTTCTGCTGAAGCGCTGCCAAAAGCAAAGCAAGCGGCAGAACGCGCTTTACAACTGGACGATTCTCTGGCTGAAGCTCACAACTCGCTGGCGTTCGTCAAACATCGTTATGAGTGGGATTGGGTCGGTTCAGAAAGGGAATTCAAACGCGCCATCGAACTTGATCCGAATTACGCGCCCGCCCGCCAATGGTATTCCAGCTTTCTGACTTCAATGGGACGCAGTGTCGAAGCGGTTGATGAAGTGAGGCGTTGTCAGGATTTGGCTCCTTTATCTTTGATCGCCAACGCGCATCTGGCCTGGGTGCTTTATTACGCGCGGCAATATGACCTGGCCATTGAACAGTGCCGGAAGATTCAGGCGATTGATCCGAACTTCTTTGCCGCGCATCGTTACGCGGGATTGGCTTACGGGCAGTTGGGAAAACATCGCGAGGCGATTGAATCGCTGACCAAAGCGCGCGAGCTTTCAGGCAATTCGCCAGTGGTGATGGCCGCGCTGGCGCACGCGTTTGCTGTCGGCGGCGACAAACAGCAAGCGCGTCGTCTGATTGCCGAATTCACAGCCGATGCTTCACAACGCAAAGTCCCGGCTTACGATCTGGCAATTGTTTACGCCGGGCTGGGCGAAAAGGAAAAAGCCTTCGTCTGGTTGGAAAAGGCTTTTGAAGAACGCAGCGAATACCTCACTTATCTGAAGGTGGAGCCGAGGCTCGACCCTTTGCATTCCGATGTTCGCTTTGCTTCCTTGCTGAACCGACTCGGTCTGTCGCAGTAAAACATTTGTAAAGGCGTGGATTGTTTTAGTGACTCACCGTTGCCGGAACCGAATGCAGGTACTCGTTCATCAACCTGATTTCCTGATCACGTTCTTCGATTTCAACCTGCAAAATATCACGCAATGAAATGAAGCCAAGCAATCGGCCATTCTCGATGACAGGCAAGTGACGACATTTGGCCTGTTGCATTTTTTGCAAACCTTCGTCTTCGGTGTCGTTGGGATTTCCGACCACTATGTTCTTAGTCATGACTTCGGAAACCAGCGTATGAGCTGCTGAACGGCCAGCGACGACGACGCGAGTCATTAAATCGCGTTCGGAAAAAACTCCGACAACTCGCTCTCCCTCAAGCACGGCTGCGGCTCCGATACGTTTGTCGGCCATATACCTGGCCGCTTCCAGCACAGTCCAGTTGTGATGCAAGGAGTAAACTTCGCGACTGCCGATGAGCGAATAGAGTTTGTTCATTGAAACCTCCCGGCCTGTAAATCCGGCCTGTTGTTAAACTGCACGAGTTAAAGGGAAGGTGCGGGGGAGACTCTATATCTGCGATGAGGCCGTCATTCTATGCCTCGCGCGTTGAAACGACAATTGAAAAATCGGCTGATTATGAGGCTTTACCGCTTTACCAATGAATTTTCGGTCGAAATGAAAAAGCCGCAGGCAGCAAGAATGCTTGCGGCTTTTCATCAGATCGTCGGTCGAAGTTTTTTCGCTTCACCAAATGTAACGTCCGGCTTCGATCACTGCGTCGGCAATGCGTCGGCGAGCGGCGATGGTATTGACCGGGCGATGCATTGACAATCGCTCGAATGCATCGCGCAACTTTTTCGGTTCGTTCAATCCGGCGGCCAGGTTGCTGGCTGTGATGGCGATTCGATCAGCGGCGTCGCTGGCATAAGTCCGCGTGATGTCAATTGCCATGGCGCATTGTTCCCGGCCTTTCGCTGCAACCATCTTTTCGGTTCTGAGCAACGCGCTTTCTACGGCGTAGGCTTCGGCGCTGATGTCTGCGGCCAGCGCGACGGTTTCCTGCTCTTCGCCGAATTTATCGCCGAAGGTTTGCGCGATTGCCGCCAACGCCAACCGCCCAGTTTCTTTGGCGTTGTTCAGAATGCGACGAGCGTAAATCAAATCTTCCCCGCCGGGATCGGTGATGGTTCGATCCAGAATGTCGCTGATCTCTTCGTCAAGATTCGGCAAACGATCTTTGGCTGAACCTTTCAGCAATCGCGTGGGAATGATCATACGATTGATTTCGTTCGTGCCTTCGTAAATGCGCGTGATGCGCGCGTCGCGGTAAGCTCGCTCAGCCGGATAATCTTTTGAATAACCGTAACCGCCGTAAACCTGAACGGATTCGTCAGTGGCGAATGCCAGAGCTTCGCTGGTCCAGACCTTGATGATCGAACATTCAACTGCGAATTGTTCAATGGCTTTCAGCGCCTGCATCGGATCACCCGCGTCAATTGTTTCAAGCTGTCGGTCAATTGCGCCCAACGTGCGCCAGACCATCGCGTCGCCGACGTAACAGCGAATCGCCATCTCAGCCAGTTTGCGTTTGATCAGACCGAAGCTGGCGATGGCGCGGCCAAACTGATGACGCTCTTTCGCGTAGCCGATGGAATTGTTCAGCGCGAATTTGCACCCGCCTATGTTGCGGCTGCCGAGCTTCAATCGTCCCAGGTTGAGAATGTTGAAGGCGACGACGTGGCCTTTGCCGATTTCGCCCAGCACGTTTTCAACCGGGACGCGCGCATCTTCCAGCATGACCGCAGTCGTCGAACTGCCATCCAGACCGAGCTTTTTCTCTTCATGGCCGGGAACGACGCCGGGGCCTTTATCAACGATGAATGCGGTGAATTTTTCGCCGTCAACTTTGGCGAAGACTATGAAGACATCAGCGAAGCCGCCGTTGGTAATCCACATCTTCTGCCCGCGCAGAATGTAATGTTTACCGTCCTCGCTCAGCGTTGCTTTGGTTTTGGCGGCCAATGCGTCAGAACCCGAACCGGGTTCGGTCAGACAGTAAGCGGCGATCCATTCGCCGGTCGCCAGCTTCGGCAGATATTTCTCTCGTTGTTCGGGCGTTCCGAAATAAACGATCGGCAAGGTTCCTATTGTAGTGTGCGCGCCCAGCGAAGCGCCGAACGAAGGCATCACAGCAATCTGTTCGCCGACATAAGCTGAACTGACCTTATCCAATCCCATCCCGCCATAAGCTTCCGGGATGTCAATGCGCAGCAAATCAAGCTCGCCTGCTTTCAGCAACAACTCGCGCGTGACCGGCCAGTCTTTGGCATAAATCTGTTCTGATCGCGGCAGAACTTCTTTGCGCATGAATTCATCGGCCACGCCCGCGAACATTTGCTGCTCTTCGCTGATGTCTTCGCGAGTGAAAATGTCTTCCGGCAGGCAGTTTTCAAACAGAAAGCTTCCACCTTTGATTATTCTGTTCATTTTGATTCCGTCCTTTATCTTGCGGTCAACGGCGGCAGTTCGGTCGCCGGTTGATCAAACAATCCGAAAAAGCGCGCCAGATCGGCCACCTTGTCTACGGCTTTGATCTCGCCAGCCTGTATTGCATTTAGGAAATTTGTTTGTCTGGCAATAATGCGTTGCATGACGCTCATCGTCAAATTCACTGTGATGTCTGCTTTGACCGGTAACGATTCGTGAAGCTGAGCCACGCCGCGTCTGACTTCCAGCGCAAGGCCGTCATCGGTGTCCGTGAATTTGAACGCAACGATGATGTGCGCGTCGGCGCTTTTCACCGGGTCGAGCCTGACGGTCATCGCTTCAAAGAATTTGCTGAACGGCAGTTGGCGCATGATTTCCGGCGCGGCCAGGCGACTCATCGTTGCGGAAGCGACGGCTTTGTTCAGCGTGCCGTCCAGTTCGCGCGCCGACGTGATGTACCAGTTTCGCCAGTTTGTGTTTTGCGTTTTGTAAGCCAGTTGGCGCAAAGCGTCGGCTTTCAGCTTGCGCGCTTCTTGGTCGTCTTTGTTGACGCGAATGACATGCGTCAGCAACTCCGCCGTCCATTGATGTTCGCCTTTGTCGAAAGCAATTTTGGCAGCTTTGAAGACGGCATCGCGTCCGCCCATCAATTCAACGTAACGTTTGGCTTGTTCAACTCGCGGAGTCGGATCGAGCGTCGTCGGGTCGCCGTTGAACCAACCCAAATAGCCGAAATAAATCTGACGCACGGAATGTTTGACCGTGCCGTAAAACTCGCCCAGCCACGGATGCTGCGCCAGATGGGGCGGCAATTGCGCGACGACTTCGGCGATTTCATCGGGCGTCAATCCGCGATTTATTTGCCGAACGGTTTGATCGTGAACGTATTGAATGGCGTCGCGGTAAGCGGTCAGCATTTCTTCGATCTTGTCTTTGCCGGACATTGGCCTGCCGTGCGAAGGCGCAATGTGTTCCGCCTGCAAGCGGCGCATCATATCAATCGTCTTGAACCATTTGACCGGGTCGCGGTAAGCCGTGCCGCGAATGGTGTGGATGTTCGGGAAGGTTTCGCCCTGAATGACTTCGGCGGTTTGCAGCAGTTTTTGCTCCGGCAACCAGACCACAATTTCGTCGTCGGTTTCGCTGGGAGCGTAAATCAATCGCAGCTTTACTCCGGCGATTTCCACGTCCATTGAGTCTTTGAACGTCTTGGTCGGCGCGATGAAACTGCCTTGGCCGGTGACCAATTGAGGCCCCAGGCCTTGATTGATTCGGCCTTCGGGTCCGACTTCCAACGAGATGCCAAACGTGTAACCCGACCTCAAACCCAGAATCGGCGCAATGACGCTGGCGTTGCTGATGACCGTGTTCATCATCGTTTCGTGAGCGTAAATGTCCACGCGGCCAGCCTTCACGTCTTCTTCGGTGGTGAAGGCTTTGACGCCCATCGTGTGGTCGGAGTGGTTGTGCGTGTAAATCACCGCTTTGACAGGTTTGTCGGTGATTTTGCGAAACTCGGCCATGATGGGTTTCGCCGCATCAACCGACTCCGTCGTGTCCACGATGATGACGCCGTCGCGGCCTACAATCATGACGGAGTTTGCCGCGGCAAAACCTACGGCGCAGTAAACATTGTCAGCGACTTTGTAAACCTGCTGCGCCATCTTCTTTGAATGTTCGGTCATTCGCGGATTGACGGTCGGAGCCGGTTTGTCATCGGCCAGGTTTTTGGTTTGCGCCAATGCCAACGGCGAAATCAGAAGCAGTGTTGCAACGCTCAAGAATAATATTTTCATTGGTCTTCTCTTCAGCTCGGAATGCCAGACTACTTGCCTGAAGCGGTTTTTGAATCTTCTTTCAATTCCATGACAACTTTTTTCAGCTTGCCGGTAAAGGCGAACGGCGATTTATAACTTTCGGTCACAGGCGTCGAAGGATCGCGCCCTGCGGTCAGGCCTTCGCTCAAACCAAAAGTCAGCGGGACGGTTCTTGGGATCATGCCTTCGCCGATTTTGCGGTCGTTGATGAACAACGCCGCCGAGCCTTTGTTGTCGCCGGTGCTGGTGAATTCCATTCGTAGCTTTGCCGCGCCTGTCGGCAGATTTTCGGTCGCCGTCACCACATAACGTTCCAGTCCGAAAAAGTTGTAAACGAAATTCAGCCGGTTGTTTTGCACGAAGAAACTGAATCCGGCGAAACGTCCGCCCAGCGCCAGCAACACGCCTTCTGCGCCGCTGGCCGGAATTTCGACATCGGCGGTCAGGCTGAATGAACGATTGCGGAAGTTCGGCGAGTTCGTTCGCGGAACCTGTGTCATGCCCGGAAAGTACGTGGCCATTGTCGCTGGACGATTGCTGGGTAGCTGATCCACTGCGCGACCCGCGCCGCGATCATCCAACGGCAGCACGTTG
>CAYRQB010000261.1:0-8506 GCA_964426025.1 uncultured Heliomicrobium sp.
CTTCGCCAACCAACTTAAACATCTTCCAGTTTCCAGCAATGATCGGTTTTCTCATCAGTCGAGTTTTTTGACGGGATTCACGGGATTTTTCAGGATTGAAAGTTGTTAGATGTTTCCTGGCAATCCTGTTCATCAATCTTGTTAATCCTGCCCAGTTCCTTTCCTTCTATGATTATTTTTCGGTCAGGGCAGCGACGCCCGGTAAGGTATCGCCCGCCAGCAATTCCAGTGTGGCTCCGCCGCCGGTTGAAATGTGAGTGATCTTGTCGGCCAGGCCGGATTCGTGGATTGCCGCGACGCTGTCTCCGCCGCCGATGATCGAAGTTGCGTTGTTCGTTTCCGAAGCTTCGGCGACGGCTTTGGCAACTGCTCGCGTGCCTTGATCGAATGGCGCTTTCTCGAACATTCCCATCGGCCCATTCCAGATGATCGTCTGAGCCGTAGCGATGATTTCAGAATAAGCCGCTTGCGTAGCCGCTCCAATATCCAAGCCCATCAAATCTGCCGGTGTAGCATCAACGCCAACGGTTTTGGCGTTCGCTCCATCGTCGGGATTCGCCGCAACAACGTGATCGGTAGGCAGAATCAATCTGGCGTTTCGCTCTTTGGCTTTGGCTTCAAGCTTGGTGGCCAGATCGGTTTTGTCTGCTTCGACCAGAGACTTTCCGGTTTCCAAACCTTGTGCTTTCAGAAAGGTGTAAGCCATCGCTCCGCCGATCAAAACCGCGTCGGCAGAATTGAGCAGATTTTCGATGACCTGAATCTTGTCGCTGACTTTCGCCCCTCCCAGAATCACGACAAACGGACGACGAGGTTCGCGCAAGGTTTCCACCAGATAACGAAGCTCTTTTTCCATCAAAAAGCCTGCGGCGGCCTGTTTGACGAATTTGGTCATGCCTTCGGTCGAAGCGTGCGCTCGATGCGCCGTGCCGAAAGCATCGTTGACGTAAACGTCGCACAGCGAGGCCAGTTGTTCGGCGAACTTCGGATCGTTGCCTTCTTCTTCGGCGTAAAAACGCAGGTTTTCCAGCACGGCGATCTCGCCGTCCTTCAAATTGTTGACGACTGATACTGCTTGCTCGCCGATGCAGTCATTTGCAAATGAAACGCCCACGCCAAGCACTTTGGATAGATGATCGGCGACGGGTTTCAGCGAATACTTCGCGTTGCGCTGACCTTTCGGTCGTCCCAGATGCGAAGCCAGTATGACTTTTGCGCCTTTGTCTATTGCAAATTGAATCGTCGGAATGGCCGATGTAATGCGAGTGTCGTCTGTAACTTTACCGTCTTCCAGCGGCACGTTGAAATCCACACGAATGAAAACACGTTTCCCGGCAAGTTCAAGATCACGAATTGAAAGCTTAGCCATAGCTCTTGTTCAGAACTCCTTCTCTTTTGATTTGTTTTGAATGATTGAGGCGGTAAGTAGACAGGATTGACAGGATTTCTCAGGATGAACAACCAAAGTTGGCTGTTCATCCCATTTCCATTTTTTCTCGATCCTGCTCAATCCTGTAAATCCTGTCGAAATGTCTTATGCCGCCGCCGCCACAGCTTTTTCAGCGGCGTCTTTCATGCCGTTGGCGACCAGAAAGTTCAGGCCGGATTCTTTCAGCACGCGCTGACCTTCTTCGACGTTGGTTCCTTCCAGACGAACGACGACGGGAACTTTGACGCCAAGATTGCGAGCCGCTTCGACCACTCCGCGCGCGACCATGTCGCAACGGACGATGCCGCCGAAGATGTTGACCAAAACCGCTTTTACGTTTTCATCGGCCAGCAGAATGCGGAAAGCGTTTTCGACGCGTTCCTGTGAAGCTCCGCCGCCTACGTCCAGAAAGTTCGCGGGTTCGCCGCCTGCCAGTTTGATGATGTCCATCGTCGCCATAGCCAATCCCGCGCCGTTGACCATACAAGCAATGTTTCCGTCGAGTTTGATGTAGTTCAGATCGAACTTCGAGGCTTCGATTTCCAGCGGCGCTTCTTCGTTCAAATCGCGCAGCTCATTGAATTCTTTGTGGCGGAACAATGCGTTGTCGTCGAAATTGACTTTGGCGTCCAGCGCGTAAAGCTCGCCGTCTTCGGTCAGCAGGAAGGGATTGATTTCCAGCAGGGAAGCGTCCAGTTCGACAAATGAACGATAAAGCGCCAGCAGAAACTTTGTTGCTTTGCCGATCAATTCCGGCGCCAGCCCAAGTCCGAAAGCGAGCTTGCGCGCCTGAAACGCTTGCATTCCGACCGACGGATCAATGTATTCCTTCAAAATCTTTTCGGGAGTTTTAGCGGCGACTTCTTCTATGTCCATTCCGCCCGCCGTCGAAGCCATAAAGACCAGTTTCGATTCGGCGCGGTCGAGCAACATGCCCAGATAAAATTCCTGTTTGATCTTCAATCCTTCTTCGATCAACAGAGTGCGAACCGTGCGGCCTTCGGGGCCGGTCTGATGCGTGACCAGATTCATGCCCAGAATCTGTTTGGCCAGGTTGTGAACGTCTTCGGCGGTTTTGGCCAGCTTGACGCCGCCGCCTTTGCCGCGCCCTCCGGCATGAATCTGAGCCTTGACGACGACCGGCAAACCAAGCTCTTTCGCCGCAGCTTCAGCTTCGGCAACCGAGCGCGCCACTATCCCGCGCGGGACTTTGACGTCAAATCGGCGAAGTAATTCCTTCCCTTGATACTCATGAATCTTCATAAATGCCTCGTTGATTTTGATAGGAGTTCTTGCGAGTGATGGCAGAGTGTAAAAGTCGAATTGTCAAAAGGCAAGTTGCCGTTTTCGATATCGGCAACTTGATATGGACATCAAGAAAAAGACTCTCTGCCCACGAAGGCACACGAAGAAAGCACGAAGAAGAAACAGGAAGGATTGCTGTACTTTGTGAAACTTCGTGTGGCTTAGTGGGAAAAACGTTTTTTGAAAACTATAAATCGGCGAATTGATCCTCACCTCGGCCTTTCGAGGCGTGGGCGCGGCGGAGAGACGAATCGTTCATTGTTGAACAGAATCAAGCCGCTGCGGGCGGCGATGACGATGTTCACTTCGCCGCCGCTGACTGTGTAAGCTCTGCGGTTCAGATGATCATAAAGTCGTGTGCCATTGGAAAAATAATTGCCCACGGAAATTTTGACAGTGTTGCTGGCCGAGCCATTGTTGAGAACGACTATGGCTTTGTCGTTGCCGAGCGCACGAGCGAAGGCGTAGGTGTCGTTGTCGGTCCTTGATGGCGTTGTGTCACCGACAAGCAAAGTTTCAATCGAGCCGGTTCTCAGCGCCGGATGCGCTTTTCTCAGGCTGGCGATGACCGCGTAGTAGTAAATCATTTCGCCGTCCGTTGGGCCGTAAACGTTCGAGTTGCCGCTTTCGTCCGGCCAGGGAAACGGCGCGCGGTTGTATGGATCGTCCTCCGGGCCATTCTGTCCGTTGGCCAGCGATGGAGCGTTGATTGCCGCTTCGTCGCCGTAATAAACCATCGGCGCGCCAAGCCATGTGAATTGAATCAGCGCCGCCAGCTTCATTCGTTCTTTGGCTTCAACCGATCTGCCGTCCGAGCCGATCGAATCGCCCAGCAGTGTCAGCGCGTATAGCGCGCGGTTGGTGTCGTGAGAATCAATCAGGTTGAGCATAGCGGTTTGCGCTGGCAACGGATAATCTTCGCGAATGGATTTCATCGCGCGGTCGAACTGGCTTGGAGTCAGAGCAGTGATTTCGTTCGTGCCGTTATTGTCATTGTCTCGCCAACTGGCTGAACCGCGAGCGAAGCCGAGCGCGTTTTTGCGGAAGCGGTAGTTCATCACGCCGTCAAGCTGATCTCCCGCCAGATATTGGCTGGCGTCGGGGAAGATTTCGCCAATCAACGGGCCGTCGGCTTTGTAGCCTTTGGCGAAAGGGCGGTAATCGTGCCACCAGTCGTGCGAAATGTCCGGCGCGACATCGAATCGCCAACCGCTCACTCCGCGGTCGTACCAATGTTTGGTCACGTTGCCCGCTGCATTCCGATAAAAGAAATTCCGCACAGCCGCATTGCCATCCACAAATTCCGCCAGACTGTCGTAACCGAACCATCCGGCGTAATCGCCGTTGCCGCAAGGCGTGTTGTTGTTCAGGAAGACAAACCAGCCGCGATAAATTGAATTCAGCGATTCGCAGGCGCCGTCGCTGGCGTAGCGATGATAACGGTCGAAATAAACGCTGTCGGACGAAGCGTGATTCCATACTCCGTCGAGAATCAGCTTTATGCCTTTTGCATTTGCCGCTGCAACCAGGGAATCGAAAGCCGCGTTGCCGCCAAGCGCCGGATCAATTTCCATAAAATCGTCGGCATCGTAACGGTGATTGGAGCGGGCTTTGAAGACAGGGTTCAAGTAAATTGCGTCGAAGCCCATAGATTTCAGGTAATCGAGCTTGTCTTCGATGCCTTTCAAATCTCCGCCGAAAAACTGATTACCGTATGCGTTCGGGCAGATCGTTCCTCGCGGATCGCAGATGGCTTCGTTCCAGTTCAGATGAGCGATGGCGGCGTTCGGCTGACCGTAAAACGTCGGATTTCCAACGCTGCTGCCGGGTCGTCCGTAATCGTTCATTTGATCGCCGTTACGGAATCGGTCGGGGAAAATTTGATAAACGTTCGCGTTGGCCAACCAGCCGGGCGTCGCAAATGCCGGATCGTGAACAGTGATTTGAAACGCAGGGAAAGGTTCAGTGGTTGACGCAACACCTTCGCCGCCTTGCCGCAGGTTGTCGTGGTCGTCAGCCGAATCGTCCGCGTAAAAAGCAGTCGCGGAGCCGTCAACTATCCGAAACTTGTAATAAAGAACTGAGGGCGAAGACGGGGCAGTTAAAGTGATCGAGTAGAAGTCGTATGTTGTCCCGCCTTCGTTGCGTGTTTCAAGAAAATCCATTGCGGTATCAGCGGGGCCTGTGGTCGAGTTCGTCGCGGCGTTGTAGGTATAAAGACGTAGAAAGACGTTCGTCACGTCTTGCCTGGCAGTACGAAACCGCAAAGTGACATTCGTCCCTGCTGGAACCGCGCCGAAAGGCGAACGGTAATAAACGTCGAACGAATCGTGGCGCAATTCGGCGAAGTGAACGTTGTCGTCCAGTGAAAGCGATTTCAATTTGTCGGCGGGATGTAAGCAAGCGCCGACGATCGCGAGCAACAAAAGACAAAACAGGGAAGGAAGAGAATTCATAACAAAGTCGGTTGAATCGGGCTGAAGAAACCTGGCCTAAGTTTGAAAATACAATGGGGAGCGCAGATTAATTGACTGCGCTCCCCATCAACAGATTAACAATCGTTGCGTTGTTAATTGCCCGGCGGCTTTTCGCCTTGCTTGCGCAGGGTCGGGCGTTCTGACTTCTGTTCTTCTTCGCCGCCAGTGCTGGTGTCGCCGCCTTCACCGGGAGTTCCGGGCTGTCTGCGTTTCAGCGTCGGGCGTTTGCTGTCAGCCTCTGATGCGCCAATGCCTCCGCGTCCGCCGGTTGCGCGGGCGTTGGTCAAAGAGATCAATCGGTTTTTGACCTGCTGGAATTCCGATGTGTTGATCGTGTACTCGCTGCGTTCGGGGAATCGAGCAATCAGCGCGTTCACCTTTTCAATGCGGTCGCCGACCATCGGATGCGTGCTGAAGATTTTGTTCATCGTGCCAGGTTTCTTCTTTTCCTGAGCCTGAAGCTTTTCAAAGAATGAAGCCATCGCATGAGGATCGTATCCGGTCGCCCACAGGTATTGAACACCAAGCATGTCGGCTTCGTATTCGGCGCTACGCCCGAATTTCAGGAAGCCAACCGGAATTGCCAAGCCCAGTCCCTGACGAATGGCGAAACCGCCCCAACCTCCCAGGAAGATGGTTGGTAGTGTCGCCCAATTGACGAGTTGTCCTTTGGACGCCTGCTCGACTCCGTGTCGTGCCGCGACATGTGCGATTTCGTGAGCCATTGGCCCAGCCATTTCAGCTTCGTTGTCGGCAGCGAGAATCAATCCTTTGTTGACGTAAAAAAATCCGCCCGGTAATGCGAAGGCGTTGATTTCGTCCGCGTCAATCACTTTGATCGTGAATGGGACTTTAGCGTCGGAATGCAAAACAAGGTTCTGACCGACCTTGTTGATGTATTCGACGATGATTGGGTCTTCGACCAACTTCGCCGAACGATCAACTTCCTGCGCGAACTGGCGACCAATGGCGACTTCTTTGTCGACAGAGTAGAAGTTGATTTGATGTTTGTTGATGTTCCGCTTGCCGATCATTTCCGGATTCTCTTTTTCATCAAGCGGATCGAGTTTAGCTGTGCTGGTTTGTTTCTGTGGTGTAGCAGAACCATTCTGCGAATCGTTCTGTGCGAATACCGGAGCGGCGAGCAGAAGAAGGCTGAACGCGATTCCCAACTGCCGACAACCTAAAGGTGATTTATCATCAGATGATCTCATTGCTGAATCTCCTTACCGAAAACTGCCTAAATCTAAAGGGTGCGAGCTTGACCGAACGGCACAAGCATCAATTCCGAATACGTGCCCGGCGCAAACGCCGTGGAAAATGAATCTCTCAAAAAATCGAATTTATAATTGCTTCCTGATGAATTGATGTTCTGCCCTGTGTAATCAATTGTCATGCCTGCCATCCAACACACTGACTTTTAGTTATTATGGAAACATTATAGTCACAGAGTCAAAAAGATGCTGCAAGTTTGTAATTAATCTTCTCTATTCACGACCATCGCCTGGAAGTCTGAAATCAGCGCAGTGAGCCGGTAATTTGACCGTTCAGAAGGCTTGCAATTAAGATGCGACTCATTAGAGGTTCCTCTTAGTTCTTAATCATCACATCAAATGGAGAGATCATATGTTCGGCAGCCGGAAATCCGAAGTTGCGAAGTTGCCGTTTGCGTTCAGTGTGTTTCATGTCTTGCTGGTTGCGTCGGTTACGGCGACTTTATTGCTTGGCGCAGGCGATGCGGCCAGCGTTGACGATAAAAAGCCGAATGTCTTGCTGATAATCACAGACGATCAGGGCTACGGCGATCTGGGCATTCACGGCAATCCGCAGGTTCAAACTCCGAATCTGGATCGTCTGGCGATGGACAGCATTCGCTTTGATCGTTTTTATGTCAGCCCGCTTTGCGCGCCTACGCGAGCCAGTTTGCTGACCGGACGTTACTCGCTGCGAACCGGCGCGAAAGGCGTTTCTCAAGGAATGGAAACCATGCGAAGCGAGGAAGTGACAATTGCCGAAGCTCTGCGCGATGGCGGTTATCGCACGGCTCTTTTCGGCAAATGGCACAACGGAGAGCATTACCCTTACACGCCGCAGGGACAGGGGTTTCAGGAATCGCTGGGTTTCAATCTGGGACACTGGAATAACTACTTTGACACCAGCCTCAAACGCAATGGCCAATGGGTGAAGACCAAAGGCTATGTCGCCGATGTGCTGACCGACGCTGCCATCAGCTTCATCGAAGCGAATCGCAATCGCCCATTCTTCGCTTACCTGTCGTACAACACTCCGCATTCGCCATTTCAAGTGCCGGACAAATACTTCGACCGTTACAAAGCCAAAGGCCTGGATGATTACCTGGCCAGCGTTTACGGAATGTGCGCCAACCTGGACGACAACATTGGCCGAGTGCTTGGCCGTTTGGACGAATTGAAGCTAAGCGAAAACACAATTGTCATTTTTATGACCGACAACGGGCCGAACGGCGAACGCTTCAATGGCGGAATGCGCGGAGTGAAAGGCAGTTTGCACGAAGGCGGTTCGCGCGTACCTTTCTTGGTGCGTTGGCCAGCGCGTTTCAAATCGTCAGTGACAATCAAACAGATCGCCGCGCATATAGATGTTTTCCCGACGCTGATCGAATTGTGCGGCCTTAAAATGCCGAAGACTTTGCCGCAGGACGGTCGCAGTCTTGTCCCGTTGATGGAAGGCAAAACAGAAGATTGGCCGGATCGAATCATCTTCCAGCAGCATCAGGTTCCTGCGAATCCAAACCGACAGACGGGATCGCTCAGGACTCAGCGTTATCGAATGGTCAACGAAGGTCGTGGCTGGGAGTTATTCGATATGGAAAACGATCCCGGCCAGACGAAAGACGTAGCGTCGCAAAATTCAGAACTCCTCGCCGAACTGACTGCGGCTTACCAAAAGTGGTGGAGCGAAATCCTGCCCGACACAAAAGTTTCTCGCCCGCCGATTTCAGTCGGATACAAAGAAGAGCCGCTGGTTGAATTGCCCGTGCCGCAATCGCGTTTTGACGGCGGAATCAAATTCAGCGGCAGACATCCGAACAACGCCTGGTTGACCGGTTGGGCAGACGCGCTGGCGACGGTCGAATGGGATTTGGAAGTCGTGCGAGCAGGGAAGTATCAAATCAGCCTGCTTTATTCGGTGGCTGAAACCGACGCCGGATCGCGCGTGCAAATCAGCGCGGGTGGTTCGAACATCGAGACCGTTTTGCGTGCGGCGAGACCGCGCCCGGTTCCTTCGCCTGATCGCGTGCCGCGAACCGAGGTTT